>NZ_JACKSY010000014.1:0-99415 GCF_025821985.1 Mycobacterium timonense | reverse complement strand
CACGATCCGGGCCCGCAGCGCCAACCCCGCGGCACTATTGCGGCGCCGCACCCAACCCTCTAACTCGGCGCGTTCATCCTCGGTCAACACGATCTTCGCGGCATGCGGGGACGGCATCACCTACTATAACAAGAACCCACGAATTAATGACTCAGGACACTAGGTCGTCATTCACGGTGTCGTCATCTCCTCACGTAGGTGTTCGGCCGCGTCTTCGCCGCGGACCCCGCTGATTCGGAGGTCGGCGTACGCGCGAGGCCACAGCACCGAGCGAAATCCGTCAGCGATCGTCTCGGTGAGTTTTGCGCCGGCCGGTGTGGGGAAGGGGCGTAGCACCAGGCGACCGCCGTCCATCTCTTGCAGGCCAGCCACCACCGCGGCTCGGCGAACATCACTCCATGTTTTGCCCGCCACGTAGATCTCCAAGGGAGCCACCTCTGTTTGCAGCGGCGCCAGCACGTTCGCCGAAAGCGCGCTTGTGGCAGCCCAATCGATGCCGGCAGCCTCCAAAAGCTGACCGGTCTGGGTCACCCCAGCGGCAGGATCGCGCCACAGCACACCGACACGGATGGAAATCGGAGACCGCAGCCGCTCGGCCGCCGTCGCGTAAGCGTCGAGGAACTCGTCACGATTGGCGACGCGTCGCGCGGCGCTGGGCCCCCGGGCAGCAGAGCTGACCAGATGCCCGTCCTTCTCGAGGAACTTCAGCGCCGTCACCGCGCTGCCCATCGATATCCCGGTGACGTCTATAACCGAGTTCGCGGTCGGGCTCGCCTGTCCCGAGAGGATGGCCTCGCAAACGGCGAGCGTGGCTGGCCTCCACCCGATGCCCGAGTCCAGGGGCACCGGCGGCTTGCCCTTTGTGTCGATGATGATCGTCGTCCCCGAGGCATCCCTGATGACGATGTCAGCTGCTCCGGATTCGTCAACCCAGCCAACGCCGGCTTTCTTGGCAACGGCGCGCGCTCCCGGTGACATCCGCGGGGCGACGATCACGTCCGGTCGGGGCTTATCGTGTAGGGCCGCTTCGACCTGCTGCGGCCAGCCGACCGTTAGCCAGCGGACCCGAAGATCCTTATTGCCTAACGTCACGATTAGATCGCGTTTCGGACCTTCGGCGCTGCGCGCGCGCAGCGCGGTATGAAGCACGGTTTCCAGCGCGCTGACCGCTCTCCCCTGGTACGCCATGACTATCACTATACCTCAATGAAAATCAGTACCTCACTGATGTAGTGATGTACATGGTGTCGTTGAGGTACGCCAAAGGTCAGGCCAATCTAAAGGCGTAAACACGTACGCCAACCATTAGCGAGGGGCGTCCGGGCTTAGTCGCGAAGCTGGTTCCAGGGGGCCGATATGGGGCCAGCGAACCAGACCGACTGATCCAACATGTCCGAATTCCGGTCGCGTGCCTGGCCTGACCGGCTGAAACACATTGGTGTAGGCCAGAACTCCGCCTGAAAAGCGGAAGGTCGGCGGTTCGATCCCGCCCCTGGCCACCGGGATGAACTTCACCGCCGGTGAGCGAGATGCCGGCGCGGCTACTTGAGCATGCTGCCGGCGTCGACGGTGACCGGAAGACCTGTGATGTAACGCGATTCGTCGGAGGCCAGGAACAGCACGGCGTTGCTGATGTCCACCGGCTCCACCCAGCCGACCGGCAGCACATGCATGAACTGCGCGGCGACCTTCAGGTCGTCCGGGCCGGGGTTCTTCAGGTCCGGCCGGAACAGCCTCATCGTCCCCTCGTTCATGAACATCGGTGTGTTCACGTTGGTGGGGTGCACGGAATTCGCCCGGATGGAGTGCTGGCCGAGCTCGACGGCGAACGTCCGCATCAACCCGACGACACCGTGTTTGGCCGCGATGTAATGGCCGGTGTGCGGGTAGGCCTTGAGTCCGCCGACCGAGCTGGTCAAGATGATCGATCCACCTTGCCCTTGCGAAATCAGATGCGGCACACCGGCTTTGACCGTCTTCCAGACACCGGAAAGGTTGACGTCGATCATGTCTCGCCAGTCGTCTTCGCTGGTTTTGTCCAGGGTCTGGCCGCCGTTGCCGATTCCGGCGTTGGCGCAGATGATGTCCAGCCGTCCGAGCTGTTCGACGCCGCTGTCCACCGCCGCTTTCAGCGCGTCGTAGTCACGGACGTCGACCTCGGCGGTCACGATGCGCCGATCGAGCCCCTTGATGAGGTCGGCCGTCTCGGCCAGGTCGTCCGGCGTCGAGGGCGGGATCTGGCTGTTGCTGCTGATCGGGGCGCAGATGTCGACGGCGATGATGTCGGCGCCCTCCTGCGCCAGCCGTACCGCGTGACTGCGACCCTGACCCCGCGCCGCCCCGGTGATGAACGCGACCTTGCCCTCGACTCTTCCGCCCATGATTGTCCTCACTGATTTCAGAGGCCGGGATGACGATGGCCCGGCGCGCACCTGTTGGTCGACGAGAAATTATTTGTCGATCGATCAGGAGGGTGGCACCGTTTGGCCACAGTGTCAACAGATGCCGGTGCTAGCCGCTGGTGGTCGACGCGGCCGCGGGTGCGGTGAGCCGACTCAGTTGGCGTTGCACGAATGCGCGCAATTCGTCGTGTCCCTGGGTGACGCCGACGGCCTTCTCGTTGCACAGGCTGCGCGCGGCCTGCGCGATCAGCATGGAGATCGCGACCGGGGGATACTCCTCGAGGTCGATGCCGTTGGCGCGCAGCACCATGGTCGCCGCCGCGGTCTCAATGTCGCGGACCCGCTCCGCGTAGCCCTTGAGTTCGGCGCCAATTGCCTTGCGGTGGTTGGCCAACGCCATGAACTCGGCATTCAGCGCGGTCAGCGCCGTGTCGCTGTTCATCAGCCACAGCGCTTGCAGCGGATCGTCCTCGGTCAGTAGCGCCCGCATCCGGGTCAGCGCGCTCTCGGCCCCCGCCCGCAGCACCTCCACGAAAAGGTCGTCCATGGTCGGGAAGTAGTAATAGACCAGCGCCTGCTTGACGCCCGCCTCGGCGGCCACCCGCCGCGACGTCGCCGCGGCATAGCCTTCTTCGCGCATCAGCCGGGCGGTGGCCTCGATCAATTTGGTGCGCGCTCCCGCGTCGGTATTCCGCCGGGAGCGCCGGGTGGCCGTGCCCGTTTTGCTTGACCGGCCTGCGCGGTCCGTGGTAGGCATACCGCATCCTAGCAATTTGGTCGATCGATCAGTATCGCAGGCGGTTCGGAGGGTGAAGGGGGTCAAGACATGCGCGTTCGGGTGGATCCGCGGCTGTGTGAGGCCCATGCCCTGTGCGTGGAGATCGCCCCGGAGGTTTTCCGGCTGGACGACGACACGGCGAGCTGCGCGGACGACCCGGCCGAATCGTTGCGCCACAGCGTGCAGGCGGCGGTGGCGGCTTGTCCACGCCAAGCCATCAGCGTGCTGACCGAACAACCGCCGTACGCGCCCGACGAAGGAAATTGAGCTCATGACCGATCTCGCCCAGGTCGACTACTTCACCGACGCCGACGTCGCCCAGGATCCCTATGACTACTGGGATTATCTGCGCGAGCAGGGGCCGGTGTTCCGTGAGCCGCATTACGGCGTGGTGGCCGTCACGGGCTACCAGGAAGTCCAGGCCGCGTTCAAAGACGTCGAATCCTTCTCCGCGGTCAACGCGATCGGCGGCCCGTTCCCGCCGCTGCCGTTCACCCCGGAAGGTGACGACATCAGCGAACTGATCGAGGCGCATCGCCACGAGTTCCCGATCTTCGAGCACATGGTGGTCATGGACCCACCCGAGCACGACAAGGCGCGGTCGCTGCTCGGTCGCCTGCTCACGCCGCGCCGACTGCAGGAAAACAAGGATTACATCTGGCAATTGGCCGACCGGCAGTTCGACGAGTTCATCGCCAACGGTCACTGCGAGTTCCTCAGCGAGTACGCCAAGCCGTTCGCGACACTGGCCATCGCCGACCTGCTGGGGGTGCCCGACGAGGACCGGCCACAGATCCGCCGCAATCTGGGCGCCGGTAACGCGCCGGGCGCCCGGGTGGGCGCGCTGGATCACGAACCGGTGGGCAGCAACCCGCTGCAGTACCTCGACGACCTGTTCAGCGGCTACATCGCCGACCGGCGCGAGCGTCCCCGCGACGACGTGCTGACCGGCCTGGCGACCGCCACCTATCCCGACGGCTCGACCCCGCCGCTGTTGGAGGTGGTCAGACCGGCCACCTTCTTGTTCGCCGCCGGGCAGGAGACGGTGACCAAGCTGCTCAGCGCCGCCGTGCAGGTGCTCGGCGACCAGCCAGAGCTGCAGGCGCGGCTACGCGCCGACCGCGGCCTGATCGGCCCGTTCATCGAAGAAGCGCTTCGCATGCAAAGCCCGACCAAGGTCGATTTCCGGCTGGCGCGCAAGACCACCACCCTGGGCGGGGTGCACATCCCGGCCGGCACGGTCATCATGCTGTGTCTCGGGGCGGCCAACCGCGACCCGCGAAAATTCGAGAACCCCAACGAGTTTCGTATCGACCGGAAGAATGTCCGCGAACACATCGCCTTCGGCCGCGGGATCCACACCTGCGCCGGCGCGCCGCTGGCCCGGGTCGAGGGCCAGATCACCATCAACCGGCTGCTGGACCGCACCAGCGAGCTCAGGATCAATGAGGCCAAGCACGGGCCGGCGTCCAGCCGCCAATACCGCTACGAGTCGACGTTCTTGCTGCGGGGGCTGACCGAGCTGCACATCGAGTTCACCCAGGTCGGCTGACGGCGCCTGCGAATTCGCCCGGTAGCTGAACCCGGTCTTCGCAAACCACGACAATTCCCTTGTAGCACAACGGGTTTGGAGACGATGCACGGTATCCGCCCCTTCGTGCGGGAGGGCGGGTAGGGTGGTGGCAACGGCGAGGAACGGATTACATGGCAATACAGAACTGGTGCGACGCGGTCGAGATTCACCCATCGCAGATACGGGTCGGCGACATCATCGGCACGCGGCGTCCCACCGAATTGCGGCTGACGGTCCGGATGATCAGCGGTCCGCAGAGCGGTCCCGGCCAGTGGACATTTTTCAGTCGAGACGACAACGGTCAGCAGCGAACCAGTACCTTCGGAGAAGGCGAATTGGTCCGCAGGTACGCCAAGGCGTCCTGACGCCCGGGCGCTTCAAGCCGATCAGCGCCGTTGATGTGTGGATCCGCCGGTGTCGGGCCGATCGGAAAACGTCGGGTACTCGACGGGTTTCGCGGAGGTTTCCCCCGAAGCGACATACTTCGGCTCCTCGGGGTGGGAAAACAGGTTCGACTGGTCCATGGTTGTCCTTCCGGATGAAGAGTTCGGCCGATACGCATCGCTGCTTGGCGTCGGACGACGATCGAATCGCACGGCGCTCTGATTCGTGGTTCGTCGGCGATTCGCGGTGACCGTAAGAATGCGGTTCCACTCCACTCTACAGGCAGCCCGAGCCGCGCCTGGCGCGTCGGGTGAGACGGAGCCCGGGCGAGGCCGCAGTCCAGGTGCACAGCGAATGAATCAGCAAGTGAGGCAACTGTTTTCAATATATGGTCGGTCTCATGCTACCCTGAACCCGCACGGATGTGATTGGTACATCCGCATTTGATGAGAGAAGTAAGTAAATGGCACAGGGAACTGTGAAATGGTTCAACGGTGAAAAGGGCTTCGGCTTCATCACCCCTGACGACGGCACGAAGGACCTCTTCGTCCACTACTCCGAGATCCAGGGAAGCGGCTATCGCTCGCTCGACGAGAACCAGCGTGTTCAGTTCGACGTTGAGCAGGGAGCCAAGGGACCCCAGGCGGTAGGAGTCAGCACCGTCTGAGAACGTCACAAACGTCACGGTGGGGCTGGTGCGATTGACTTCGCACCAGCCCCACTGGTTTTTCCGATCTCTGAACGGCCGGTGGCGACAACACCCGGCGGCTGACCCCGGCGCGGCCGACCAACCGGGATAATGACCGCATGCGTCTCGCGTGGGTGCTGCGACTGACGATTGCGGCGTTGTTGGTCGCGGCGGGCGGGACGCGCACCGCCGAGGCCAGCCCGGATGTCCCGCCGGTCGGTGACGCCGCGAAAGCGGCCGGCTTCGTGGATATCCGCAGCGTCATTCCCGATGCGGTGCTCGACCTGCGCTATGCGACGTCGAACAATTTCACCCATACGCAGCTTTATCCCTCCGACGCCAGATGCCTTGTGCACCAATCGATGGCTCCCGGCCTTGCCGCGGCCGCCGGTGCGCTGCGCCCACAGGGTCACCTGCTGGTGTTCTGGGACTGCTATCGCCCGCATGACGTCCAGGTAAAGATGTTCAGCCTGGTCCCCAACCCCGCCTGGGTCGCCCGCCCGGGCGCGTATGCCCGCAGCCACGAGTCGGGGCGTTCGGTGGACGTGACCTTCACGACGGCACAGCAGCCTTGCTCGTCCGGGTTGCACGCCGGCGGGCTGTGTCTGGCCGACATGGGCACTGACTTCGACGACTTCACCTCGAGGGCAACGGCTTTCAACACGCAGGGCATCAGTGCCGACGCGGTGGCGAACCGGGCCGCGCTGCGCAACGCCATGAATTACGGCGGATTGAAGGTGTACTCGGGGGAGTGGTGGCATTTCGACGGCCCGGGGGCCGGTGTGGACCAACCGATCCTCAACGTCCCCGTCGACTAGGTGTCTCATATTCCGAGACGGGAGTTTCATTATATGGCGCAACGTCGGTAGCCTGGCCGAACAAGGACGCGCGAGCCGAGGGGCCATAGTGAACGACCAACATCGAGCGACGTATACGCACGGGCACCACGAGTCGGTGCTGCGCAGTCACCGGCGGCGTGCCGCCGAGGACTCCGCGGGTTACCTGCTGGCGCACCTGACACCGGGCCTGTCGGTGCTCGACGTCGGTTGCGGTCCCGGCACCATCACCGCCGACCTGGCCGCGCGGGTCGCGCCCGGGCAGGTCACCGCCGTCGACCAGGCGGCGGACGTCCTGGAAGTGGCCCGCGCCGAAGCCGAGCAACGGAATCTGTCCAACGTCTCGTTCGGCACCGCCGACGTGCACCGTCTCGACTTCGCCGACGACACGTTCGATGTCGTCCACGCCCATCAGGTGCTCCAGCACCTGTCCGATCCGGTCGCCGCCCTGCGCGAGATGCGGCGCGTGTGCAGGCCGGGCGGCATCGTGGCGGTGCGCGACGCCGACTACGCGGGGTTCATCTGGTATCCCGAACTGCCGGCGCTCGACCTGTGGCGAGACCTCTACCGACGGGTCGCGCGCGCCAACCGCGGCGAACCGGACGCCGGCCGGCGGCTGCTGTCCTGGGCGCGGCAGGCGGGCTTCGACGACATCACGCCCACCGGCAGCCTGTGGTGCTATGCGACACCCGAGACGCGCGACTGGTGGGGCGGAATGTGGGCCGACCGCATCCTGCATTCCACCGTGGCCCGCGACTTGGTGAGCCTCGGGCTCGCCGCCCGCGAGCAGCTCGAGGAGATCTCCGCCGCCTGGCGAGAATGGGCCGCCGCCCCGGATGGCTGGATCGCCATCCCGCACGGCGAAATCATCTGCCGCGCATAGGCCTTCAGTCGAGGAACAGGTCCGGAATCGGTTGCTCGCCGCCGCCGTAGACAGACAGGTCGTCGACCCCGGCAGAGTGCAACACCTCGGCATCGATGTAGCAGTCGCCGGTGGCTTCCCGCGCGGGGCGGGAAACGATCTCGACGGCCGCGTCGGCCATGATCTCCGGGCTGCGCGACGACTCGGCCAGCTTGTCGCCGTCGGCCATGTTGGCCACCGCGGCCGTCGCGATATAGGTCTGGGGCCAAAGGCAATTCACGCCGATGCCGTCGTCGGCGAACTCGGCCGCCCAACCCAGCGACAACAGCGTCATCCCATACTTGGACAGCGTGTAGGCCGGGTGGGCGCCCAGCCAGCGAGGGTTCATGTTGATCGGCGGCGAAATGGTGAGCACATGCGGGTTGGCGGCGCGGCGCAGGTACGGCAGGCACGCCTTGGTGAGCAGGAAGGTGCCGCGGATGTTCACCTCCTGCATCAGGTCGAACTTCTTGGCCGACAGCTCCGCCGTCGGCTCCACCGCGATGGCGCTGGCGTTGTTCACGCACACGTCGACGCCGCCGAACCGCTGCACCGCGGCCTCGACCGCGCGCCGCACGTCCTCTTCGCGGCGCACGTCCCCGACCACCGCGAGCGCCTTCCCGCCGGCGGCCTCCACGTCGGCGGCGGCGGTGTGCACCGTCCCGGGCAGGCGTGGGTGCGGGGTGTCGGTCTTGGCCAGCAGCACCACGTTGGCGCCCCGCCGGGCGGCGGCGATACCGATGGCGAGGCCGATGCCGCGGCTGCCGCCGGAGATCACCACCGTGCGGTCGGTGAGCGAGTTGTCAGCCATCTGTCTCCTTTGACCTGGTCAAGCCACCCGCTTGACCAGGTCAAACGAGTGGTATTGGCATTCTCTTTTTTTGCAAGTACGTTATTCATCGATGGATAATACGGCCCACACTCCGTCTGGCATTCCGCTGCAGCCCGTCTACGGGCCGGCGGACCGAAGCGCTGAGCCCCCGCAACCGGGCGAGTTCCCCTTCACCAGGGGTAACTTCGCCTCCGGCTATCGCGGCAAGCTCTGGACCTTCCGCCAATATTCGGGATTCGGCACCGCCGAGGAGTCCAACCGCCGCTACCGCTACCTGCTCGAGCAGGGCGGGACCGGGCTGTCGGTGGCGCTGGACCTGCCGACCCAGTGCGGCTACGACTCCGACGATCCCGAGTTCGGCGAGGAGGTCGGCCGGGTCGGCGTCGCGGTGGACACCCTGGCCGACTTCGAGATCCTGTTCGACGGCATTCCGCTGGACAAGCTCAGCACCAGCATGACGATCAACGGAACGGCGGCGATCCTGCTGGCGTTCTACGTCGCCGCGGCGGAAAAGAAGGGCATACCGCGGGCCAAGCTCACCGGCACCATCCAGAACGACATCCTCAAGGAGTACGCCTCGCGCGGGACGTGGATCTGGCCGCCGGAGCCGTCGCTGCGGCTGATCGCCGACACCATCGAGTTCTGCGCGGCCGAGGTGCCCAAGTTCAACGCGATCTCGGTGGCCGGCGCGCATTTCCGCGATGCCGGCGCCAACGCGGTGCAGGAGATGGCGTTCACACTGGCCGATGGAGTGACCTACTGCGACACGGTGGTGGAGCGGGGCCGGATGACGATCGACCAGTTCGCCCCGCAGATCTCGTTCTTCTTCTACACCCACGGGGATTTCTTCGAGGAGATCGCCAAATACCGTGCGGGACGGCGGCGTTGGGCGACGATCGTGCGGGAGCGGTACGGTGCGACGACGGCCAAGGCATCGATGTTCCGGTTCGGCTGCGTCTGCGGCGGCGCCTCCCTGTATGCGCCGCAGGCCCACAACAACATCGTCCGGGTGGCCTACGAGGCGATGGCCGCGGTGCTCGGCGGCGTGCAGTCGATGTTCACCGCCGCTTGGGACGAGCCGTTCGCGCTGCCCACCGAGGAAACCACCACCCTGGCGCTGCGCACCCAGCAGATCCTGGCCTACGAAACCGGGGTGGCCAGTGTCGCCGACCCGCTGGGCGGCTCCTACTTCGTCGAGGCGCTCACCGACGAGACCGAGGCCCGCATCATCGAGATCATGGCCGACCTCGACCGCCACGGCGGCATGGTGTCCGCGATCGAGGACGGCTACCTGCAGGGGTTGATCGCCGACGAAGCGTTCCGGCTGCATCAAGACATCGAAGCCGGGACCCGTCCCGTCGTCGGCGTCAACCGGTTCGTGACCGAGGAGCCCGAACACGATGTGGTCACCTATGAGCTCGACGCCGAAGGGCGCGACCTGCAACTCAAACGGCTGTCGAAGGTGAAGGCCGAAAGGGATTCGGCCGCAGTGAAATCCAGTCTCGCGGCGCTGTCGCGTGCCGCCGAAGGAGACGACAACCTGATGCACAAGCTCATCGACTGCGCCAACGCGTACTGCACGGTCGGGGAGATGGTCTCCGCGCTCAAGGCGGTGTGGGGCGAATTCCAGCAACCGGTGGTGTTCTAGTGGCCGTCCGGATTCTGGTTGCCAAACCCGGGTTGGACGGACACGACCGGGGCGCCAAGATCGTGGCCCGCACCTTGCGGGACGC
The DNA here is from genome assembly GCF_025821985.1 of Mycobacterium timonense. NCBI lineage: Bacteria > Bacillati > Actinomycetota > Actinomycetes > Mycobacteriales > Mycobacteriaceae > Mycobacterium > Mycobacterium timonense. The sequence goes on along the minus strand of NZ_JACKSY010000014.1, from coordinate 89,288 downwards.
CGGATTCGAGGTCATCTACACCGGCATCCGGCAGCGCATCGAGGACATCGCCTCGATCGCCGTCCAGGAGGACGTGGCGGTGGTCGGCCTGAGCATCCTGTCCGGCGCCCACCTGGCGCTCACCGCGCGCACCGTCGAGGCGCTGCGCGCCTGCGACGCCGCGGACATCGCCGTCGTCGTCGGCGGAACCATCCCGCACGCCGACGTCCCCAAGCTGCTCGCGGCCGGTGCCGCGGCCGTATTCCCCACCGGCACACCGCTGGACAAACTGGTGCGTGAGATCCGCGCACTGACCGGCACCGGGGAGCCGGACGACAAGGAAGCGATCACGGAGGAACAGTGCGCGTCGGAGTGATGATCGGCGCCGAGCGCGGCGACATGGCCCGCAAGGTGGACAAGCTGGTCTCCGACATCGAATGGGCCGAGTCGGCGGGGCTGGACACGGCGTGGATGCCGCAGGTGCCCAACGACTTCGACTGCCTGACCATGGTGTCGCTGATGGCCGCGCACAGCTCCCGCATCGAGCTGGGCACCGCGGTGGTGCCGTTGCAGGCCCAGCATCCGATCGCCCTTGCTCGTCAAGCGCTTTCGACGCACGCGGTGGCCGGTGGCCGGCTGGCGCTGGGTGTCGGGCCGTCGCACCACTGGATCATCCGGGACATGCTCGGCCTGCCGTACCAGAAACCGGCCGCCTACACCCGCGACTACCTGCAGGTGCTCAACGCCGCCATCGCCGGGCCGGGACCGGTTGACGTCGAGAACGATTCGTTCACCGTCCACAATCCCATGGTGATCGGGGCCGACACCCCGATGCCGGTACTGGTGGCCGCGCTGGGGCCGGTGATGCTGCAGATCGCCGGTGAACTCGCCGACGGCACCGTGCTGTGGATGGCCGACGAGCGTGCCATCGGCGAGCACATCGCGCCGAAGATCACCAAGGCCGCCGCCGACGCCGGCCGCCCCGCGCCGCGGATCGTCGCCGGCATCCCGGTATGCCTATGTGCGCCAAGCCAGGTCGACGAGGCCAAGGAGCGGGCCAACCGCATCCTGGGCGAGGCCGAGGTGTCGCCCAACTACCAGCGGCTGCTCGAACGCGGCGATGCCCGCGACGTCGGCGACCTGTGCGCGGCCGGCGAACCCGAACAGATTCTGGCCCGGATGCGACGCTTCGCCGACGCCGGCGTCACGGATCTGTCGGTGCGGCTGCTGCCCATCGGCGACAACCGCGACGAGCTGGTGGCCTCCAAGCGCCGGACCCGCGAGATGATCGCCTCACTTGCCGCGGAGTTGCGTTGAGCGGCAACAACACCGGGCCGTTGGCGGGGATCCGTATCCTCGAGGTCGGCACCATGCTGGCGGGTCCGTACTCCACCATGCTGCTCGCCGATCTCGGCGCCGAGGTCACCAAGATCGAACCCCCCGGCGGCGAGATCTCCCGCAGCGTCGGCGCCACCTACTTCGCCAGCCTCAACCGCAACAAGTCCAGCATCTGCCTGGACCTCAATTCCGATGCGGGACAACGGCGGCTGGGTGAGCTCGCCGCCGAATCCCATGCGCTGCTGGTGAACCTGAAACCGTCCGCGATCCGCCGGCTCCGGCTCACCTACGACGACCTGCGGCGGCACAACGAGAAGATCGTCTGCGTCGCCATCACCGGTTTCGGGCTGTACGGCGGCGACGATCCGGCCTTCGACTACGTGGTGCAGGCGGGCGTGGGCACCGCCGCGCTGACCGGCGACCCGGATGGCCCGCCGACGCTGCCCGGCTATTCGTCGGCCGACAACTCCACCGGGATGTGCGCGGCACTGGGGTTGCTGGCCAAGATCATCTCGGGCACCGGCGGCCAGGTGGACGTGTCGCTGCGCGACGTCATGCTGTCGCAGCTGAACTACCACGCGTCGGCGTACCTCAACAGCGGCGTCGAGCCGCAGCGCCGCCCACACGGGGCGCACTCCTATTACGTTCCCGCGCAGCTGTTTCCGACCGCCGACGGATATCTGGCGCTGTTCATCACCCACGACGGCTTCTGGAAGTCGTTCGCGGCGGAGGCGGGTATCGGGGGGTTTGAAACCATGGCGGAGCGGGTGGCCCGCCGTGACGAGGTGCTGGCCGTCGTCACCGCGATGCTGTCCACCGACAGCGCCGCCGGGTGGGAACGGCGGCTGCGTCCGCTCGGGGTGCCGGCGGCGGCGGTCAGAACACTGCCCGAGGCGCTCGAGGCCACTCCCGAAGTCGTTGTGACCGCGGGGGAATTCCGTCTGGTCGGCAGCCCGATCCACGTGTCGGGATACCAGCCCGAGTACCGTCCGCCGCCCCAGCTGCCGGAGTCGTAGGACATCACGCCGCCGAGCGTGAAACTAGTTTCACGCTCGGCGCCCAGCGTGAAACTAAGTGCACGCTCGCGCGGCGGCTGCGCCCGCGGCGGCTGCGCCCGCCTCGCCTACGTCTGCCCCGCCAGCTGCTTCTCGTGGTAGCGCCGCGCCCACTCGGCGCGCGACCGGATGGACACGTCGACGTCAAGAGCCTTGGCGCGCAACGCTTTGACGGTCGCTTGATCGCGGGGCGTGCGGGCGAACGGGTCCCAGCTGAAGAACCGGCAGGCATTCGCCCAGGTGATCTTGTTGATGTCGGCGTCATCGGCGCCGGCGGCGGTCAGTTCGGCCAGCACCTGCTCGGGCGCATCCGGCCAGAAGCAGTCCGAGTGCGGGTAGTCGCACTCCCAGGCGATGATGTCGATGCCGATCTCGTGGCGCAGCTTCAGCGACGTCTTGTCGGTCACGTAGCAGGCCAGCGAGTGCTCCCGGAACACCTCGCTGGGCAGTTGAGAGCCGAAGTCGCGGCGCAGCCATTTCTGGTTGGTGTAGTGCCGGTCGCTGCGGTCCAAGTAGAACGGAATCCAGCCGATACCGCCTTCGGAGAAGGCGAATTTCAGGTCGGGGTAGTTGCGCATGGCCGGACCCCACAGCAGGTCCTGGGCGCACATCGCCGAGACCTGGGTGGCCAGGATGATCATGTTGTCGATCGGCGCGTTGGGGGCCATGCTGATTGCCCCGAACCCGGTGCCGATGTGCAGGCACATCACCACGTTCTCTTCGGACAGGGTGCGAAACACCGGACCCCAATAGTCCTCGTCGTGATAGCTCGGAAGTCCTTCCAAATGCGGCAATTCCGGCATGGTGACCGCCCGGCAGCCCTTGGCCGCCACCCGGCGGATCTCGGCGCACATCGCCTCGGGATTCCACGTCGGCAGGATGGCGATCGGGATGAACCGGTCGGGATAGGAACCCGCCCACTCGTCGATGTGCCAATCGTTGTAGGCCGACACCATCACCAGCGTCACCTCTTCGCGGTGCATGTTCAGGTGCCGGGCCGAGAAGCCGGTGAACGTCGGGAAACACATCGACGCCAGGATGCCGTTGCGGTTCATGTCCCGCACCCGCTCGTGGACGTCGTAGACGCCGGGCCGCATCTCGGCGAACCCGGCCGGGTCGCGGCCCCACTCCTCGGCCGGCCACGACACCACGGCGTTCAGTCCGCTGACGCCCTGCGGCCTGCCCTGGTACATCCACTGGTCGACGCCCTTGTCGTCGGTGACGACGATCGGGGCCTCGTCCCGGTATTTGGCGGGCACGTGCCGCAGGAACATGTCCGGCGGCTCGACGACGTGGTCGTCGATGCTCACCAGGATCAGGTCATCGGCCTCCATGGGCTAGCCTCCGCACTCGGTGGTCACTTCGAGCAGTCGTGGGATCGGCGCCGGATCCAGCTGCAGGGCATCCGACATGTGCAGCTGCCCGGCGCTGGCGATCATGTTGTCCAGAATCGCCTGCAGGTCGTCGCCCTCGATCTCGTAGATGGCGACGTAGGGGCCGTCGCCGTCCACCGGCCGCAGCCGGCGCGCGGAGACGAATCCGTCCAGGGCCACCAGCTCACCCAGGTGCACCTCGTCGTACCAGGTGTTGTATTCCTGTTCCCGTTCAGGCGAACTGGGTCGACTCTCCACGAGGATGATGCCCTTGGCCATTGCCGCCACCTCTCTGGCTACTCGTAGCGCACCGTGACCGAGTCCGTGTCCGGAACGCCCTGGCACGTCAGAATGTAGCCCTCGGCGACCTCGTCGGGTTCCAGCGCGTCGTTGGCCCGCATGGTCGCGTGGCCCTCCTCGAGCTTGGCCATACACGTGCCGCAGTTGCCGGCCTCGCAGCTGAACGGCGGTTCCAGCCCGGCCCGCCGCGCGGTCTCCAGCAGGGTCTCGCCGGGCACCATGGGCACCGAGACCTTCTTGCGGTCCAGATGAATCGTCACCGTTCCGGCGCTCGAGCCGTTGGTTGCCGGATCTGTCACCCCTGGGGTCTCCTCGATGATCCGGGTGACCGTCACTTTGACCGCCCCCTCCCGTACTTGCATTCTTCAGTATAGAGAATACTATTCTCACGAAGCGATAGCATCTTCTCAAGACTGTATGGATGTCGGGTCTGCCCGGCCTGTCAGGGAAGGACGGGACGTGACCGAGCCGGCAGCGCTCGTGTTCGAGGAACGGCGATTCAGCGTGCCCGAACTCGACGCATTGGCCGACGGCTGGGCCGCCGCGCTGGCCAAGGACGGTGTCACGGCCGGTCGACGGGTCGCGGTGATGACCTCCAACCGGCCCGAATTCCTGGCCGTGCTGCTCGCCATCTGGCGGTTGGCCGCCACGGCCGTGCTCATCAGCCCGGCGTGGAAGCGCGACGAGGTCGAGCATGCGCTCGCGTTGACCGATCCCGGGCACGCCGTCGGGGACCATCCGGTGCTGGCCGGCCTGATGCCGATGCTGCACCTGGACGAGCCGGTCCCGCCCGCGCAGCCGACGGCCGGTGCGCCGCCGCGCGCCGGCGACGCGGTGCTGGTGTTCAGCTCCGGCACCACCGGCCTGCCGAAGGCCGTCCGGCACACCCACGCCTCGCTCGACGCGGCGGTGCGGCACTGGCGCGAGGCGCTGCGGCTGACACGCCGCGACCGAATCCAGGTGGCGACGCCGCCGTCGCACATCCTGGGCCTGCTGAATCTGCTGACCGCGCTCAAGACCGGCGCCTGCGTGCGGCTGCACCCCCGCTTCGACATCGACAAGGTGTTGCACCACATCGAAAGTGACCGTGTCACCGTCGAAATGGCGGTGGCGCCGATCGCACTGGCCATCGGCTCCCATCCGGATCTCGAGTCCTATGACCTGTCCTCGCTGCGCTACATCGTGTGGGGGGCAACGCCCGTCAACGCTGAGGTCGCCCAGATGGTGACCCGGCGCACCGGGGTGGGTTGGCTGCCCGCCTACGGGACCACGGAATTGCCGGTGATCGCGTGTAATCCGATCGAGGACGCGCGGCTGGACACCGTCGGACGGCCGGTGCCCGGCGTCGAGGTGCGGGTCGTCTCGCTCGCGAGCGGCGAGCCGGCCGGAGCGGGTGAGGTCGGTGAGATACAGGCCCGGTCGGCGTCGCTGATGGCCGGCTATCTGCCGGGCGAGGCGACGGGCGAGGCGATCCGCGACGGGTGGTACCGGACCGGAGACGCCGGCTGGCTGGACACCGGCGGGTGGCTGCGCATCACCGACCGTCTCAAGGAGATGATCAAGGTGCGCGGCTTCCAGGTGGCGCCGGCCGAGATCGAGGCGGTGCTGCAGGGGCATCCCGCCGTCGCGGACTGCGCGGTGTTCGGCGTGCCCGACGGGCTCAACGGCGAAGCCGTCGTCGCCGCGGTCGCGGTGTCCGCACCGGTGGACGTGACCGAGTTGACCGCCCTGGTGCGCCAAAAGCTGGCGTCCTACAAACATCTGAGCCGAGTGGTGGTCGTGCCCGAAATCCCCCGCCTGCCTTCGGGCAAGGTGCTGCGCCGAGTGCTGAAGGAGCGCCATGGATGTACGTCTGACAGCTGAACAACAGCAATTGCGTGATGCCGCCGCCAAGCTGGCCGACGACCTCGGCCCGGCAACGGTGCAGGATCTCGACGACCAGGGCCGAATCAGCCGGCTGGACAAGCAGATCGAGATGTCCGGCTGGCGGTCGTTGCGCTCCGACGGCGCCTCGGGTGTCGAAGTGGCCATCGTGGCCGAGGAATTCGGCCGCCGGCTGGTCGACACGCCGTTTCTGGGTCCGGTGCTCGCCGACGACCTGCTCCGCCACGTCGGCGCCGACGCGGCGGCGACGACGGTCGCCGTCGACGATCGGGCGGTCGATGCCCGGGGCGCTCGGCGCGCTGTCTCGCTGTCGGGTGGCGCGGTCCTGGCCGTCGATGTGCGGCCCGCGCCGGACAACGTCGACCTGACCCGGGCCGACGCGACGACGGTGGGCTCTCCGGAGACACTGGGGGAGGTGGGTTCCGACGTGGCCGGGCAGTGGCGGGCGCTGGCGCTGGTCACCACGACGGCCGACCTGGTCGGCGTCGCCCGGGGCGCGCACGCGCTGGCCTGCGACTACGCGAAAATCCGTGAGCAGTACGGTAATCCGATCGGGTCGTATCAAGCCATCGCGCACCTGCTGGCGGAAAGCCTTGCGCTGATCGAGGGTTCGATCAGCGTGGCCCGGCACGCCGCGTGGGCGGTGGACGCGCTGGCACCCGCCGAGGCCATCCGGGCGGCCCAGATCGCCAAGGTCTACTGTGCGCGTGCCGCCCGAACGGTCTGTGAGACGGCGATTCAGGTGCACGGCGGTATCGGCAACACCTGGGAGTGCGCGGCGCACGTCTACCTGCGCCGGGCCCTGACCTCGACCGAGCTGTGGCCGGTCGCGTTGAAGGAGATCGATCTTGGACTTTCGTGATTCACCCGACGAGGCCGCCTTCCGGGAGCGGCTGCGCTCTTGGCTTTCGTTGCACGCCAAGGAGTTTGCCAGTTCCGGTGACGACTACTGGGCCCGGCAGGCCGAGTGGCACCAGGCCCTGTACCGCGAGGGCTTCTTCGGGCTGTCGTGGCCCCGCGAGTACGGCGGCCAGGAGCTGGCGCCGGTGTACGACGTCATCGTGGACGAGGAACTGGCCCGGGCCGGGGCGCCGCCGCGGCCCAGCGTGGGCTATCTGATCTACGGCATCGGCCGGCACGCCAGCGACGAACTGCGCCGCCGCTTCCTGCCCGGCATCATCAATGGCACCGAGCGCTGGTGTCAGGGCTTCAGCGAGCCGGGCGCCGGTTCGGACCTGGCGTCGCTGACCACCACCGCCCGGCTGGAGGGCGACACCTACGTCGTCGACGGGCACAAGATCTGGACCAGTTACTCCGATGTCGCCGACTGGTGTCTGCTGCTGGCCCGCACCGATCCGCAGGCCAAGCGTCACCGGGGCCTGTCGGCGTTCATCCTCGAGATGAAACAGCCTGGCGTACAACAGCGTCCGCTGCGCATGATCAACGGGGTGACCAACGAATTCGGTCAGGTGTTCTTCGACGGCGCCAAGGTTCCCGCGGACCGGATGGTCGGTGCCCCCGGGGACGGGTGGGCGGTGGCCATGACGGTGGTCGGGCACGAACGCGAGCCCTCCACGCTGGGGTATGCGGCCCGCTACGGCAAGATCGTCCGCAGCCTGTACGCGCGCACCGACGGCCCGGTGTGCGAGGAATTAGCTTGGGCGGCAGTGCAATCGGAGATGCTCACGCATCACGTCCGGCGACGGCTGTCCGAGCAGCTGGACGGCGTGTCGCACGGGCCCGAGGGATCGCTTGACAAGCTGCTGATGACCTGGGTCGAACAATCCGTCGGCCATGCCGCGCTGGCCGTCGCGGGCACCCGGGATCCCGATCTGCTCAGCGCCTACCTGTACAGCCGGGCGCAAAGCGTCATGGGCGGGACATCACAAATACAGAAGAACATCATCGCTTCACGGATCTTGGGATTGTAGGAGTGATCGCGAGCGCGGGCGAAGCCCGGGTGAAGCGGGTCACGACCATTAAACAAGGAGTGATCGCGAGCGCGGGCGAAGCCCGGGTGAAGCGGGTCACGACCATTAAACAAGGAGTGATCGCGAGCGCGGGCGAAGCCCGGGTGAAGCGGGTCACGACCATCTAAAGGAGTCTGACGTGTACGACATGCCTACCGAAATCGATGTCCGGGCCGACGGTGCGCTGCGCATCATCACGCTGAACCGGCCGGACTCGCTCAACTCGGTCAACGACGACCTGCACGTGGGGCTGGCGCGGCTGTGGCAGCGGTTGACCGATGACCCCACCGCGCGTGCCGCCGTGATCACCGGTGCCGGCCGGGCTTTTTCGGCGGGCGGTGATTTCGGGTATCTCAAGGAGCTGTCCGCCGACGCCGAACTGCGTGCCAAGACCATCCGGGACGGGCGCGAGATCGTGCTCGGCATGGCGCGCTGCCGGATTCCGGTGGTGGCGGCCGTCAATGGCCCCGCGGTAGGGCTGGGCTGCAGCCTGGTGGCGCTGAGCGACATCGTCTACATCGCCGAGAACGCCTACCTGGCCGACCCGCATGTGCAGGTGGGTCTGGTGGCCGCCGACGGTGGGCCGTTGACCTGGCCGCTGCACATCAGCCTGTTGCTGGCCAAGGAGTACGCGCTGACCGGAACCCGGATCAGCGCGCAGCGCGCCGTCGAGCTCGGGTTGGCCAATCACGTGGCCGACGATCCCGTCGCCGAGGCAATCGCCTGCGCCAAAAAGATTTTGGAGCTGCCGCAGCAGGCGGTGGAAAGCACCAAGCGGGTGCTCAACATCCATCTGGAGCGGGCCGTGCTGGCCAGTCTGGACTATGCGTTGTCGGCCGAGAGCCAGTCGTTCGTCACCGAGGATTTCCGGTCGATCGTCACCAAACTGGCGGACAAGAACTGAATCGATCAGTCGTGCAGCCGTAGGAAGTCACGCATCACCGCGTCGAACTTCTCCGGTTCCTCGATGAACGGCATGTGGGCGCTGGACTCGAACAGCTCGAAGCGCGAGCCCGGTATGCGCCGGTGCATCTCCCACATGTGCTCCGGCACGCATTCGTCGTAGCGGCCCGCGAGTACCATTGTGGGCACGGCGATTTCGCCCAGCCGGTCGAAGACGTCCCAGTCCCGCACCGTGCCGACGATGTGAAAGTCGCTGGCGCCGAACATCGTCTCGAACACCTCGGCGCTCATTTTGCGGAACGCGTCCTCGAGGTCGCGCGGCCAGGGCCGCACCCGGCACAGGTAGGTTTCATTCCAGGTGCGTATCGCGGCCTGGTATTCGGGGTCATGCGTGGTGCCGGCGGCCTCGTGACGGTCGATGGCCGCCTGTGTGGCGGGGTCCAGCTCAGACTTCAAGCGCGCCACCATCTTCGCGAACTGCGGGATGGAGGCAATGCTGTTCGAGATGGTGAGGCTGGCGGCGCCGGCCGGAGCCGCGTCCAGAACGTACTGCTGGGCCAGCATCCCGCCCCAGGAATTTCCGAACAGATGGAACCGGTCCAGCCGCAGGGCGCGCACCACGGCATCCACCTCGGCCACCGAGCGTTCCATGGTCCAAAGGCCGGGATTCGGTGGGCATTTGGAGTTGCCGCAGCCGAGCTGATCCCAGAAGATGACCTCGCGGTCGGTGGCCAACCGCCGCAGCGACCGCAGGTAGTCGTGCGGTAGACCCGGCCCGCCGTGGATGACGAGCAGCGGAAGCCCGGCGCCGCCGCCGGTGCGCTGGAACCACACCTGGCCACCCGGGACCGCGACCATTCCCTCAGTCATCCACCCACCATCCCAAATCGGACCGATTCCCGCAGCTCCCGGGGGAGTGCGGTTCTGGCAAGATCTCCTCTGAGCGCGGCCCGCACGGCCCCGCTGAGATGGGAGGCACGACCATGACCAGCGTCGCGAACCCGATTCCCCCGCAAGACTTCTCGGGGATCGTCGGACACCGCTTCATCTACACTTACGCCAACGGTTGGCAGTACGAAATGTATGTCAAGAACGCCACCACCATCGACTACCGCATCCACTCGGGGCATGTCGGCGGGCGCTGGGTCAAAGGCCAGGAGGTCAACCTCGTCCAGCTCGACGACGACAGTTACAAGATCTCGTGGACCGAGCCCACCGGCACCTGCGTCGCGGTCAACGTCCTGCCGTCCAAACGCCGCATTCACGGCGTCATCTTCTTCCCGCAGTGGATTCGCCAGCACGGCGAGCGCACGGTCTGCTTCCAGAACGAACACCTCGACGAGATGCGGGCCTACCGCGACCGCGGCCCGACCTACCCGATCTACGAAGTCCCGGAGTTCGCCTACATCACCCTGTTCGAATACGTCGGCACCGACGACGAGACCGTCATCGACACCGCTCCCGGCGACCTCCCGCGCGGATGGTCCGACCGCACCAACTGACCCGCCGGCCGCCACCCCGCGCTGGTTGCAACTGACGCTCTCCTACTGAGAGAATAATATTCTCGTGAGGTGCGGATGGCGCACGGGCGCTGCACCTGCTGGTTGAACTGGAGAAGACTGTGGCTGAAGCCGTCATCGTGTCCGCGCTGCGCACACCCATCGGAACCGCCCGCAAGGGCACCCTGCGCGACACCAGCGCATTCGACCTGGCGCACCACGTCGTCAGCGAAGCGGTGAAGGATATCGACCCGACCCAGGTCGACGACGTGATCCTGGGCGAGGGCCTCTACGGCGGCGGCGTGCTGGCCCGCCACGCGGCCATCACGGCGGGGCTGACCCAGGTGCCCGGCCTGGCCAACAACCGGCACTGCGCGGCGGGTCAGGCGGCCGTACAGAGCGCCGCGGCCAGCGTGCGCGCCGGAATGGACCAACTGGTCATCGCCGGCGGCGTCAACTCGGCTTCCACGTCGCCGCGATCGCGGATGCAGGTCGACGGCGAGTGGGTCGACTGGTTCCCGCCGACCCACCCGGACCGGCCCGACGCCCCGAACATGGACATGTCGATCACCGTCGGCTGGAACGCTGCCGTCAAAGCCGGGGTGAGCCGCGAGGAGATGGACGCCTGGGCGCTGCGGTCGCACCGCAACGCCATCGCCGCCATCGACGAGGGCCGCTTCAAAGAGGAGATCGTGCCCATCGACACCCCGCACGGGCTGTTCTCGGTCGACGAACACCCGCGGCGCGACACCAGCATGGAGAAGTTGGCCGCGCTCAAGCCGTTACATCCGGAAATCGAGGGCTTCTCCATCACCGCCGGCAACGCCTGCGGCGCCAACGACGGTGCCGCGGTGCTGACGATCGCCAGCGACCGGCTCGGGCTGCGGCCGTTGGCCACCATCCGGTCCTGGGCGTCGGTCGGGGTCGACCCGGCGATCACCGGCCTGGCGCCGGTGGAGGCGATACCGAAAGCCCTTGGACGCGCTGGGCTTTCGATCTCCGATGTGGACCTCTTCGAGATCAACGAGGCCTTCGCGGCGATGTGTGTGGCCACGGTCAAGCTGCTTGAACTCGACCCCGACAAGGTCAACGTCAGCGGCAGCGGCTGCTCGCTGGGACATCCCGTGGCGGCGACCGGGGCCCGGATGCTGGTCACCCTGGTGCACGAATTGCGCCGCCGCGGCGGCGGTATCGGCGTCGCGGCGATGTGCGCGGGCGGGGGCATGGGTTCGGCGACGGTGATCGAGGTCGCGGGCGAATAATGCGCACATGACCATCGGAGAGCTGATCGACCGGGCGCGCAACGGATCTCCCCGGGCGGCCGGTCGGCTGCTCAGCCTCGTGGAGGGCGAGCAGCGCGACGAGGTCTTGACGGCGATCGGTTCCGCGCCCCGCGACACGGGCCCGGTGATCGGCATCACCGGACCGCCGGGTGCGGGGAAGTCGACTACGGTGGCCGCCCTGGTCGGCGCCTACCGCCGACGGGGATGCCGGGTGGCGGTGCTGGCGGTGGACCCGTCGTCGCCGTTCAGCGGGGGCGCGCTGCTGGGCGACCGGATCCGAATGGCCGCGCACATCAACGACTCCGACGTGCTGATCCGCTCCGTGGCGACCCGCGGGCATCTCGGCGGCCTGGCCGCCGCGGTTCCGGCGGCCATCCGGCTGTTGGCGGCGATCGGCTACGACGTCGTCCTGCTCGAGACGGTCGGGGTGGGCCAGTCCGAGATCGAGATCGCCGCCGTGGCCGACCCGACCGTCGTCATCCTCAATCCCGGTGCCGGCGACGCGGTCCAGGCCGCCAAGGCGGGGGTGTTGGAGGTCGCCGACATCGTGGCCGTCAACAAGGCGGACCGCGACGGCGCCGAGCAGACGGTCCGGGATCTTCGTGCCGAAACCAGCGCCCCCATCGTGTCGTTGATCGCCGCCCGGGGCGAGGGCATCGAGGACCTGATGGCGGCCATCGAGGACCATCGCCGCACCGACAGCCGCGCCCGTCGACTGGCGCGCGCCCGGGCCCAGATCCTGTCGCTGGCGCAGACCCGGCTGCGCACCCAGCCGGCCCTCGACCGGCTCGCCGAGGCCGTCGTCGACGGCACCCAGGATCCCTACACCGCCGCCGACCGGCTGCTCTCGCCGTCGAGGACCGAGACGGACTGACCGCCGGCGGTGTCCCCCAATCGGGGGAACGGGCATTCATCACGTTTGCGGACCGATCGGCGGAGGCGCGCCGCGGGCCATCCCCCTACCTTGAGGACCAAGCAAATCGCTTGCGACTAGGAGGTCCGGCACATGACAGCACCCGAACACGACGACCGGCTGGAGCCCTACCGCCGGATGTGGGTCTTGCGGCTGCTCGACATGGCGCTGGACGAATCGGCCGTCGGCGCCGCGATCGACGACGACGCGCCGGTGGACTTCGGGCAGGAGGCGGTCGCCGTCGGGGCCGTCGCCGCACTTCGACCGGGAGACCTGGTCAACGCGACGACCCCCCGATTCCGGCACGCCCAGCAGATCGGCCTGGGCCTGCCGCTGGGCCCGGCGATCGCGGAATTGCTCGGAACCACGCGCGGAGGCGCCGGCGGATCGCGGAAAAGCGGTGCGGCTGACTGGAAGCAGGCGCTGGCCAACGAAAGCGCGTTGGGGCAATCGACCCTGTTTGCGCTCGGCGACGCCAACGCGCAGCGGATGGCCGGTGACGGCAGGGTCACGCTGTGTGCCATCGCGGGTAGTGACACGCACTCCGTCGAGTTCGCCACGGCCGCAAAGATCGCCGCGTCGTGGCGGTTGCCGGTGGTGTTCGTCGTGCAGAATGTCCGCGGCGGGCCGGATGCCCGGCGGTGCGCCTACCGGTCCGAGACGATGCCCATGGCGTTGGTCGACGGCAGAGACGTTGTGGCCGTGGGTGATTCGGTGGGCCAAGCGGTACGGCGCGCCAGCGCCGGCGACGGGCCAAGCCTGGTCGAGGCGATCACCTACCGGACGAACCACCCCGTCGCCATCGACCCGCTGGTCCTGGCGCGACGGCGGCTGATGGCCGACGGGGTCGACCCCGACCGGCTCGTGGAGGTCGAACGCGGAGCCCGGCATCTGGTGGCCGAGGCGATGGCGTGCGCGAAAGCGCTGGTGCGAGCGCGCCGGTCCGATGCGGTGAGCGCACCCGACCGCTGGTCGGCTGCTAGCTGAGCAGACCTTGGCGCATTGCCTCGGCGACGGCGGCCGCGCGGTCGCTGACCCCCAGCTTCTCGTAGAGGCGTTGCACGTGGGTCTTGACCGTCGACGGCGCCACGTAGAGCTCGCCCGCGATCGCGGGGATGCTTTGACCGCGCGCGATCCGGTGGAGCACCTCGCGCTCGCGCGCGCTCAGCACCGGCCCCGTCGGTTCCGCGCGCTGGCGGATCTCGGCAGCAAGACCGCCGACGAGCGCGGGTGCCACGACGTCGCGGCCCTGCGCGCAGTCGAGCACGGCCTTGACGATCTCGCTGCGCGTCGAGTCCTTCAACACGAACCCGGCCGCACCCTGCTGCAGCGCCTGGTAGACGATCGCCGATTCGTCGTGCGCCGAGATCAGCAACACCCGGGTCGCCAGCCCGTCGGCGCGCACCGCCGCGGCCACCTGGGCGCCGTCCATGCCGGGCATCCGGTAGTCGAGCAGCGCGACGTCGGGCTGGTGCGATGCGACTTGATCAATTCCAGTGCCGCAGAACCGTCTTCCGCCTCACCGACGACGTTCACCGCGCCGCTCGACACCAGCGCGCGCACCACACCTTCGCGAAACAGCGGGTGGTCGTCGGCGACGACCACCCGCACCGTCTCGCGGGTAGCCGGGTCAGCCATGGCCGACAGTGTAGCTCTTTGCCGAACAACGGTCTTCGCCACGATTGGGCGCCCTGATGAGTCGTCTTCTCGTTTGCTTGGGGTCGACCGGCGCGGATGAGTACGGTGATCGGGTGGCGGTAGCCGGGGACGCAGAGCTGGAGCGGGTACGCGCGGTTCACCAAATGCGCTCGTACCGAATCGGCTCGGTGTTGCGGGTCGGCGTGGTGGGCCTGATGGTCGCGGCGATGATCATCGGCACCGCCCGATCCGAGTGGCCGCAGGAAAGCGTGTTGATCCTGCTGTACGGAATCATCGCCCTCGGTGCTGTGGCGCTGGCGTTCGCGCCGTTTCGCCGCTGGATCGGGATCGGCAGATTGGCCGGGGTCGGCCGGCTGGAGCCGTTCGCGTTCACGGTCGTCGACATCCTGGCGTTGACGATCTTTCAGTTGCTGTCCACCAACGGGATCTATCCGCTGCTCATCATGGCCATGCTGCCGGTCCTGTTGGGACTCGACGTCTCCTCCCGCCGGGCGGCCGTGGTGCTGATCTTCTCCATGCTCGGGTTCGCGATTGCCGTGCTGCAAGATCCGGTGATGTCGAGCTCGGTGCGTTTGCCGGAGGCGGGTTTTCGGTTCCTGCTCTACGGCTTTCTCTGTTGTGCGGCATTTTTGGTGGTGCGCATCGAGGAGCGCCATACCCGCTCGGTGGCCGGGCTCAGCGCGTTGCGGGAGGAATTGCTCGCCCAGACCATGAACGCGTCGGATGTGTCCCAGCGCAGGATCTCGGAGTTCATTCACGACGGGCCGCTGCAAGACATCCTGGCGGTGCGCCAAGAGCTCGTCGAGCTGGATGCGGCCGTGCCCGATGACGAACGTATCGGCCGGGCGCTGGCCGGTCTGCAGCTGGCCTCGGAGCGGTTGCGGCAGGCGACGTTCGAGCTGCATCCCGCGGTGCTCGAACAGGTCGGGCTGGGTGCTGCCGTGCAGCAGCTGGCCGAATTCACCGCGCAGCGGTCCGGGATCGAAATCTCCACCGACATCGACTATTCGGGGCGCAGCGCCATCGACGCGGTGGTGTTCGGCGTGGTGCGCGAGCTGCTGTCCAACGTCGTGCAGCATTCGCGGGCCCGCACCGCGGCGATCATGCTCGGCCGCACCGACGGGACGTGCGTCCTGCACGTCGTCGACGACGGCGTGGGCTTCAACCAGGAGACGGTGGCGCGCCGCTTGGGCGAGGGGCACATCGGGCTGGCCTCGCATCGTGCCCGGGTGGAGGCCGCCGGGGGAGAGCTGGTATTCCTGGATGTTCCGGTGGGCACGCACGTGTGCGTCGAGGTACCGCTGAGAAACTAACCGCGCCGATCGCTGCTGCGCGTCACATTGGTCACGTGGTCACCAATTTGGCTGGCATGAAGTGAGTTTGGATTGCGCCAGCACCGGCGCTATCGGTTGCCGCTCACCGCACCGCGATTCCCCGTCGAGCGTGGGGCCTATGGTCGTCCAACCGGCAGTTTCGGGACGTAAGGCCCACGCTCGGCGCGCAGCGGGGGTGCGAAACCGGGCCCACTCGCTCGGCGCGAAGCGGGGGTGCGAAGCGCCCAAGCCGCCGCTATTGCAAGTCGACCGATTTGCCGGTGGCCGCGGCGTGGCCGGCGCGGTACCCGAAAACCATTGCCGGGCCAAGTGTTCCGCCGGCGCCGCCGTACGCGCGTCCGGTCACCCCGCCCATCGCGTTGCCCGCGGCGAAGAGGCCCGGGATCGGCTCACCGCCCACATGCAGCACGCGCGCGTCGCGATCGGTGCGCGGGCCGCCCTTCGTGCCCATCGCGCCGATGCTCACCGGCACCGCGTAATACGGGGCGGTGTCGATCGGCCCGAGCGTCTTGCCCGCCTGAGTGGCCGCGCTGTCGTCGCCCCAGTAGCCGTCGTAGGCACTGGAGCCGCGGCCGAAGTCGGGGTCGACGCCGGCCGCCACATACCGGTTCCAGTTCTCGACGGTGCGGGTCAATCCGTCGGCGTCGATACCGGTCTTGGCGGCCAGCTCGGCGAGATCTGCCGACTCGCAGAACCAGTCCGGAACCGGTTGTCCCGGTTCGACACCCAGGAATCCGTAGCGCTGCAGGTGAACCGAGTCGAACACCATCCACCCGCGGTCGTTGACGTATCCGCCGCGCGGATCCAGGTAGTGGAACGCGCCGGCCATCGAGTTGTAGTCGCACGCCTCGTTGACGAAGCGCCGGCCCGCCGCGTTGACGATGATGCTGCGCGGCCGCGTCCTTTCCAGCCGCACACTGCGGCTGCGCGGCTTGCCGTCGATGGTGTCGCCCGGGATCTGGACGATGGGCACCCACCACGCTTCGCCCATGTTGGCCAGATCCGCGCCGTGCGCCATCGCCATCCGCAGCCCGTCCCCGGTGTTGTTGGGTGGCGAGACCGCGCCATGCATGGGGCCGCGCAGAAACGCCTGCACCAGAACGGGATCCCACTCGAAACCGCCCGTGCCCAGGATGACTCCGCGCCGCGCGCGAACGCCGATGCGGCCCTCGGCCGAGGCGATGCGCACCCCGGTGATCTCCCCGTCCTCGGCGACGAGCTCTTCGGCCCGCGCGTTCACCCGCGGCGTCACCCCGAGGTCCAGCAGGCCCTTGAGCAGGCCGGCGATCAGCGCGGTGCCGGCCACGCACAGGTGACCTGTTCGTTCGTCGATCGCGGCGTGCAGCCGCGCCCGGGTCTCGGCGTCGAACCCGACGTTGGACCAGTCGGCAGGGAAAGACGTTATCCGCGTTGCCCATTCGCCCAGTTGGGCAAGGTCGAAGGGCACCGCGCTCAGCGATCGGCCACCCCTGGGCCGTCCTCCCGGCAGCTCGGGCCGGTAGTCGGGGAAGCCGGTCGCGATCTCGAAGTGAAGGCCGCTGTGCGCCTCGATGAAGTCGAGCATCGCCGGGCCGGTGCGCACGAACGTCTCGACCAACTCGTCGTCCATCGAACCGAGGGACTGCGCGCGCAGATACTTCAACGCGTCGGCGGCCGTCAATTCCCCGTCGGGACAACGGTTGTGGGCCGGTATCCACACGATGCCGCCGGACACGGCGGTGGTGCCGCCGACGGTCGGTGCCTTCTCGTAAACCTGCACCGAGGCGCCCGCCACGGCCGCGGTCAGCGCGGCGGTGAGACCGGCGCCGCCACTGCCGAGCACGACGACGTCGACTTCGTGGTCCCATGACATGGACTGCAATCCCTTCAGCTCAACAGCTTTGATAACTGCTCCGCGGCCCGCATGACCGCATCCTTGCCGCGCATCACGACGTCTTCGCGGTGCGAGATGAGGTTGACACAGGTGGGCGGGGACGGCGCCGGGCGGCGCACACCGACGGCCAGGCCGTAGGTGTTCGGTTCGATCTCGCCGTACGTCGTCACCCAACCACGCTCGCGTGCCCGCGACACCAGCTCACGTTCCCCCGGCCGCGGCGGCATGCACGCGAGCAGGGCGATGCCGGCGGCGCCGCGGTCGAGCGGGTACCGGCTGCCTTCGTGAAAGGACAGCTGGTAGGCGACGTGGCTGGGGACGATCACCGCGATCGCCACTTGCTGGTCGCCCTCGGCAACGAGCAGGGACACCGTGGTGCCCAGCTCGTCGGCCAGCGCGCGCAGCGTCGGCAGGCACAGCTGCCGCACGTTGCGGTCGAAGGACGCGCCGAGCACGGCCAGACCGGCCGCGGGGCGGTAGCGGCCGTCCTCGCCCTTGGCCACCAGCCGGAACTCCGCCAACGTCGTCAGCAACCGGTAGGCGATCGTGCGATGCACGCCGACCTGATCGGCAAGCTGCTGCACCGTGAGTCCGGCGGGGGCATCCGCCACCATCTGCAGCGCGGTCAGACCCCTGGCCAGGGTCTGCGAACCGGTCCCAGAACCCGTCACAGCCTTGACAGACCTTCCCGTGAGAGCCAAGCTCTATATATAGCGCACGTCACTGTGCGATATTAGCACACAGGTAGGTCGAAAACGAGAACGAGATTTCCCCGATCTGGAGGCCGGACGGAACCGTGGCGGAGTTCGAGAGCATATGGAGTGATCTCCAGGGCGTCGCGTTCGAGCAGGGCTACCTCGATGCCGGGGGCATCCGGACCCGCTACCTGCGCGCCGGCGATCCCGGCAAGCCGGTGCTGGTCCTGTTGCACGGGTCCGGCGGTCACGCCGAGGCGTACGTCCGCAACCTGGCCGCGCACGCCGACCATTTCTGGACCTGGTCGATCGACATGCTGGGCCACGGCTACACCGACAAGCCCGGCCATCCGCTGGAGGTCCGCCACTACGTCGAGCACCTGATGACCGTGCTGCGCACCATCGGTGTCGAGCGCGCCAGCATCAGCGGCGAATCCCTGGGCGGCTGGGTGGCCGCCCGCGCGGCCATCGACCATCCCGACGTGGTAGACCGGCTGGTCCTCAACACCGCCGGCGGGTCGCAGGCCGATCCCGTTGTGATGCAACGGATTATCGCGCTGTCGATGGCCGCTGCCGAAAACCCCACCTGGGAGACGGTGCAAGCGCGGATCAAATGGCTGATGGCCGACAAGTCCCGCGACTACGACGACCTGGTCGCCAGCCGCCAGCGCGTCTACCGCCAACCGGGGTTCGTCGCCGCCATGCGCGACATCATGGCGTTGCAGGACCCCGAGATTCGGGCGCGCAACATTCTGGGCCCGGCCGAATACGGCTCGATCATCGCGCCGACCCTGGTGCTGTGGACGAGCGACGACCCGACCGCCGATGTCAGCGAGGGCCGCCGCATCGCGTCGATGATTCCGGGCGCGCGTTTCGAAGTGATGCCCGGCTGCGGTCATTGGCCGCAGTACGAGGACGCCAAGACGTTCAATCGGCTGCATCTCGATTTCCTGCTGGGCCGCTGATGATCGCGCCGGGGCCACGGGCAACCGACCACGACACCGACGTCCTGGTGGTGGGTGCGGGTCCGGTCGGCCTGACGCTCGCCAATATCCTTGGCCTGCAAGGCATCCGCACCGTGGTGGTCGAGGAGCGGGACACCCTGATCGACTACCCGCGCGGGGTGGGCCTGGACGACGAGGCGCTGCGCACCTTCCAGTCGATCGGCCTTGTCGAGCGGGTGCTGCCGCACACGGTGCCCAACCAGATCCTGCGGTTCATGGACGCCAAACGCCGGGTGCTCGCCGAAATGGCCCCGCCCGACGCGCGTTTCGGCTGGCCGAAGCGAAACGGATTCGTGCAACCGCTCGTCGACGCCGAACTGCTGGCCGGACTGGACCGGTTCGCGCACGTGCAGGTGCGCTGGGGCAGCCCGATGACGGGCTGCCGGGAAGACGCCGACGGGGTGAACGTCGAACTCGGCGCCGACGGCGGCAATGTCGGCGATGGCGGCGGTGACGGCCACCCCGCCCGGCTGCGCGCCCGCTACGTCGTCGGTTGCGACGGCGGGCGCAGCATGACCCGGCGGGTGATGGGGGTGTCCTTCGACGGCACGACGTCCTCGACCCGGTGGCTGGTGGTCGACATCGCCAACGATCCGCTCGGGCATCCCAACAGTGAGGTCGGCGCCGACCCCGAACGTCCGTACGCCTCGATCTCGATCGCGCACGGAATTCGCCGCTTCGAGTTCATGATTCACGCCGACGAGTCCGACGAACAGGCCGAAGACCCGGAATTCCTGACGCGGATGCTGGCCCGGATGGTGCCGCACCCCGACCGGGTCGACGTGATCCGGCGCCGGGTGTACACCCACCATTCGCGGATCGCCGGCGAGTTCCGCCGAGGCCGGCTGCTGCTGGCCGGCGACGCCGCGCACCTGATGCCGGTCTGGCAGGGACAGGGATACAACAGCGGGATCCGCGACGCGGCGAACTTGGGCTGGAAGCTCGCCGCGGTGGTAAGCGGGCGGGCCGGCGACGAGCTGCTGGACACCTACGACATGGAGCGCCGCAAGCATGCCCGCGCGATGATCGACCTGTCCACGATGGTGGGCCGGGTCATCTCACCCACCAACCGCCGGGTGGCCGGCGCCCGCGACCTGCTGGTGCGCTCGGCGTCGATCGTGCCGACGCTCAAGCGGTATGTGCTGGAGATGCGGTTCAAGCCCATGCCGCGTTACGAGCACGGCGCCGTCGTGCACGCCAACCCCGGCCGGGCCGACTCCCCGGTGGGCACGCTGTTCATCCAGCCGCGGGTGGACACCCGGGACCAGCAGGACGTGCTGCTCGACGACGTGCTGGGTCCCTGGTTCGCCGTGCTGTGCTGGAACAACAACCCGCGCAAGATCCTCGGCGAGACGGCGTTCGCGAACTGGAAAGCCTTGGGCGCCCGCTTCTTTGCGCTGCGCCCGGCCACACAGTTGCACTGGACCGGGCACGACGATCCCGACGTCGTGGTCGTCGGCGACCGGCGCGGTGACCTCAAATCCTGGTTCGACATCCACGCTGAATCGGTGCTGTTCCTGCGTCCCGATCGATGCATCGCCGGCGCCTGCATCGCACAGCGCGCGCCCGACCTGAGCGCGGCGCTGTTCGACGCGCTGACGCTCACGCCGCGAGGAGGTGATCCGCAAAGTGGCACTGGCTCTGTGCTGTATGTCGCACAGCCCGCTCCTGAATCTTCCGGGGCCGTCGCGGGACCTGCTTGACGACATCGACGCCGCCATCGCCCGGGCGCGAGGTTTCGTCGAAGACTACGACCCGCAGCTCGTGGTCATCTTTTCACCGGACCACTACAACGGGTTCTTCTACAAGGTGATGCCGCCCTTCTGCATCGGCACCAGCGCCAGCGGCGTCGGCGATTACGGCACCCACGCCGGACCGCTGGACGTCCCGGAGAAGCTGGCGGTCGACTGCGCGCAAGCCGTCCTCGACGCCGGGGTCGACATCGCCGTGTCAGCCAGCATGGACGTCGACCACGGGACCGTCCAGCCGCTGGAAAAGCTGTTCGGCACGGCCATTTCGCGTCCGGTGATACCGATCTTCGTCAACGCGATCGGGGTGCCGCTGGGGCCGATGCACCGGTGCCGGGCGCTGGGCGCCGCCGTCGGCACCTATCTGGCCACGCTGGACAAGCGGGTGCTGGTGATGGGATCCGGTGGGCTCTCGCACAGTCCGCCGGTGCCCACCCTGGCCACCGCGCCCGAGCCTGTGCTGCAGCGGATCGTGCACGGCGCGCCGATGACGGCCGAGCAGCGTCAGGCCCGGCAGGCCGCGGTGATCGACGCGGCCAGGAGCTTCGCCGCCGGCGACAGTGCACTGCAGCCGCTCAACCCGACCTGGGATCACCGGTTCCTGGAAATCATCGACCGCGGCTCGCTGAGCGAATTGGACCGCTGGTCGAATTCGTTCGTGACGCACGAGGGCGGCGGCTCCGCGCACGAAATCCGCACCTGGGTGGCCGCATTCGCCGCACTGCAGGCGGCCGGTCCCTACGAGACGACCATGCGCTACTACAAGCCCGCCCCCGAACTGATCGCCGGATTCGCCATCAGAACGGCAAGACCGAAATGACCGATTTCGACCACGTCGTCGACGTACTCATCGTCGGCTCGGGCGGCGGCGGGATGACGGCCGCGCTCACCGCCCAGGCCGCCGGGCTGGATGCGCTGATCGTCGAAAAGTCCTCCCACTTCGGGGGTTCCACCGCGCTGTCCGGAGGCGGCATCTGGGTGCCCGGCGCGCCCGCGCAGCGGCGGGAGGGCTACTCGCCCTCGCCGGAAGGGGTGGTGGAATACCTCAAAAACATCACCGACGGGCTGGTCAGCGAGGCGCGGATACGGCAATACGTCGAGACCGCGCCGCAGATGCTGTCATTCTTGGAAAACCTCTCCGGATGGTTCGAATTCGTCTGGAAGCCCGGATATGCCGACTACTATCCCGAGCTGCCCGGCGGCTCCGAACTCGGCAGCACCATCAACGTGCCACCCATCGACCTGCGCAAGCTCGGGCCCGACGAGCACAAGCTGCTGCAGCCGCTGGCCCTGGCCCCCAAGGGAATCTGGCTGGGGCCCAAGGAGTTACGCACCTTCTACCGGATCCGGCAGTCCTGGGCGGGCAAAGCCGTGCTGCTCAAGCTGATCGCCCGGATGGTCAGGGCGCGGGTGTTCGGCGAGCGGATGGCCGCGATCGGGCAGTCGCTGGCCGCCCGGATGCGGCTGGCGCTGCGCGACCGCGGTGTCCCGCTGTGGCTGGACTCGCCGATGGTGCGGTTGCTCACCGACCCGCAGGGAGCGGTCAGCGGCGCGGTGGTGGAACGCGAAGGCAAGCCGCAGCGCATCGGCGCACGGTTCGGCGTGATCCTGGCCTCCGGTGGCTTCGACCACGACCTCGCCTGGCGCAAGGAGCTGCTGCCCGAGGTGGACCAGGACTGGAGCTTCGGCAACCCGGCCGCGATGGGGGACGGCATCCGGGCCGGCCAAAATGTGGGCGCCGCAACGGACTTGCTCGACGAGGCGTGGTGGTTCCCGGCCATCCAATGGCCGGACGGGCGCATGCAATTCATGCTCAACGAGCGGATGATGCCGGCGCAATTCATCGTCAACGGCGCCGGCCGACGGTTCATCAACGAGGCGGCCCCGTACATGGACTTCGGCCACGCCATGATCGAGGGCCAGCGGTCCGGTGTCACCCACATCCCGTGCTGGCTGATCACCGACCACAGGTCGTGGAACCGCTACGTCATCGGCGGGCACCTGCCGCTGCCGAAGATCCCCGGGGCGCCGGTGCCCACCGGCCGCAAGATCCCGCCGGCCTGGCTGGAATCGGGTGTCGTCAAGGCCGCGATGACGTGGGACGAGATGGCGGCGCAGATCGGGGTGCCCGCCGCGGAGCTCGCCGAAACCGCGCGACGGTTCAACGAACTCGCCCGCAAGGGCCACGACGACGACTTCAACCGCGGCGACAGCGTCTACGACAACTACTACGGCGACCCGACCCTGCCCAACCCCAACCTGTATCCGCTGGGCGATCCGCCGTATTACGCCTTCCGAATCGTGCTCGGGGACCTCGGAACCTCGGGCGGCCTGCGCACCGACGAACACGCCCGCGTGCTGCGGGCCGACGACACCGTGGTGCCGGGACTCTACGCGGTGGGTAACACCTCCGCGCCGGTGATGGGCCGCAGCTATGCCGGTGCGGGGGCCACCATCGGCCCCGCCATGACCTTCGGCTACGTCGCGGCGAAACACGTTGCGGCCCAAGTCGCCAACCGAGCCGCTAATACTCATAGGAGGTAGCACATGAAAATCTCGCTGTTCTACGAATTCGCCCTGCCGCGGCCCTGGGCCCCCGACGACGAGCACGTCCTGCTGCAGGAATGCCTGGACGAGGTGGAGGCGGCCGACAAGGCGGGTTTCTCCACCGTCTGGCTGACCGAGCACCACTTCCTCGAGGAGTACTGTCACTCCACGGCGCCGGAGATCTTCCTGGCCGCCGCCAGCCAGCGGACCAAGAACATCCGGCTCGGTTTCGGCATCATGCATCTGCCGCCGGCGGTCAACCACCCCGCCCGGGTCGCCGAACGCATCGCCACCCTGGACCTGCTGTCCAACGGCCGCGTCGAGTTCGGCACCGGTGAATCGTCGTCGGTCGGTGAGCTCGGCGGGTTCAACATCGACCCCGCCGACAAGCGGGCCCAGTGGGAGGAGGCCCTCGAGGTCGCGATCCGCTGCATGGTCGAGGAACCGTTCAGCGGATTCCACGGCGAGCACGTCCAGATGCCGGCGCGCAACGTCATTCCCAAGCCGCTGCAAAAGCCGCACCCACCGGTGTGGGTGGCCTGCACGCGGCCGGCCAGCGTACAGATGGCCGCCCAAAAGGCAATCGGCGCCTTGAGTTTCGCCTACACCGGCCCCGGCCCGCTGACCGAGCGCGTCAACGGCTACTACAAGGAGTTCGAGGAGAACGGCGTGCCCGTCACGCCGGCGATCAACCCGAACATCTTGGCCATCGGCGGTGACCTGTCGATGATGGTGGCAAAGACCGACGAGGAGGCGCTGCAGCGGCTCGGCAAGGGCGGCGGCTTCTTCTCGTTCGGGATCATGCACTACTACATGACCGGCGTGCACACGCCCGGGCGAACCGGTGTGTGGAAGCGGTATCTCGAAGAGGTGGAAAAGGATCCGACGCTGGCCTACGGCCCCGGGCGGGGCGCCATCGGATCGCCGGCCACGGTGCGCGAGTTCCTGCGCGGCTACGAGGAAAGCGGCGTCGACGAGATCATCCTGCTGCTCAACCCGCGCAGCCACGAGGGCACCATGGAATCCATCGAACTGATGGGCAAAGAGGTGCTCCCTGAATTCATCGAGCGGGACGCAAAAGCCGTGGCCGACAAGGCCACCAGGCTGGCGCCGGTGATCGAAAAGGTGGAGGCGCGCCGACCGAAGTCGACCGCGCCGCAGTTCGACGAGAATTACTCGTTCGGTGGACTGCCCACCGGTCGGGGCGGTAAGTTCACCGCCAGCGAGATCCCCGAGGCCATGGCGGAGATCAACGAAGGCCGGGTCCAGGCCGCGCAGCGGGCGAAGGAACAACAGCAGCAGAAGAAGTAGTTCTCAACGGATTTCGGGGCGAAACGTGGCAGAGATCGACGCGCTGTGGCGCTATGACGGCCGCCGCGCGGTGGTGACCGGATGCGCGTCGGGCATCGGCGAGCAGGTGGTGCGCCAGCTCGGCCAACTCGGCGCCGATGTGATCGGGTTGGACCAGCGCCGGCCCGGCTGCGCACTCGGCGAGTTCCACGAGGTGGACCTGGCCGATCCCGAGTCCATCGACCGCGCCGCGGCCGGCATCGACGGCCCCGTCGACGCGCTGTTCAACATCGCGGGCGTGTCCTCGGGGATCGGCAACCCGCCGCTGGTGGTGACCGTCAACTTCCTGGGCACGCGCCAACTCACCGAGGCGCTGATCCCGAAGATGGTGGCCGGGTCGTCCATCGTGAGCGTGTCCTCGCTCGCCGCCGCCGGGTACCGCGAGCACCTGCGGCAGGCGGCGCCGCTGCTGGACACCGCCACCATGCGGGAGGGTATCGACTGGTGCACAAGCCATCCCGAAGCGCTGGGCACCGGCTATCAACTGTCCAAGGAAGCCCTGATTCTCTACACCATGCGCAGCGTCACCCCGCTGGGTGCTCGTGGTATCCGCATCAACTGCACCGGCCCCGGGGTCACCGAGACGCCGATCTTGGATCAACTGCGCACCTCCTACGGGCAGGGCTTCCTGGACGACATCCCCAAACCGCTGGGCCGGGTCAGCCGGCCCGCCGAGCAAGCAGCGGTGCTGCTGTTCCTCAATAGCGATGCGGCCAGCTATATTTCGGGCCAGGTGGTGTGGGTCGACGGCGGAAATGTAGGCGCCGCGATCGCTCGCGAACTCGAGGAAGGGCGTACCCCGTGGCCAGTGTGACCGACTTCCGCCGGGCCGCCCGCGACGTCAGCAACTGGGGTCGCTGGGGCGATGACGACGAGCTCGGCACACTGAACTTCATCACCGAGGAAAAGATCGCCCAGGCCGCCAGCCTGGTGCAGCACGGAAAAGTGTTTCCGCTCGGCGTGGACTTCGGCTCGTCAGGACCGCAGGGCGCCTTCGGGTTTCGGCACAACCCGATCCACGTGATGACCGTGGACGGCGGCGACGCCGCCACGCTGGCCCAGTACGGACCCGGCTGGGACCGCAACCCGACAGCGGCGCAGATGGGCCCCTACTTCGTCGACAACCTGTTCCGGTTCAACGACGACATGATCATCATGCCGCTGCAGGCGGCCACCCAATGGGATGCGCTGTCGCACGTCTACTACGACGACCTGCTCTACAACGGCGTCCCCGCCGGCTCGGTGACCAGCCTGGGCGCCCGCCGCTTGGGCATCGAGAAGGTGGACGGCAAGGGCATCACGTCGCGCGGGGTGCTGCTGGATCTGGTGCGCCATCGCGGCGCGGAGGTCTTCTTGGAGCACGGAAACCCGATCACCCCACAGGAATTGGATGACGTCGTGCGCGCCCAGGGCGTGACGATCGAGCGCGGCGACATCCTGCTCATCCGGACCGGTTGGTGGACAAGATATTTGGAAACAGGGAACAAGACCGAACCGTATTCCGGGCTGGACTGGCGATGCGCCCAGTGGCTGCATGACCACGAGGTCGCCGCGGTCGCCTCGGACAACCTGCAGGTCGAAGATCCGGTGTCCGGCGTCGACGGGGTGTTTTTGCCCTTCCATCTGCTGACCCTGCGCGACATGGGGCTGATGCTCGGCGAGTACTGGGACCTCAGCGCGCTGGCGACCGATTGCGCGGCCGACGGCGTCTACGAATTCCAGCTTGTCGCACCGCCGTTGAGGTTTGTGGGGGCAGTGGGTTCGCCGGTGAACCCGATCGCGATCAAATAGAGAAGGCGGGCGATGGAGATTCATCGCAAAACGATGTCGGTCGATGGCCTGGTCACCAGCTACCTTGAGGCGGGCGAGGGCGACCCGGTGGTGTTGCTGCACGGCGGGGAGTTCGGGGCCAGCGCCGAGCTCGGCTGGGAACGCAACATCGCCGCACTCGCCGCGCGCTACCGGGTGCTGGCGCCCGACCAGTTGGGCTTCGGCGGGTCCGCCAAGGTCATCGACTTCGTCGACGGTCGCGGCATGCGGATCCGGCACGTGGCCCGGTTCTGCGAACTGCTCGGCGTCGAGTCGGCGCACGTCGTCGGCAATTCTATGGGCGCCATCAATCTGCTCACCGACGCCACGTCGGACAGCCCGCTGTGGCCGGTCCGCAGCGCCGTGATCATCTGCGGCGGCGGCGAAATCCAGCAGAACGAGTATTTCGAGGCGCTGCAGAACTACGACGCCACGCTGCCCGCGATGCGCCGCATCATCGAAGCGCTGTTCTTCGACCCGGCCTATCCCGCCGACGACGACTACGTGCGCCGCCGGCACGAGTCCAGCACCGCGCCGGGGGCGTGGGAGGCCATCGCCGCGGCCAGGTTCCGGCGGCCGGGTGCCACGCCGTCCCCGACGCCGTCGAGCGCCCGGGCCTACGAACGCATTGGTGTGCCAACGCTTGTCGTGGAGGGCGGAGGCGACAAACTCCTTCCCGCCGGCTGGTCGGCTCAGATCGCCAAGCAGATCGACGGCGCGCGCTCCGTCGTGGTGGACGATGCCGGGCACTGTCCGCAGATCGAGCAGCCGTCCGTGGTCAACCAGTTGCTGATGGATTTTCTGGCGACCGCCTGAGCGTAAGCAGTGGCGTCACAGGCAGCGTCACAGGACATAGTCCAGCCGGGTCTCCATTCCGGCGACCTGGTGATAGGTGTTGTGGCAGTGCATCACCCAGGTGCCGGGGTTGTCGGCGGACAGGACAGCGGCGAGTTTCTGCTTGGGCAGCACCATGACGGTGTCCTTGCGGGCGCCCGGGCTGCCGTCGGGCTTGATCACCTGGAATGTGTGCCCGTGCAGGTGAATCGGGTGATACATCATCGTGGTGTTCTCGAAAGAGAGGGTGGGCCGTTGGTCCTCGTGCACGAGCAGCGGATTCGTCTTGCTGTACGGCTCGCCGTTGATCGTCCAGTTGTACTGGATCATGTTGCCGCCCAGCACGATCGGCAGATCCAGACCGGGATCGGGGCGGCCCAGGTTGACCGGCGTGGTGGCGGTGAACATCTCCACCGTGCCCACCCGTTTGGTGAGTTCGCCCGGCTGGAACTGCGGGTCGGGTGTGCTGCCCGCGGCGGTGGACAGCAGGGCCCGCCCCAGCGCGTTCTTGCCTTCGGCGACGGCGACCAGTGGGAAGACACCGTCGCCCGCGGTCACCGTGACGTCGTAGCGTTCGGCCATGCCGATCAGCAGGGCATCGACCTGAGCGGGCACCACGGGATAGCCGTCGGTGTGCGTCACCGTCATCGAGTGCCCGGCCAGTGCGACCCGGAACGCGGTGTCCGAGGCCGTGTTGATCAGACGAATCCGTATCCGCTGGCCGGGCTTGGCGTTGAATATCTTGGGGGAAGCCGCAATTCGACCGTTGACCAGATAGTAGGGGTAGGCGATGTCGCCGGCGTCGCCGCCGAGCAGCTCGCTGCTGCCCACGCCGGGCGGAGCCGCGGCGGCCGTCGTCGGGGTGGTCGACGTGGTCTCGGTCGTCGTGGCCGGGGATGTCTCGGTCGTGGTGGGGGTGGTCGACGTCGTCGTCTCGGGCGGGTTGCGTGGCGGCTTGTTCGGATTGCTCAATTCGCCGTACAACTGGGCCGGGCTCTTGCCGACGCCGTCGGTCCAGTCGTCGAGCACGACGATCCACTCGGCGTCGTAGTCGGCCTCGGCCGGGTCGTCGACGATGACCGGCAGATAAAGACCCGTGTCCTCGTCCAGACCGGTGTGCGGATGTGCCCAGTAGGTACCGGGATTGGGCACCGAGAACCGGTAGGTGAAGTCGTGTCCGGCCGCGATGTTGGGGGTGGCGGGCTCGGCGCCGTCCATGTCGTTGCGCAGCGAGATGCCATGCCAATGCACCGATGTCGAATGGTCAAGCCGGTTCGCCACCGTCACCGCGACCTCGTCGCCGATGGCGGCGCGGATCACCGGACCGGGGATGGAGTCGCCGAAGGCCAGCGTGCGCACGACGGGTCCGCCCAAATCGATCTGCACCGGTTGCGGTGTCAGGTGCGCGGTTACGGTGCGGCCGCTGTGCGGCCGGGCGGCCTCGGCCGTGGCGATGGCGGCGGCCATCCGCGTGTTGCGCGACGGGTCCGGCTTGGACTGACCGCAGCCCGCGAGCGCCAATCCGCCGGCGATACCGGCGGCCATGAAACCGCGCCTGCTGAGCTGCCTTCGTTCCGACGGGGTATCACCGGCCGGCGGCACAGGCATTGGTCGCTCCCCGTCTTCGTCGAGTGGGCCTCGGGCGCCCTAATACCGTGCTCGTGTGTCGGCCGGAATGCAAGCGCCGTCATCGATTCCGGCCGTGTCGCACGGGTCGGGTCCGACCGATCGGCGGCCGCATTCCCGGCCACCCTTAAATCAGTTGCTTGACTTAACACCGTTGCCGCCGATTAACTCGTCGTGTGGTCAACGAACTGGCTGGCAAGGTTGCCATCGTCACCGGCGGGGCGTCCGGCATCGGTCGCGGAATCGTGGAACGTTTTGTGGCAGAAGGGGCGCGGGTCGTCATCGCCGATATCGAGACCGAGCGGGGAGAGCGGCTGGCCGCCGAGCTGGGCGGTGAGGCCGTGTTCCGCCGCACCGACGTCTCCGACATCGAACAGGTCGGGGCTCTGGTCGCAGCCGCCGTCGAGAAATTCGGCGACCTGCACGTGATGGTGAACAACGCCGGAATCTCCAGCCCGTTGCGCCGGCTGCTCGACGACGACCTCGCCGACTTCCACCGGGTGATGGGCGTCAACGTGCTGGGCGTGATGGCCGGTACCCGAGACGCGGCGCGCCACATGGCCGACAACGGCGGCGGGGCGATCATCAACCTGACCTCGATCGGCGGGATCCAGGCCGGCGGGGGAGTGATGACCTACCGCGCCTCCAAGGCAGCGGTCATCCAGTTCACCAAGGCCGCGGCAATTGAGCTGGCGCGCTATGACATTCGCGTCAACGCCATCGCGCCCGGCAACATACCGACGCCGATTCTCGGGAAGTCGGCGGGCGACATGGACCCCGAGCAGCGGGAGCGGTTCGAGGCGCGGATCCGCGAGGGAATGCGCGAGGACCGGCCGCTCAAGCGCGAGGGCACACCCGACGACGTCGCGGAGGCGGCGCTGTATTTCGCCACCGACCGCTCGCGCTACGTCACCGGGACGGTGCTGCCGGTGGACGGCGGGACCTCGGCTGGCAAGGCGATGCGCTCGAAGCGGCAGGGATGACACCCGCCGAAATTTTAAATCAATCGCTTGACTTAAAAGCGCGGGCGCGGTTGACTGGCGCAATGACCACCATCGGACGGCCCGTGCGCACCGAGCGGGCCAGCTCCACGCAGGAGGCGATCCTGGTGGCCGCCGAGCGGCTCTATGCCGAGCACGGCATGTTCGCCGTCTCCAATCGGCAGGTCAGCGAGGCCGCCGGACAGGGCAACAACGCCGCGGTCGGTTACCACTTCGGCACCAAGGCCGATTTGGTGCGCGCCATCGAGCACAAGCACCGCGGGCCCGTCGAGCAGCTGCGCGAGCAGATGGTCGCCGAGCTGCTGGAGTCCGGCGCCGGGGGCGGCCGGGACGCCGAATTGCGCAGCTGGGTGGCCTGTTTGGTGCGCCCCCTCACCGACCACCTCGAGGAGCTGGGAAATCCGACCTGGTATGCGCGGTTCGCGGCGCAGGCGATGACCGATCCCGCCTACTACAACATCATCGTCAAGGGCGCGCTCAGCTCGCCGTCGCTGGTGCAGGTCGTCGAGGGCATCAACCGCTGCCTGCCCGACCTGCCGGCAGAAGTGCACTTCGAACGCAACATCATGGCTCGAAACCTGTTGATGCACACCTGCGCCGACCGTGAACGTGCGCTCGCCGCGGGCACGTCGACCTCCCATCGTTCCTGGCGGGCCGCGGCATCCGGCCTCATCGACGCGATCGTGGGCCTGTGGCTGGCGCCCGTGACGCCGTACGAGTGAAGGACTGGGCAGATGAAAGTGACCGTCGACCAAGACCTTTGCGCATCGTCGGGGAACTGCGTGATGAATGCCCCCGAGGTGTTCGACCAGCGCGACGACGACGGCGTCGTCGTCCTGCTCAACCCCCATCCCACGGCCGAGCAGGCGCAAGGCGCGCGGCGCGCGGCGGCGGCTTGCCCCGCCCTGGCCATCCGCGTTGAAGAATGACGACACGGCGAGGAACAACACCATGTCAGACACCCTGACGAGCACCGCGACCGAGCAGACCGCCGACATTCCGGACTACCCGATGCCGCGGCAGGCCGGCTGCCCGTTCGCGCCGCCACCGGACGTCATGGCGCTGGCCCACGACAAGCCGTTGTCGCGGGTGCGGATCTGGGACGGCAGCACACCGTGGCTCATCACAGGCTATGAGCAAGTGCGCGAACTGTTTTCGGACTCGCGGGTCAGCGTCGACGACCGGCTGCCCGGCTTCCCGCACTGGAACGCGGGCATGCTGTCCACGGTGCACAAGCGTCCGCGGTCGGTCTTCACCGCCGACGGCGAAGAACACACCCGGTTCCGGCGCATGCTGTCAAAACCCTTCACGTTCAAGCGTGTCGAGGGTTTGCGCCCGACCATCCAGCAGATCACCGACGAGCACATCGACGCGATACTGGCCGGACCGAAACCGGCCGACATCGTCAGCGCGCTGGCCCTGCCGGTGCCCTCGCTGGTGATCAGCCAGCTGCTCGGGGTCCCCTACGAGGACGCCGACATGTTCCAGCACCACGCCAACGTCGGCCTCGCGCGCTATGCCACCGGTGAGGACACCGTCAAAGGCGCGATGAGCCTGAACAAATACCTCGCCCAGCTGGTCGAGGCCAAGATGGAGAACCCCGCCGAGGACGCGGTGTCCGATCTGGCCGAGCGGGTCAGGGCCGGGGAGCTCAGCGTGAAGGAGGCCGCGCAGCTGGGCACCGGCCTGCTGATCGCCGGGCACGAAACCACCTCGAACATGATCGGTCTCGGCGTGCTCGCCCTGCTGGAAAACCCCGACCAGCTGGCCGTCATCCGGGACGCCGAAGACCCCAAGGTGATCGCCAGCGCAGTCGAGGAATTGCTGCGCTACCTCAGCATCATTCAGAACGGCCAGCGCCGCGTCGCGCTCGAAGACATCCACATCGCCGGGGAGACCATCCGGGCCGGTGAGGGGATCATCATCGACCTGGCCCCGGCGAACTGGGATGCGCGCGTCTTCCCCGAACCCGACCGGCTCTACCTGCATCGCTCCGGCGCCGACCGCAACGTCGCATTCGGCTACGGCCGCCATCAATGCGTGGGCCAGCAGCTGGCGCGCGCCGAGCTGCAGATCGTGTTCCACGCCCTGGTACGCCGCATTCCCACACTGCAACTTGCGATTCCGATCGAGGAGGTTCCGTTCAAGGACGACCGCCTCGCCTACGGCGTCTACGAACTCCCGGTGACCTGGTAGCCCACGAAAGATTGCGGATCCGAATGGAGGGTCAATGATGACGACTCAAACAAGCCCCGTTTCCCTGTACCCGCCCGGAGGATACGGCGCCCCCAAGAACCGGCGCGGTCACGCCGTGGGCAGCGATGTCGGCCTGCCGGAGGGCACGGTGGTCTTCTCGGCGGACAACCACATCTCGCTGGCCGATGACATCTTCTACCAACGCTTTCCGGATGACCTGAAGGACAAGGCGCCGCGGATCTGGTACGAGGACGGCGCCTACCAGGTCGGGCGCAAGGGACAGTCTTTCCTGCCCGGCGACTTCAGCGCCGTGCTGATGCAGTACGACGACCTCCCCGGTGCGGCGAGCACCAACATCGAGGCGCGGATTCAGGAGTTGCACGAGGACGGGGTGGAAAAGGAACTGGCCTTCCCCAACGCGGTGCTGGCGCTGTTCCACTACCCCGACAAGACACTTCGCGAGCTCGCCTTCCGCATATACAACGAATACATCGCCGAGCTGCAGGAGCGCTCGAACGGGCACTTCTACGGCGCCGGGCTGATCAACTGGTGGGACCCGCAGGGCACCAGAAAGACCCTGGACGAGCTGAAAGCATTGGGGCTCAAGACTTTCCTGATGCCGCTCAATCCCGGCAAGGACGACGACGGCAACATGATCGACTACTCCAGCACCGCCATGAGACCGGTCTGGGACGAGATCGAGGCCGCGGGCCTGCCCGTCACGCACCACATCGGGGAAACGCCGCCGAAGAGCCCGACCGAGTTCAACAGCGTCGTCGTCGGGATGATGATCAACATCGACGGATTCCGGGAGACGTTCTCCAAATACATCTTCGGCGGCATCCTCGACGATCACCCCGGGCTGCGGATCGGCTGGTTCGAGGGCGGCATCTCCTGGGTGCCGTGGGCGCTGCAGGACGGCGAGCACCTGGTCGCGTCCTACCAGCACATGTTCAACCGGCCGCTGCAGCACGATGTGCGCTACTACTGGGACACCCACATGAGCGCCTCGTTCATGGTCGACCCGCTCGGCCTGCGGCTGATCGACCAGATCGGGGTGGACAAGGTGATGTGGTCCAGCGACTACCCGCACAACGAGAGCACCTACGGCTATTCCGAGAAGTCGCTGAAGGCCGTCGTCGACGCCGTCGGGCCGGCGAACGCGGCGCAGATCGTCAGCGGCAATGTGACGAAATTCCTGGGTTTGTAGTGACGACACTCGCGCATCTGGACACCAAAACCGGTGAAGGGCTGGTGATTCCGGAGACACCGGACTTGACCCGGCTGCGCCGCGACACCGGAACCCGGCTCCGGGCGGCGATGGCCGAGCGCGGCGTCGACGCGATGATCCTGCTCGGCAACAACGCCGTCGTCTATGCCACCGGCGCCAGTTGGCCACTCGGCGACGCCGGGCTGTCCTATGTCGAGCGGCCGGTGGCCGTGGTGCTCGCCGACGACGAATGGCCGCACCTGTTCCTGCCGTTCCGCGAGGGCGCCGCACACGAGTCGGACCTGCCCGCCGACCATCTGCACGGGCCGGTCTATCTCGAATTCGACGAAGGCGTCGCGGCTTTCGCGCGCACGGTCGCCGACCTGATTCCGGCCAACGCCGTGATCGCTGTCGACGAATGCACCGGCGCAATGTCCCGCGCGGCCGCGACGCTGTTCCCCCGCGGCGCCCCCGTCGACGCGGCGGCCATCGTCGGCGCCGCCAAGGCGGTCAAGACACCGGACGAGTTGTCGTGCATCCGCACCGCGATCCGGATCACCGACGAGGCGATGGTCGAGGTGCAGAAGCGGCTGGCCCCCGGTATCCGCCAAATCGACTTGTCGGCAAGCTTTTTGCGGCGCGCCTTCGAGCTGGGCGCCACGGCCAGCATGCTGGAACCGATCTGGCAGGTGATGCCGCCGAGCAAGGCCGAGGGGGTATGGACCACGCACGGCGACCTGGCGCTGCCGCTGCTGTCCACCGCGCGCGAGCTCGACGAAGGCGACGTGCTGTGGACCGACGTCAGTATCACCTACCAGGGCTACTGCTCGGACTTCGGCCGCACCTGGATCGTCGGGCGGGACGCGTCGCCGCGCCAACAGGCCCAGTTCGACAAGTGGTTCGAAATCATGACCGCGGTCCTGGACGTCGCCAAGGCCGGCGCCACCGCGGCCGATCTGGGCCGGGCCGCGATCGGGGCCAACGGCGGTGCGAAGCCGTGGCTGCCGCACTTCTACCTGGGCCACGGCATCGGCGTCAACGCCGCCGAAATGCCCATGATCGGCACCGATCTCGGCCAGGAGTTCGACGAGAACTTCGTCCTGCAAGCCGGGATGGTGCTGGTGCTGGAGCCGGTGGTGTGGGAGGACGGCACTGGCGGCTACCGCAGCGAAGAGGTCCTGGTGATCACCGAGGAGGGCTGGATCCGCTTGACCGACTACCCCTATGACCCCTATGGCCGTCATGTCAGTTGAAGTCTGCCCCGACGGGCGCACGCTGCGCTCGGGGCGCCGCCGGCGGGCGCTGGACCAGATGGCCGCCCACGACCTCGACGTGCTGGTGCTCGGCCGGCAGGCCAACGTCCGCTACGTCTCCGGGGCGCCGCAACTGTGGGTCGCGGGCACCCGGCCGTTCGGCCCGACCTGCGTGCTGGTGCGCGAGACCGGCGCGGTTCACCTGCTCAGCACCTGGGACGAGGGCGTGCCCGAGGACATCCCGCACGAAAACCTCTACGGCATCTCGTGGAACCCGGCCAACACCGTGGCGGCGCTGCGCCGCATCGACGGCACCCAAACCGCACGGCGCGTCGGAACCGACGCACTCTCACCGGTTTTCGCGCAGCTGCTGCCCACCGTGTTCCCCAACGCGCAACTGGTCGACGGAGAACTGGCCATGCGGGCCGCCCGCCGCGTCAAGACCGCCGAGGAGATCGTGGCGCTGCGGGAATCCATCGCGGTCGCCGAGTCGGCGCTGGCGGCCGCGGTCTCGGAGTTGCGCCCCGGGGTCAGCGAGCAGGCGCTGGCCGGCGTCCTGCTGGAGGCCTCCGCGGCGGGCGGGGTGAGCACCCCGTCGAATCAGGATGTGGCGTGGGCGACCTCGCGCAGCCATCCGTGGCGGCGCGCCGACGGTGACGGTCGTATCCAGGACGGCGACCTGGTGGCATTCTCCGCCGGCGTGCTGGCCGGCGGCTACGTCGGGGAAGTGGGACGCACCTGGCCGGCCGACAAGCAGCGCGCCCCCAGCGGCGCCGAGGCCCTGCACCGGCGCTGGAACGCCTTGTGGGACAAGCTGATCGGCGCCTGCCATCCGGGCGTGGGGGCGGGCGAGCTGATGTCGGCCTACCGGGCCGCGGGGGAGCCGGCACCGCCGATGCCGGTGGCCCGCGGACTGGGTATGGGTTTCGACCCGCCGGTGGTCTCCCAGCACCTGCCCGCGACCGCCGCCGGCGAACGGCTGGAGCCGGGGATGGTGCTCGCCGTGACGGGATACGTGTGGGAGGAAGGAGTCGGCGCGGTGTTCGGCCGGGAAGCGGTCCTGATCACCGCCGACGGACCCGAAGTGCTCACCGCGAGCCCGTTCTGGCAGCCCTGACCATGCCCCGTCCCGGCGAAGCGAACGAAGCAGTGACGCAACCCCCGCTGGCCGGCTATACGGTGATCGACCTGTCCAGCGGCATCGCCGGAGCCTACTGCACCAAGCTCCTGGCCGACGGCGGCGCCGCCGTAGTCAAAGTCGAACCGCCGCAAGGCGATCTGCTGCGCGCCTGGTCGGCCTCCGGTGCCCCCGTCCCGGCCGGCGGTGACGGCGCCCTCTTCAGCTTCCTGGCCGGCGCCAAACACAGCGTCGTCGCCGACCCCGCCAACGAGGACGACACCGCGCTGGTGCACCGGTTACTGGCCGCGGCGGACGCGGTGGTCTGGTCGGGCGGGTCCACGGTGGCCGAGCACCACGACTTCACGCCGCGGGCGATCCACGCCCGCCACCCCCATCTCACCGTCACCTCGATCACCCCGTTCGGGCTGGAAGGCCCGTGGCGGGACCGGGCGGCCACCGAGTTCACCCTGCAGGCCTGGTCGGGAGGAATCATCGGCCTCGGGCGCGGCGAGCAGCACCGCCCGCCCGTCTTCGTCGGCGGTCAGGTCGGCGAATATCTGGCCGGGGCCTATGCCAGCGCGGCCACCCTGGCGTCGCGCTGGCGCCGAATCCGCGGCGGCCGAGGAGAATTGCTGGACCTGTCCATGCTGGAGACACAGATCCTGTGCCTCACCTACTACCCGGTCACCTACTTCGAGGTGCTCGGCCGGCCCTGGCGTGACACCCGGCGGCCGACCGTGCCGGGCGTGGCGCAGGCCAAGGACGGCCTGGTGGACGTCGGCTGCGGCACCGCCCAGCAGTGGTTCGACCTGTGCGCCATGGTGGGTCACCCGGAGTGGATCGACGAGGACTCGCCGCTGTCGATCACCGAGCTGGCCAACATCTACGCCGACGAGATCTTCGCCTGGATGGCCCGCACTCCCGTCGACGAAATCCAGGAACTGGCAACGGCCTTCCGCATCCCGTACGCCCCGGTGGCCAACGGGGCGAATGTCACGTCGTTCGATCAGTTCCGTGAGCGCGGGTCCTTCGTGCGCAATCCGCGCGACGGCTTCCTGCAGCCGGCACACCCCTACCGGATGCACCCGGCGCAGCTGCGCGCGCCTCATCCTGCGCCACGCCTCGGTGAGCACACCGAGGGCTACCGCGGCGCGGAACTGACGCCACGGCCCGCGCCCGACGGAGGGCGAACGGCGTTGCCGTTCAACGGCCTTCGGGTGTTGGACCTCACCACATTCTGGGCGGGCCCCTGCTGCACCCACTTTATGGCCATGCTCGGCGCCGAGGTCATCCACGTGGAGTCCACCCGCCGTCCCGACGGCACCCGGCTGATCGCCGGGGTGCCCGTCAGCGAGGACCGGTGGTGGGAGAAGTCCCCCATCTTCGAGGCCCTGAACACCAACAAGAAGGGCCTGACCCTGGACCTGCAGAGCCCGCGCGGCCGGGACGTGTTGCGGCGGCTCATCGCCACCTGCGACGTGATCGTGGAGAATTTCACCCCGCGGGTGCTGGATGCGATCGGACTGGATTTCGCCACCGTGCAATCGATTCGCGCCGACGCGGTCATGGTGCGGATGCCCGGCTTCGGACTCACCGGGCCGTGGCGGGACAACCCGGCATTCGCCTACGTCATCGAATCCGCGTCCGGGTTGAGTTGGCTCACCGGCTACCCGGATCGCACCCCCTATGACCCGTACTCGATCGGCGACCCGTGCGCGGGGGTGCACGCCCTCAACGCGATACTGCTGGCGCTCGAGCACCGGCGCCGCACCGGCGAGGGGGTGTTCGTCGAGGCGGCGATGGTCGATGCCGCGCTGAGCATCGCCGCCGAGCAGGTCATTGAGTACTCGGCCTACGGCGCGCTGCTCGAGCGGGCCGGTAACCGGGGGCCCACCGCCGCCCCGCAGAACCTCTACCTCAGCGCCGACGTCGACGAATTCGGCCGGCTCGACAGCTGGGTCGCCATCGCCGTGGCCACCGACGACCAGTGGCACCGATTGTGCCGCGCACTCGGATCCCCTTCGTGGGCAATGGATCCCGAGCTGTCGACCGCTTCTGGCCGGCACACGCATCAGGATTTCATCGACAAGCAGCTCGCGGCGTGGTGCGAGTGCCGCGGCCGCGACGACATCGTCGCCACCCTCTGGGACGCCGGGGTGCCGGTGGCCAAGGTCATGCAACCCCACCGGCAATCCGAGCTGGAACAGCTGACGTTCCGGGGCTTTTTCGAAGAGGTCGACCACCCGGTCAACGGCCCGGCTAGGCTCAGCACCGTGCCGATGAGATCCTCCGCCGGCCCCGATCGGTTCCACACCGCGCCCGCGCCGCTGCTCGGGCAGCACAACCAGGAACTGCTGTCCGGGCTGGGCTTGTCCGACGCGGACATCGCGACGCTGCGGGCCGAAGGTGTCATCGGCAGCGCGCCGGCCATGCACCCGGCGGGCTGACCGGCGATGGCCATCGATCCCTCGGACATCCTGCTCACCGACCGGGTCGCGGTGGTGACCGGGGCGGGGGCGGGCATCGGCCGCGGCATCGCCGCCGGGCTGGCCGCATTCGGCGCGCGGGTGGCGATCTGGGAGCGCGACGCGCAAACCTGCACGCGGGCAGCCGAATCCATCGGAGGACTGGGCATCGTCACCGACGTGCGGGACAGCGGCCAGGTCGACGCCGCGCTGCAGCGCACCATCACCGAACTGGGCACGCCCACCATCCTGGTAAACAATGCCGGCGGGGTGTTCTCCTCGCCGCTGCTGGAAACCAGCGAGAACGGCTGGGATGCGCTCTACCGCGCCAATCTTCGGCACGTGCTGCTGTGCACCCAGCGGATCGCCCGGCAGCTGGTGTCGGTGGGCGCCGGCGGCAGCATCATCTCGCTGACCTCCATCGAAGGCGTGCGCGCGGCACCGGGCTATGCCGCCTACGCGGCGGCCAAGGCCGGCGTCATCAACTACACCAAGACCGCGGCGCTGGAACTGGCGCCGCACGGCATCCGGGTCAACGCGATCGCGCCCGACATCACGCTCACCGAAGGGCTGGAACAGCTGGGCGGTGAGGCCGCCACCACCGCGATGGGAAACATCGTTCCGCTGGGCCGTCCCGGTCACGTCGACGAAATCGCCAGTGCCGCAGTTTTTTTGGCTTCCGACATGTCAGGGTACCTGACGGGGCAGACGCTGCACGTCGACGGCGGCACCCAGGCCTCCAGCGGGTGGTATCACGACCCGCGGACCGGCGACTACCGACTGGGCCCGGCCGGTTAGCTCACCGACGCTGCCGCAACAGCCCCGAGGGCCCGGCCCCATTTATCTAGTGCGTCCAGCCCTCGGCGGCCTGCTCGTCGAAGGTCCGGTCGATGCGTTCGAACCTGCGGCGGATCGACTCCCGGGCGGCCGCGTGCGGCAGGATGTAGAGCCGATTGGCCAGGATCGCGTCGGCGGTGAGCCGCGCGACGTCGTCGGCGCTGACGCTCTCGTCCTGGGTGGGCAGCGGCCCGAAGGCCCCCTCCGGCGTCGCCGACATCCCATAGTCGGCGCCGCGAATCCGTTCCGAGTTGGAGACCAGCTTGGTCTCCACCACCATCGGGCACAACACCGATACGCCGATGCCGTTGGGCTTGACTTCGCGCGCCAACGTTTCGGCGAGCCCGACGACCCCGTACTTGGCAACGCCGTAGGTGCCGAGGCCGGCGTTGGGCACCAGACCGGCGAAGGAAGCGGTGAACGCGATGTGCCCGCCGGTGCCCTGCTCGAGCAGCCTGGGCAGGAACGCCTCGACGGCATGGATGGAGCCCCACAGGTCGATGTCGATCACCCAGCGCCAGTCGTCATGGTTCATCTGGGCCAGCGGGCCCGCGACGACGATGCCGGCGTTGCTGAAGACGACGTCGACGCCGCCCAGCAGCCGGAAGGCCTCATCGGCGAGACGGACCATTTCGTCGAGATGCCGGACGTCGCACACCACGCCGTGCGCGTCGAACCCCTGGCCGCGCAGCCCGTTGACCGCCTGTTCCAGCGCCGGCTGGTCGACGTCGGAGAGCACCAGACGCGCCCCCCGGCGGGCGAATTCGGTGGCGGTGGCCAATCCGATGCCGCTGGCGCCGCCGGTGACCACCGCCGCGCGGCCGTCGAAACCAGACAGGAATCCGTCCATGGGACGGAACTCTATTTCAGGCAGCTACCCGCATCGATGGGCAGGGTCACGCCGGTGATGTAGCGGGCTTCGTCCGAGGCGAAGAACAGCACCGCGTTGCTGATGTCGATCGGCTCGACCCACGGGATGGGCAGCGTGTGGAACATCTGGCAGATCGGCGCCATGTCGTCGGGACCCGGGTTCTCCAGATCCGGACGGAACATCTTGAAGGTGCCCTCGTTGTGCAGCATCGGGGTCTTGACGTGCGTCGGGTGTACCGAATTGACGCGAATCATGTGCTGTCCCAACTCGACTCCGAAGGCGCGCATCAGCCCGACCACGCCGTGCTTGGCCGCGACGTAGTGGCCGGTGTGCGGGTAGGCCTTGAGCCCGCCGACCGAGCTGGTCAGGATGATGGATCCGCCGCGGCCGCCGGCGATCATATGCGGCACACCGGCTTTCACGGTTTTCCACACCCCGGCCAGGTTGATGTCGATCATCTCGGTCCAGTCTTCTTCGCTGGTCTTGTCCAAAGTGTCGCCGCCGTTGCCGATTCCGGCGTTGGCCACGATGATGTCCAGCCGGCCCAGCTGCTCGACGCCGCTGTCGACCGCGGCTTTGAGCGCGTCGTAGTCGCGCACGTCGACCTCGGCGGTGACGATTCTGCGGTTGTGCCCCTTGACCAGATCGGCGGTCTCGGCCAGGTCCTCGGGCGTGGAGGCCGGGATGGCGGTGTCCACCACGCCCGCCCGGATGGGCTTGCAGATGTCGACGGCGATGATGTCGGCGCCCTCCTGGGCCAACCTCACCGCGTGGCTGCGGCCCTGACCGCGTGCCGCCCCGGTGACGAAAGCGACTTTGCCCTCAACACGTCCGGTCATGGCTACCTCAACTCCTGACTTGATCGGATCGGCGCGCCTCAGCGGAGAACACACGCGCTTCCCCGGACCGCGGGTCTTGCCGACTTTGAACTCTGTCATTCAGCCAACACGGGTGTCAACGACGAATCCGTTTCGGCTATTCGTGATTTTAGATATTAGAGAATCTCATTCTCACCGGCAAACAGCGTGCGGTATTTGCTCAACCCGGGAGGGTGCGGGACAGGTCCGGTCGGGAAGCTAGGCGACGAAGCCGCGCGAGCAGAAGTCCCACACCTCTTCGGCGGTGATGGGGTGGGTGGTCGCGTCGTCGGGACCGCCGCTGGATTGCGCGATGAACATGACCGTTTGCATGGTCATCGCGGCCACCCGCTTCGGGTTGATGGTGGCGCGCAGCTTGCCGGCCTCGCCGGCCGCCTCCATCAGCTCCGTCAGCAACGCGAGCAAGGGCGCATGCGCGACCTTGACCTCAGCGGGGTGTGTCACCAGCAAACGCGGTGCGAAGTCGGTGAACAGCGGCCGCTTGGCGGTCGGGTCCGGGCGGGACGCCTCGTACAGCAGCTGAACGGCGACTTGGAGCCGCTCCAGCGGATCGGTGTGGCTTTCGGTGGCGGCCCGGATCTGGTCGGCGGATCGGCTCAGCGCGTCCTCGAAGAGCGCCAGCAACAGCTCGTGCTTGCCGTCGAACTGCAGGTAGAAGCTGCGCAGCGACTGGCGGGAGCGGTCCACCACCTCCTGCACGGTAAAGTCGGTGCTGCCCTTTTCGATGATGATGGCCTGGGCCGCGTCGAGGAAACGCTGAACGCGTTGCGCCGCACGCAATTTCGCCGTTTTGATGGAGCGCTCGACGGCGCGCTGCTTCCAGGCCGGCTCTTCGCTCGGATTGGTCACGGCCGACTCGGGTGATTGCCGCGAGGGGAGAACATGATTGGACTCTACCGGAGAACGCCGTGACATCGCTGCGCTCGACCCCCTCACGGATCACGTGTCGGAGATTGTAACTTTCTTACCACGAGAATACTATTCTCTTAGACGTGTGTAGGGAAGCGTAATCGCAAAGAGCGAACCGTGCCGTCGGCGGAAAGCATGATCTACCGACGGTGCGCGAGGCCAGTTCGGGAAGCCGGGGAAGTGCTGTGCAGCTGACGTTTGACGCCGACGTAGAGGCGTTCCGGGCCGAATTCGTCGCCTTCCTCGATGCGCACCTGCCCGCCGAGGCCGAGGCGCTGGAACGGCCGCGGTCCAGCTCACACGTACCGGAGTGGGCGCGCCGCTGGCAACGGCTGCTGTTCGACAGCGGCTGGTTGCTGCCCGGCAATCCGCCCGAGTTCGGCGGCCGCAACGCGACGTTGCTGCAGCAGTACGTGTACTTCGAGGAGCTGGGGCGGCGGCGCATCTATCAGAGCTTCAATCCGCAGGGCGTCGGGATCATCGCGGCGTCGTTGTTGAGCTTCGGCACCCCCGAACAAAAGCAGCGTTGGGCGGTGCCGATTCTGCGCGCGGAGATGACCGCCTCGCTGGGCATGAGCGAACCGGGCGCGGGTTCGGATCTGGCGTCACTGAAAACCCGCGCCGTGCTCGACGGCGACCACTTCGTGGTCAACGGCCAGAAGGTGTGGACCTCCGGCGCCCACGACGCCGACGTGCTGCTGACATTTGTGCGCACCGATCCGAATGCGCCCAAGCACAAGGGGATCAGCGTGCTGCTGATCCCGACCGACACTCCGGGCGTGGTGCGCCGCCCGTTCGCGTCGATGTGCGATATCGACGAAATCGATTTCAACGAGGTGTTCTTCACCGACGCGCGGGTGCCGGCGGAGAACCTGGTGGGCGAGCTCAACGAGGGCTGGCGGGTGGCCACCGGTTCGCTGGGACACGAACGCGTCATGCTGTGGATGGGTTATGTCGACCTGCTGCACGAATTGAGCGCCGACTTCCGTCCGGCCGATGCGCTGCAGCGGGACCGCTACGCCACCCTGGTGATGGACGCGCACGCCCTGCGGTTGCTGGGATCGGCGGCGCTGGCCGCCGCCGCCCGCGGCGAAGAGGACGTGCCCGCCCAGTCCGTGCTCAAGCTGCTGGGCTCCGAGGCGCTGCAACGCGCGTCCGAGGACGCGCTGGAGGCGGCGGGGTCCGCCGGGCTGGTGCGCCGGGCGGTGACCGCGCAGGTCGCGCCGCTGAATCTGGACAGCCACTACCGCAGCTGGTTCGACCGCTACGCGCGCACCTTCGCCGCCACCATCGCCGGTGGCACGTCGGAGATCCAGCGCAATATCATCGCCGAACGCGTCCTCGGGCTGCCGCGCAATTGAGCTGCGCGTCAACGGTTTTGGGCATCCATGCGGGCGTAGTAGCTGATCGC
Source organism: Mycobacterium timonense (assembly GCF_025821985.1). Taxonomy (NCBI): domain Bacteria; kingdom Bacillati; phylum Actinomycetota; class Actinomycetes; order Mycobacteriales; family Mycobacteriaceae; genus Mycobacterium; species Mycobacterium timonense. The sequence goes on along the minus strand of NZ_JACKSY010000014.1, from coordinate 46,161 downwards.
CACCAGCCCCGCAAGGATCGCGACGGCCCCTAACACGATGCCCGTCATCGCGGTTCGGGGATTGCTCGCTTCGCCGCGGGCGACTCGCCGGCGGGCGATGTCGCCCGTCACCACCGCCGCGATGCCGAAGGGCACCCCCAGCAGCAGCCAGCAGGTGACGAGCCCGACCAGACCCAGCAGCACCGACGCGACGCCGAACTCGTTTCGCGGCGGCTGCGGGTCACTCATCGCCTCTCACCTTCGCGGTTCCGCGCATCTGCGAAGCATCTCACGGCCGGCCACGGTGAGGGGGCGGGCCGGGTGCTAGAGCTGGGCGAGCCGCGGCGCCGATCCGGTCGTCACCAGCGTCTTTCCCGCTTGGCGGGTCAATTCCCGGGCGCTGCCCAGCAAGCCGTCCAGGATCAGCGAGCGCTTGATGTGGTGGTGCAGCGGGTGCTCGGCGGTGAACCCGATACCGCCCAGCACCTGCTGGCAGTGGCGTGCGGTGGTCAGCGCCGCCTGCCCGGCCGCGGCCTTGGCCAGCAGGGCGGCCAGGCCCGGGTCCTCGTCGCATTCCGCGGCGGCCTGCAGGGTGGCCTCGGCGCCCTCGACCGCTACCAGGGCCTCGGCCAGCCGATGCCGGATCGCCTGGAACGAGCTGATGTGCCGACCGAACTGCACGCGGTCGACGGCGTGCCGGCGGCCCAGCGTGAGCATGGCCCGGCTGGTGCCGACCAGCCACCAGCCCAGCGCCCGCCACCCCGCGTGCAGCGCGGCGGCCGGCAATGGATCGCCCTGCGGCACACGGTGTATCGGCAGCAGCTCGTCGATCGCCGAGTCGCAGCTGTCGCGGCGCTCCCACAGCACCCAGGACCCGCCGGTGAACGGCAACGCCAGGGTGCCCCCGGGTGCTTCGCCGGCCGCGCACAGCAGCACGTCGTTGAGCAGCGGGGCGTGCGCTCCCGTCTCGCCGAGCAGTGTGAACACCAAAGGGATTGCGATGTCCGGCATTTCGTCGAGCATGTCGCGCCAGCCCACATCGGTCAGCGCGGCGTCCAGCTTGGCTCCCGAGGCGGCGCTCATCGTGGTGCGCAGCGAGTCGGTCAGCAGGCGCAGCGACTCGGCGTCAGCCGAAGGTGCCACGGTTCACTCCTTCCCGAGATCGAGCAGCCGGCGGGCGATGATGTTGCGCTGGATCTCGGCGGTACCGCCGTAGATGGTGGCCGCGCGCGAGTACAGGTATTCCGAGCGCCACGGCGTGTTTTCGAGCTCCAGGGTGCCCGGCAACAGGTCGCGCACGGTGTCGTAGAGCCGCTGCTCGGCGGTGGCCAGCAGCACCTTGTCGATCGAGGTGTCGGGCCCCAGCCGGGCCCCGTCGCGCATCCGGTGCTGGGTGGCGCGCGACCGGCAGCGCAACGTGTGCAGCGCCAAATAGGCCGCGCCCAGGGAGGATTCGTCGGGCTCCCCGGCCGCCGAGACCTCGGCGATCAGATCGTCGAAACGCGAGTAGAGGTAGGCGATGCGCTGCCAGAAGCAGGAGGACCGTTCATACGGCAGCAGATCCATGGCCAGGCGCCAGCCGTCGCCGGGCCGGCCGAGCATGCGGCTCGACGGAATCGCCACGTCGTCGTAGTACACCTCGCAGAATTCGTCGACGCCGTGCATGGTGCGCAGCGGCCGGATGGTGATACCCGGCGTGTCCAGGTCGACGAAGAAGGCGGTGATCCCGTCGTAGCCGGGCGCGGTGCGGGTCAGCAGCACGCACCGGGTGGAGAACTGCGCGAAGCTGGTCCAGACCTTCTGCCCGTTGACGATCCAGTGGTCGCCGTCCTGGGTCGCGCGGGTGGTCAGCGACGCCAGGTCGCTGCCCGACCCCGGCTCGGAAAAGCCTTGACACCAGTGCTCTTCGCCGCGCAGCAGCCGCGGCACCATCTCCGCGGCCAGTTCGGCGGAGGCGTAGTCGATCATGGTGGGGGCCAGCACCTCGAGCATCGAGTAGGGTCCGGGTTCGGCCAGCCGGCGGCCCACCACTTCCTCGCCGACGACCGCCCGCAGCACCGCGGGTCCGCCCAGGCCACCGACTTCGGCCGGCCACCCGTACCGCATCCAGTCGGCGTCGTAGAGCGCGCGGCTGACCCGGGCGAACTGCTTCATGTGGCCCTGCAGGGAATGGTCGGGCCCGGGGGTCAGATCGTTGTCGTCGAGCCACGCGCGCAGGTCGGCCCGGAACTGCTCGACATTCACACCGTCGATGGGTCGGCTCCTTAGGTCGCTGCCTGGGCCGCGGAGTCGCCGGCCGGACGCCCGATGGCGTGCGGGCGCCCGGAGTCGTGCACACCGCTGCGGCGGATGAAGGTCATGGCGCGGGTCTTGAGGCGCCAGCCGTCGGGGGTCCGCACGTAGGTGTCGCGGTAGTAGCCGATCCGCATGTCGTGCGTGGCGTGATCGATGAAGCACAACGGCTGGGTGCCGCTCGCCTGGTCGCCGTCGAGGTCGACCACCGCGGTTCCGGTGAGAAACAAGCCCTTTGGGGCCGCCGCCACCAATTCGGGGAATCGGTTCAGGCTGTACGTCTCGCCGAAGGCGCTGTAGGTTCCGTCCGGCGTGAAGACGGCGACCAGCCCGTCGATGTCTTCCTGGGTGATGGTGACCGCGTAGCGCGCGAGCAGCTGCTGGATCTCGACCAGGTCGTCAGTTCTGGTTGTGGACATAGACCTTGCCGCCTTTCATGACGAAGCTGACGTGCTGGGTTACCGTGATGTCCTCCAACGGATTTCCCGGAACGGCGATGACGTCGGCGAGGTAGCCCTCGGCCAGCCGGCCGCGGTCGCTGGAGTTGATCAACTCGGCCGCGGTGACGGTGGCGGCCCGCAGCACCGCCACCGGCGGCAGCCCCCACTCGACGAGCGTGACGAGTTCATCGGCGTTGCGGCCGTGCGGGATTGCGGGCGCGTCGGTGCCGACGGCGATCTTCACCCCGGCCCGGTGCGCGGCCAGGATCGAGGTGCGCGACTTCGGGAACATCTGGGCGGCCTTGGCCTGCAGCTCGGGCGGGGCGTGCGAGACGTCCATCCCCTCGGCCAGACGACGGGTGCTCACCAGGAAGGTGCCGTGCTCGACCATGCTGGCGATCGCCTCGTCGTCGATCAGAAAACCGTGCTCGATGCAGTCGATGCCGGCGGCGACGGCGTGCTTGACCGCGTCGGCGCCGTGGGTGTGGGCGGCGACGCGCATCCCGCGCCGATGCGCCTCATCGACGATCGCGCGCAGCTCCTCGTCCGAATAGTGCTGTGCGCCAGGCGGTCCCGTCAATGACATGATGCCACCCGAGCAGCAAACCTTGATCAGCTCGGCGCCGTGCTTGATCTGGTAGCGCACCGCCTTGCGGATCTCGTCGATGCCGTTGGCGATGCCTTCCTCGAAGGTCAGTTCCAGAGCGTGCGGCGCGAACGCGGCGAACATCGTCGGGTCCAGGTGGCCGCCCGTCGGGGTGATGGCGTGCCCGGCCGGCACCACCCGCGGCCCGTCGATCCAGCCCGCGTCGATGGCCTTGGCCAGCGCCACGTCCAGCAGGTATCCGCCGGTCTTGACGAACAGGCCCAGGTTGCGCACCGTGGTGAACCCGGCGCGCAGCGTGCGCCGGGCATTGCCGACCGCGCGCAGCACCCGGGTCGGCGGGTCGTCCTGCACCTGAGACAGACCGGGTTTCTCCCCGCGCCCACCCATCAGCAGGTTGACCTCCATGTCCATCAACCCGGGCAACAGGATCGCCTCGCCCAGGTCGATCACGTTGTCGTCCGCGCCCGTCGGGCCCGAGTCCCCGACTCCGACGATCCGGTCCCCGTCGACCCGCAGAATCCCGGGCCGAACGATCTCGCCGGCGTCGACGTCGAACAGCCCGGCGGCCTTGATCGTCTGCAACGTCAGATCACCGGCTCCCTGATCAGCTCCACCCACGCGGCCCCGCTGTCGGGGACGCGGGGCTGCTTCCACGCCTCGATCGGAAACGACACCATGACCAACGACTGCATCATGTGCATGAGCGTCTTCGCGTCCTCGGGTAGGTCGTCGAGCGGGTACTGGTCACAGTAGGCGATCACGTCGTTGAGGCGCGGAAAGGCCGCGTCGTAGAACGCCTGCATCTCGCTCATGCTCGAGGCCAGCCGCTTGGCATAGCGCTCGGGCTCGGTGGCGAGGTCCCACTCCAAATACGGCTCTAAATCGGCGAATTCAGCGGGCAGCGACGTGGCCATTGTTCTGGTACTCCTTCACGTAATCGCCGGTCGTCTTGTGCAGGTGACGGATCAGGACTTCCTGGTCGCACAGCAGGAACTCCTTGACGGCCCGGGTGCCGATCATGGTCTGGGTCGCTTCCAGGGTGTTGGCGTCCTGCAGCGCGTACTCCTTGAACGTCACCGCGGCCAGCTCCTGGGCCAGGCGTTCCCGCGCGTTGCGCGGCGGCACGAAATACAGCGTGGACTCGAAGATGTGCCGGTCCACCGCGGTGGGCCAGTAGTGGTAGGTCAAAAACCAGCCGGGCTCCCAGATCAGCAGCATGAAGTTCGGGTAGAACAGCCACGAGTCGATGCCCCACTGCGGCACCCGCTTGACGTTGACACCCGGTGGCAGGTCCAGCTTTTCGATGATCTCCGGCTTGTCCCACGGACCGAACAACCCGCTGCGCAACACCTGGTCCATCGGCTTGACCATGGACATGTCCGGGGGCGGTGCCTGACCACCCCAGGTCGACTGCAGGCTGTGCGGCCCGGCCAGCTCGTAGTGCAGTGCCTCGTAGCCGAACTTCTGGATCTTGGCGGCTTCCTCCTTGGTGTACTGCCCCTGGTGCAGGATCGGCGCGTGGTAGAACTCGACGAACGCGTCGATGAACAGCTTCCAGTTGCTGCCCACCTCGGCCCGATAGGAATACGTCTCGGTCATCTCCCCGAAGGGGTAGCCCTCGATGCTCTTGGCCAGCGGCCCGAGGTAGTCGGTGAGCGGGGCCGCGTTGTCGTCGAAGTTGATGAAGATGAAGCCTTCCCACACCTCGCAACGCACCGGCGCCAGGCCGTAGTTGCTCTTGTCGAGGTCGAAGAACTCCTCTTCCTGTTGCACGAAGGTCAGGTCGCCGTCCAGGCTGTAGCGCCAGGCGTGGTATTTGCAGGTGAACTGGCGGCAGGTGCCGGACGTCTCCTCGTTGGGAAAGTCGTTCCACACCAACTTGTTTCCGCGATGACGGCAGACGTTGTGGTACGCCTTGACCGACCCGTCCTTGGTCTTGACGATGATCACCGAGGTGCCCTTGCCGGCCGACGGGAGCTCCCGGGTGAAGTAGCTGCCGGTGCGGGGCAGTCGATTGACGCGGCCGACGTTGAGCCAGGTCTTCTTGAAGATCGCCTCGCGTTCGGCTTCGAAGAAGGCCGGGTCGATCGAGTCGGTGTAATCGACTGGGCCGGTTCCGAGTTCGGGGTAGTTCTCTGTCCAGCTGCCTGCGGCTGGCTTGGGGAAGTGAGGCACCGTTGTTACTCCTCTTTCTCAGTGCTGTTCGGCATGTTCGAGCTGGATGCCAAAAGTGTTGAAGGCCATGGCCAGCAGGGTGTAGCAGCCCACCGTGAAGACGTAGTCCATGCGTTGCCGGTCGTCGAGGCGCTCGCCCAGCGCCGCCCAGGTCCGGTCGGACAGTTCCGATTTCTCGTCGAGCTCGTCGACCCCGGCGAGCACCGCGTGGTCGAACGCGTCGAATGGGCCGGCGCCGTCGCCGGCAAAACAGCGAACCGCCGCGATCTGCTCGTCCGTGATTCCCTCGTCCTTGGCCATGCCGACGTGATGGGACCACTCGTAGGCGCACTGCCGACGATGGGCCACCCGCAGGATGGCCAGTTCGCGCACCCGCGGCGGCAGCGTGGAAGCCGTCAGCAGGTGGACGTTGAATCGAAGAAACGCCTTGGCCAGCGCCGGGTGGTGGGCCAGCGTGGACAGCGCGTTGTTGGTGTCGGCTCCGCGCATCGCCGCGAGCGCCTGCCGGGTCGCCTCGTCCCACTGCTCGGCGGGGAGCGGCTGCAAGCGCATTAGCAGTGTCCTCTCGGTGGAAGAGAATCAGATTCTCATTTGCAACTAACAGACTGGCACGAAACGTGCGCTCGGTCAATGCCGGCGTGCGGGGCGGCCCCGCGCCGCTCGGCGTGCGCCTCAGCGCGTCGACCGTCGCGGGCCAGAAATTTGGTTCGCGGTCAAGGGCCTGGTCAGGCGGCGGCGCGCGGCCGGGGCAACCGCTGGATGTTGATTCTCACCTGGCGAGAAGATAGTTTTCATTTTAGTGATCTTGGCACGGGACAGCGATTCGCCGCGGCCGTAATCGATCCGGCGGATCCAACGGAAGGGCAACGGCCATGAACAAAGAGGACATGATCCTGATCAGCGTCGACGACCACACCGTCGAGCCGCCCGACATGTTCAAGAACCATCTGCCGAAGAAGTATCTGGACGACGCGCCGCGGCTGGTGCACAACCCGGACGGCTCGGACATGTGGAAGTTCCGCGACACCGTCATCCCCAACGTGGCGCTCAACGCGGTCGCCGGCCGGCCGAAGGAGGAATACGGCATCGAGCCGACCGGGCTCGACGAGATCCGGCCGGGTTGCTACAACGTCGACGAGCGCGTCAAGGACATGAACGCCGGCGGCATCCTGGCCTCGATCTGCTTCCCGTCGTTCCCCGGCTTCGCCGGGCGGCTGTTCGCCACCGAGGACAACGACTTCTCGATCGCGCTGGTGCAGGCCTACAACGACTGGCACATCGACGAGTGGTGTGGGGCCTACCCGGCACGCTTCATCCCGATGGCGATCCCGGTGATCTGGGATGCCGAGGAGTGCGCCAAAGAGGTGCGCCGGGTGTCCAAGAAGGGCGTGCACGCGCTGACCTTCACCGAGAACCCGGCCGCGATGGGATATCCCAGCTTCCACGACGAGTACTGGAACCCGCTGTGGAAAGCGTTGGTGGACACCAACACCGTGATGAACGTGCACATCGGTTCCTCGGGGCGGTTGGCCATCACCGCGCCCGATGCGCCGATGGACGTGATGATCACGCTGCAGCCGATGAACATCGTGCAGGCCGCCGCTGACCTGTTGTGGTCGCGGCCGATCAAGGAGTTCCCGGACCTCAAGATCGCGCTCTCCGAGGGCGGGACGGGCTGGATTCCCTACTTCCTGGAGCGCGCGGACCGGACCTTCGAGATGCACTCCGCGTGGACGCACCAGGACTTCAAGGGCAAGCTGCCCAGCGAGGTTTTCCGCGAGCACTTTTTGACCTGCTTCATCAGCGACAAGGTCGGCGTGGCGCTGCGCAACGAGATCGGCATCGACAACATCTGCTGGGAGGCCGACTACCCGCACAGCGACTCGATGTGGCCCGGCGCCCCCGAGGAGCTGTGGGATGTGTTGTCCATCAACAACGTTCCCGACGACGAGATCAACAAGATGACCTACCAGAACGCCATGCGGTGGTATTCGTTCGACCCGTTCACCCACATTTCGCGGGAACAGGCCACCGTCGGTGCGCTGCGCAAGGCCGCCGAGGGGCACGACGTGTCCATCAAGGCGCAGGGCCACGACAAGGACAGCCGGGGCGGCTCGTCGTTCGCGGAGTTCGCGGCCAACGCGAAAGCGCTCACCGGCAACAAGGACTGAGCACCGTACTGTCGCCGAGCAGACGCAAAAGCCCCCGATCCATCGGCGTGTCGGGTGCTTTTGTGTCTGCTCGCGCTCGAGAAAGGGGCGTGGCATGGATTTCGCGCTGACCGAGGACCAGGAGCTGATCCGCCGGTCCGTCGCGGAGTTGGCCGGGAAATTCGACGACCAGTACTGGATGGAGAAGGACCAGGCGCACGAATTTCCGACCGAGTTCTACAACGCCATCGCTGAGGGCGGCTGGTTGGGGATGACCATTCCCACCGAGTACGGCGGTCACGGTCTCGGCATCACCGAAGCCACCATTCTGCTGGAGGAGGTCGCCAAGTCCGGCGGCGCCATGAACGCGGCCAGCTCGATCCACCTGTCCATCTTCGGCATGCAACCGGTGGTGGTGCACGGCTCCGACGAACTCAAGGCCCGTACCCTGCCCGCCGTCGCCACCGGTCAGGTGCACGTCTGCTTCGGCGTCACCGAACCCGGTGCCGGACTTGACACTTCACGCATCACCACGTTCGCCAAGCGGGATGGGGACCGTTACATCGTCAACGGCCGCAAGGTGTGGATCTCCAAAGCGATGGAGTCCGACAAGATCCTGTTGCTGACCCGCACCCAGGCCTACGACGAGGTCACCAAGAAGACAGACGGGATGACGCTGTTCATCACCGACCTCGACCGCAGCCGGGTCGACATCCGCCCGATCCGCAAGATGGGCCGCAACGCCGTCAGCTCCAACGAGTTGTTCATCGACAATCTCGAGGTGCCGGTCGAGGACCGAATCGGCGAGGAGGGCAAGGGATTCCAGTACATCCTCGACGGCCTGAACCCGGAGCGGATGCTGATCGCGGCCGAGGCGCTGGGCATCGGCCGGGTGGCGCTGGACAAGGCGGTGAAATACGGCAACGAGCGTGAGGTCTTCGGCCGTCCCATCGGCATGAACCAGGGCCTGCAGTTCCCGCTCGCCGATTCGCTTGCCCGCCTCGATGCGGCCGAACTGATGCTGCGCAAGGCCACCTGGCTCTACGACAACGGCAAACCCTGTGGACGCGAGGCGAATACGGCCAAATACCTGTGCGCCGACGCCGGCTTCACCGCGGCCGACCGGGCGTTGCAGACGCACGGCGGCATGGGGTACGCCGAGGAGTACCACATCACCCGCTACTTCCGCGAGGCCCGGCTGATGAAGATCGCGCCGGTGAGCCAGGAGATGATCTTGAATTTCCTGGGCGCCAACGTGCTGAAGTTGCCGCGCAGCTACTAGGCCCGGCGTCGAACGTGTACTCACGGCTGATTTTTGGCGATTTTTTCGCTACCAGTACACGTTCGGCAATGATGGGACGGTCGGGCATGAGGAATCGGAGTAACAGTTATGCGTGAAACAGTCATCGTCGAGGCCGTGCGCACCCCGGTGGGTAAACGCAACGGCGCGCTGTCCGGCATGCACGCCGCCGACCTGTCCGCGATCGTGCTCAACGAACTCGTCGAACGCACGGGCATCGGACCCGAGCTCATCGACGACGTGGTCTGGGGCTGCGTCTCCCAGGTGGGCGACCAGTCCAGCAACATCGGCCGCTACGCGGTGCTGGCCGCGGGCTGGCCGGAAAGCATTCCCGGGACCACCGTCAACCGGGCCTGCGGCTCCAGCCAGCAGGCGCTGGACTTCGCCGTGCAGGCGGTGATGTCGGGTCAGCAGGACGTCGTGGTGGCCGGCGGGGTGGAGGTGATGAGCCGCGTCCCGCTCGGTGCGGCCCGGGCGACCGGCACGCCGTACGGCCCCAAAGTGCTTGCCCGCTATGACGACTTCTCCTTCAACCAGGGCCTGTCGGCGGAGATGATCGCCAAGAAGTGGGGGTTCTCGCGCACCCAGCTCGACGAGTACTCAGTCCGCTCGCACGAGCGGGCGGCCGCCGCCCAGGACGCCGGCGCCTTCACCGACCAGATCGTCCCGGTGTTCGTCGAGGACGCCGAGAACAAGGTCGTCGCCGCCGACGAGGGCGTGCGGCGGGGAAGCAGCGTGGAGAAGCTGGCCGCGCTCAAACCGGCCTTCGCCGAGGACGGTGTGATCCATGCCGGGAATTCCTCGCAGATCTCCGACGGTGCGGCCGCGCTGCTGGTGACCACCGCCGAGATGGCCGTCGAGCTGGGACTGACGCCGATCGTGCGGTATGTGGCCGGCGCGGTCACCGGCGCCGACCCGGTGCTGATGCTCACCGGCCCGATCCCGGCGACCGAGAAGGTGTTGAAGAAGGCCGGCGTCGCGCTGTCGGATGTGGGCGTGTTCGAGGTCAACGAGGCGTTCGCGCCGGTGCCGCTGGCCTGGCTGGCCGAGACCGGGGCCGATGCGGCCCGGACGAATCCGCTGGGCGGCGCCATCGCGCTTGGGCACCCGCTGGGCGCGTCCGGGGCCGTGCTGATGACGCGCATGGCACATCACATGCGCGACAACGGAATTCGTTACGGGCTGCAGACCATGTGCGAGGGCGGGGGCACCGCCAACGCCACCCTGGTCGAGCTGGTGAGCTGACCGCGGAAAAACACCGATGGGTGACCCTTGTCACAGCCGCCAAACTAACCTACTGTGTGTTCACTAGGTTGGTTTTCCCACGTCACCCGGCCCGAGGAGTTGCATTTGCCCGTCGCACGGCGCTACGACACGCTGCTGGCCAAGGGCGAGGACCGCAAGCAGCGGATTCTCGACGTCGCGCAGCGCCTGCTCACCCGCAACGGCTGGCGCAACACCACCCTCGCCCAGATCGCCGGGGAGGCCGGCGTCACCCCGGCGGGCCTGCTGCATCACTTCGAATCGAAGGAGCAGCTGCTGCACGCCGTGCTCGACGCCCGCGACCTCGACGACGACACCCACGCCGACCGGACCGGCGACCTGTTCGACCAGATCGCCGCGGTCGCCGACCGGTTCTACCGGGCGCCCGAACTGGTGGGCACCTTCACGGTGCTACTGGTGGAGAACATCCTGCCCGAGGCGCCGCTGCACGACCGCATGCTGGCCAGGCACCGGGCCGCGACCGACATCGTCGCCGACCTGATCCGCCGCGGCCAGGCCGATGGCCGCTACCGCGCCGACATAGACCCCGCCGTCAAGGCCGTTGAGATTCTCGCCTTCGTCCACGGAATGGAAACGACATGGTTGCTCGATCCTTCGATACCGCTGCCCGAGGTGTTCAAGCAGTACGCCGAGACACTGGCGCGGGACTTCGCGCCTCCGAAGAGGGCCGAGACGACATGAGATACCGGCTCGACGTCGTCGCCGCCACCGCCGTCGACGTGGTGCGATTCGCCGGCGGCTGGATCTTCGACCGGTCGATGGCCGGATGGGACGTCACGGTGCTGCTGATGGACCTCGCCGAGGAACCCGACCCCCGGCCGCTGCAAATCGTCGGCGCCCAGGTACTCGACCTGGAAGAGGCGCTGGCGTCGGTGCACGCGCGTCCCCGTCCGCAGGCGCTGGCGGCCGGCGCCGACCTGTTCGGCTGCGACGCACGGGTGCGTCAGGGCGTGCTGCAGGCCCTCGACCACGGCGTCACCGAGGTCACGCTGTGGGGCGAGACCTGGCCGTCCGAACTCGACGACAGCGTCGGCCTGGTGCAGCACCGGCTGAGCATGGCGGCGCAGACGTTCAAGGCCAAGGCCCTGGCGGCCGCCTCGGGCGTCGACGGGGCGCCGCAGGTGGCCGTCGATCGCGTCGAGACCTTCCGCAGCGGGTTGCTGGCCTGGCCGTCGGTGGCCGCCGACCTGGTGCCCGCCAGCTGATCCGGCGCCGGGCCTGGCTGTGACCGGCGCCGGCCGGTTCCCGCCGGGGGCCGCGTTGACGACCACCTTGGCGTATGGAAATGTAATGCTCATTCGCGAGAGGCACGTTCTCACTAGCCGAGATTCAAGGAGCAGGAGATGACGAACGAATTCTCCGAGTTGGACTTCTTCCGCGGCAGCGAGCTCATCGAGAACCCGTACCCCTACTACGAGGCGCTGCGCCAGCGGTGCCCCGTCACCAAGGAAAGCCACCACAACGTCACCATGATCACCGGCTGGGACGAGGCCTGCGCGGTGCTCAACGACGCCGAGACGTGGTCCTCGTGCATCTCGGTCACCGGCCCGTTTCCCGGCTTTCCGGTGCCGCTGGAAGGTGACGACGTCACGGAGCTGATCGAGCGGCACCGCGACGAGCTGCCCTTCAGTGACCAGCTGCCCACCCTCGACCCGCCCACCCACACCAACCACCGCTCCCTGCTGATGCGGCTGATCACCCCCAAGCGGCTCAAGGAGAACGAGGACGCCATGTGGGTGCTCGCCGACCAGGCGCTGGACACCTTCCTGGCGCCGGGGCACGGCGAGTTCATCAAGGGCTTCGCCGGCCCGTTCACACTGCTGGTGATCGCCGATCTGCTCGGCGTGCCGGAGGAGGACCGGGACAAGTTCGTCAAGGGCATCCGCCAGCACTCGGGCGGCGGGGTCGGCGGCACCGGCGAGGAAACGCTGGCGCACAGCCCGCTGGAATTCCTCTACGGCCTGTTCTCCGACTACGTCCGCGACCGCCGTCGGCAACCGCGCGAGGACGTGCTGACCGGCCTGGCCACCGCGACCTATCCGGACGGCTCCATCCCGGAGGTCGAAGACGTGGCCCGGGTCGCCAGCAACGTCTTCTCGGCGGGCCAGGAAACCACCGTGCGGCTGTTGGGCGCGGCGCTGCAGACGCTCGGCGAGCGCCCGGACATCCAGGCGCAGTTGCGCAAGGACCGCAGCCTGATTCCCAACTTCATCGAGGAGTCGCTGCGCCACGAGAGCCCGGTCAAGGGCGACTTCCGGTTGAACCGAAGGCCGGTCACCGTCGGCGGCGTCGACCTGCCCGCCGGGACCACGGTGATGGTGGTGCAGGCGGCGGCCAACCGGGACCCGCGCCGGTTCGACGACCCCGCCACCTTCGACCCGGCCCGCAAGAACGCCCGCCAGCACATCTCCTTCGGCCGCGGCATCCACAGCTGCCCGGGCGCGCCGCTGGCGCGCGCCGAGACCCGGGTGGCCATCGAACGGCTGCTCGACCGCACCACCGACATCAGGATCAACGAGAACATCCACGGCCCGGCGAATGACCGCCGCTACCAATATGTTCCGACCTACATCCTGCGCGGCCTGACCGAATTGCACCTGGAGTTCACGCTGGCATGAGGGTTTGGGTAGACGACCAGCGCTGTCGCGGCCACGGGATGTGCCTGACGCTGTGTCCCGAGGTGTTCAGCCTGACCGACGACGGCTACGCCGAAGCGATAGATGCCGATGTCCCAACGGAATTGGAGTCGGCCGCCCAAGAGGCCATCGAATGCTGTCCCGAGCAGGCGATCAGCGAAAAGTAAACGCGAGTAAGGAGATTCGAGTGGCCGACGGGCGAAAAGGCTATGTCATCCTCACCGAGGCCATCAAAGATCCGGAGGGCATGAAGGCCTACGCGAAGGCCGCCGGATCGGCGATGAGCGGCGCCACCGTGCTTGCCGTGGACACCGCGCCCACCGTCATCGAGGGCACCTGGCACGGCGACCAGACCGTCGTCCTGGAATTCGAATCGGTGGACGCGGCCCGGGCATGGTACGAATCCGAGGGCTACCAGAAAGCCGCGAAGCTGCGCCAGGCGGCGGCCGACTGCAACGCGGTCATCCTCGCCGGCTTCTAACGGAGCGCTACTCGCCGACGATGGAGATCGCCTGCCGGGGGCATTGACGGACGGCCTCGCGCACGTCGTGTTCGTTCTCCGGGGTGACTTCTTCCTGGTGCACGGTCAGCATGTCGTCATCGCCGAGCTCGAAGATGTCCGGGTTGATGCCCATGCAGACGCCGTTGCTCTCGCAGAGCCCCCAATCGACCTCGATCTTCTTCGTCACCGTGACCCCCTTACCGAAGCACCTTGACGGGCACGTTCTTCCAGCCCGCCACGTTTTGCATGGTCACTCGTCTGCAGCCCGCCCAGTCGACCTCGTAGCGCGGCATGAAGTCGAGCAGCCGCTCCAGCGCGATGCGGCTCTCCAGGCGGGCCAGCGCGGCACCCAGGCAGCTGTGGATGCCGTATCCCAGGCCGAGGTGCTGAGCCTCGGTCTGGTCCCGCTCGATGTCGAAGGTGTCGGCGTCGGTGAAGGCCTCCGGGTCGCGGTTGGCCGCGGCACCGCACAGGAACACCGGCTTGCCCGCCGGGATCACGCCCCCGCTGACGTGTGCCTCCTTCAGCGTGTACCGGACGTTGTATTGCACCGGGCCCTCGTAGCGCAGTAGCTCTTCGACCGCCCCGGGGATCTTGTCGCGATCGTCTTGCAGCTTCTGCCACTGGTCGGGGTGGCGGGCGAAGATCACCGCCGCGTTGCCGAGCAGCTTGGTGACGGTCTCGGCGCCCGCGCCGCCCAGCAGGGTCGCGAAGCCGGTGATCTCGATGTCGTCGAGCTTGCGCATCTGGCCGTTTTCGCCGGGGATTTCGGCGGCGATCAGCCGGCTGATCATGTCGTCCTGCGGGTTCTGGCGGCGCTCCTGGACCAGGCCGAAGTAGTACATCGCCGTGTCGATGTTGGCCTGCATGCCGGCCTCGCTGACCTCGATCTGCCCCGGCTCGTGGTGCAGACTGGTGTCGATCCAGTGGCGGACCTGCTGGCGGTATTCCTCAGGCACGCCCGCCATCCGGGTGATGACCTCCACCGGAAACGGCCCGGAGAAGTCCTGCACCACGTCGAAGTTGTCGGGGTCGGCGGCGCTCAGATACTTGTCGACCACCTCGATGATGGTCTCGCGCTGCGACTGGATCGCCCGCGGGGTGAACGCCTTGTTGAGCAGGCTGCGCATGTGGCGGTGCTCGGGCGGGTCCATGAAGATGATGGACTTCTGTTCCGGCGAGATGCCGCGGCGCACCATCGCCAGGTCGCAGCCGCGTGCCGAGGAGTACGTCTCGTAGTCCTTGAACGCGGCCGCGACGTCCACGTGGCGGGTCAGCGCGTAGAAATCCTCTTTTTCGTCGTAATACAGGGGCGCTTCCTCGCGCATCCGCCGATAGATCTCGTACGGGTTGTTGAAGTAGTCCTCGGAGTACGGATCGAAGACGAGCTTCGGTTTGGTCACTGAATCCTCCTCAGCGGCGAGGTCGGGCTGAAACCTTTACAGCGGAGTCCCTGACTGTAACGGTAACGGTAATACCTTCATGACAAACCGAAAAGACCAAAACGCTGGTATTTCAAACCCTGTTCGCGATCATCGGCCCCACCCGGTCAACCGCTTGGTCGGGCCCAGCCGGGGAATCATCGGGGATGGCCCATCAGCGCCAGGGCCGCATCGGCCGCGTCGAGCACCGCGCCGCCGGCCGCCCCAGCCTGCTCGGCGAGGTCGACGACCAGCCGGACGTCCTTGCGCAGTAACGCTCCGGCCACGCCGGCCAGCTGATCCAGCCCGCCGATGCCGCCAAGCGCGTTGAGCGCGAAGCTGTTTCCGCTGCTGCGCGAGACGACTTCGGTGAGCCGCTCGGGGCGGACACCGAGCTGCTCGGCCAGCGACAGGGCGGTGGCCGCGGTGGCCAGGTTCGCGGTGAACAGCAAGTTGTTGAGCAGCTTGGTGGTTTGCCCGGATCCCAGCTCACCGAGGTGAACCACCGGATCGGCGTAGGTTTCGAACACCGGACGGCAGCGCTCGACCACGTCGGCGTCGCCGCCGGCCATCACCAGCAGCCGGCCCTCGGCCGCCGCGCCACCGCCGCCGCTGACCGGCGCATCGACGACCGAAACCCCGAGCGCCGCAGCCCGTTTGGCAAGTTTTCGGCAGGTGTCGGGGTGCACCGTGCTGTGCACCGCGATGACCCCGCCGGGTTGCATCGCCGACAGCAGTCCATGCTCGCCGTCGGTGAGTTCGTCGATGTCGGCGTCGCCGATGACGCACAGGCAGACCAGGTCACTGGCCGCGGCGAGTTCGGCCGGAGAGCCGGCCACCTTCGCGTCGGTGTCGGCGAATACCTCGAGCGTCGCGGGTCGGCGCGCCCACAGCGTGGTGGGGTAGCCGCCTTCGACGATCCGGCGCGCCATCGGCCCGCCCTGGCTGCCCAACCCGATGAATCCCACGCGCATCAACCCGCCTCCTCCTGCGCCGCCGTCGTTTCGTGCGCCGCCTGCTCCCTGTCCTCCGCCTGCTCCCCGTCCTCCGCCGGCTCCCCGTCGGCCGCCGGCTCCCCGTCGGCCGCCGAGCGTGAAGCTAATTTCACGTTCGACGCCGAGCGTGAAGCTAATTTCACGTTCGGCGCCGGGCCGGCGGTCGCGCAGGCGTTCGCGAAGGACAACACCGTCGCGTGATAGTCGGCCGCCGTGTACCCGAGGCTGATGTTGTGCCCGGCGCCGGGTTGCCGGTGCACGGTGAATTCCGGCGCACCGGTGAACAGCGCCGCGATCTCGTCCATCGCCGAAGCGTCGTTCTGCCAGACCTTTTCGTGTTCGGCGATGCTGAAGTGCACCGGGACACGCACGGCCGGGGCGAGCGCCGGAAAATCCCGGCGGGCCCAGTTCGACACCATCTGGTCCTCGTAGGACGGGGCGCTCGGGGAGACCGTCGCACCGCCGAGAACCTCAGGCGGATAAAGGTTTTCCGGGTGCCACAACAGTTCGCGCAGTCCGGCGGGACGACGCTCGCGCGTCGCGGTCT
Source organism: Mycobacterium timonense (assembly GCF_025821985.1). Classification (NCBI taxonomy): domain Bacteria; kingdom Bacillati; phylum Actinomycetota; class Actinomycetes; order Mycobacteriales; family Mycobacteriaceae; genus Mycobacterium; species Mycobacterium timonense. The sequence goes on along the minus strand of NZ_JACKSY010000014.1, from coordinate 29,833 downwards.
TGAGGATCTCCCGGGCGGCGGGGTGGTAGTGCCGACCGGTGCCGGCCAGCTCGATGCCGAGCAGGTCCGCCCCCCGCTCGTCGGCCGCCATCCGCAGCACAAGCTCGCAACCGCCGGAGTGGCCCATCAAGAACAGCCCGGCGCCGCGCGGCCGCTGCCCGAGGATGCGATCCACCGCACCGTAGGCGAGCTCGACGCGCTGCTCGGGCCGCGTCATCGCCCCCGGATAGGGGGCCGAGCTGCCGTAGCCCGGCCGGTCGAGCGCCACCACGGTGAATCCCGCTGTGGCGCCGGCCCGCAGCAGCGAGAACGACGGGTGGCCCGGGCAGTCGAAATAGACCGCGGTGGTGCCGCCGCCGTGGATGGCCACCAGCACGGCCTTGGGATCCTCGGCCTCGGCCACCAGTGCCGACATCGGCACGCCGTCCACGATGACGAGTCGGGGACGCGGCGCGGCGCCGTTCACCGGTCGGCCCGCAGCAGGATCACGCCGCTCGGGGTCAGGCCGCCGCTGCTGACGACGCCGACGCGGGCGTCGGCGACTTGGCGGTCGCCGGCCTCGCCGCGCAGCTGGGTGATGGCTTCGTGCAGCAGACCCATGCCGTGGGTGCGGCCGTGCGAAAGCTGACCGCCGTGCGTGTTGAGCGGTAGCTGGCCGTCGCGGGCGATGTTCTTGCCGCCGTCCAAAAACTCCTTCGCCTCACCGATTCCGCAGAATCCCAGCGCCTCGATCCAGGACAGGCAGTTGAACGAGAACCCGTCGTACAACTCGGCCACATCGACGTCCGACGGGCGCAGCGATGTGCGCGTCCATACGTGTGCCGCCTGGCCCAACACCTGCGGCTCGTGGGTGAGAGTGCTTTGGTCCCAATCGGTTCGCTCGATGATCTGGGTGCCCACCGCCTCCACCAGCACCGGCGGCTTGGCCAGATCGCGGGCGGCGTCGACGGCCGAGACGATGACGGCGATCGCGCCGTCGCAGGGCACGTCGCAGTCGTAGAGGCCGAAGGGCGTGGTGATGGGCCGCGCGCCCAGGTAGTCCTCCATGGTCATCGGCGAGCGGTAGATCGCGGTCGGGTTGAGCTCGGCGTTGGCCCGCTGGTTCAACGCGATCCAGCCCAGCGTCTCCTTGGTGGTGCCGTAGCGGTGAAAGTGCCGCTGCGCGTTCATCGCCAGGGTGTGCGCCGCCGAGGTGGCGCCGAACGGCATCTGCCAGCCTTGCATCCGGCCCATCGACGGGGTGATCTTGCCCTGCTTCATCAGCTCGGTGTGGGTGGCCTCCCACAGCGTGCGGAAGCACAACACGTGGCGCGCCAAACCGCCTGCGACAGCAAGCATTGCGGCGATCACCGAGCCGCCGGGCCCGAACGTCTCCATGGCGCCGTTGTGCCACGTCGGCCGGATGCCCAGCGCGGCCTCCAGGGCGGTGACGCCGCCCTCGCCCATCCCGGCGACATTGATCGCGCCGGGATAGGTGGACAGGCCGTCGATGTCGGCGTACGTCAGGCCGGCGTCGGCGATGGCCGCCTCGCAGGCCTGCACGGTCAGCGCCAGCGGCAGCTGCATCAACCGGCGCCCGATCGGCGACATGCCGATCCCGGTGAGGGCGACCTTGTCCTCGAACTTCGCGGTGGTGAGCATAGGCCGGACGTGGTCGCCGAACCGCTCGGGGGCGATTTCGTCGGCCGGCAGCGGGCCCGGCTCACCAACCGCGCTAGGCCGAAACAGGGGGAACCACACGTCGTCGGCCTGTTCGAAGACGACCTCGACGGCCTGGCCGAGCTCGAGCCGGTCGGGATCGCACTCCACGATGTTGGTGGTCAGCCGGACCCGTGGGTCCTCCGCGATCGCCACCTGCGCGATCACGTACGGCGCCGGCATTCCCGGCAGGCTGAAGCGGTGGTTGACGGTGAATCCGGCCAGCGTCGCCTTGCCCGAGACGGCCCGCACCCCGATGTCGCGGGACCGGCAGTACCGGCACACCGGCGCGGGCGGGTGGATCAGCGATGCGCAGCTCCGGCATTCCTGCAGGCGCAGCTTTCCGTCGGCGCCCGACGTCCAGAAGAACTCGTTCTCCTCGGTGACCAGGGGCAGTGGGCGTCCGGATGCTGACACGTCACCTCCGCGAGTAGCACGGTAGGACCGTTATACGATTCGGAGAATCACGTTATCACTACTTGCGGACGCGCAGAATGACACCGTCAAGACGGCACCGAGGTGCCGGATCAAAAGGGCACCCAGGTGCCGGCGACATAGGTGCCCCACTGGTGAAAGCGCACACTCCACATGGGTTCGTTGGGCGACCACCAGGGCCGCGGTGGCGGGGGCGGCACGTCCTGCCCGGCAAACGACGGCGCGTATGGCGGCGGGGGCTGGTACCAGTCCGGCGGCGCCGGTGGCACCCTGCACTCACCCGTCGTCCGATTCCACGACATGTTGCGATCGCACTCCGCGGAGCTGACTCCCGGCGTCGCTGTCGCCGCTACCGCCATACCGATGAACGCGACCGCAACGACAACCGTCGAACGACGGACAAACCATCTCATGGTGGGCCTCCCGTGGGGCCGTCCCGACGACGTTGGGAGTCTCAGCTTATTCCGGTGCCACCGCGACGACCAGGTTCGTTTCGCCGACGCCACGACCACCGAGCGCTGTCGTGGCGTTTCGTGTCGCGCCGGGGTTATGCTCCAAGCGCGATATCAAGTACTTCACATTGGGAGGTCCGTTGCTCGAGGCGGAGAAGATTCTGATCACCGGGGCGACGGGCAAGATCGCCTTTCCGATCGCGCGCGCCCTGGCCGCGGCCGGCAACGAGGTGTGGGGCGTGGCCCGGCTGAAAGACCCTGCGGCCCGCGAGAAACTCGTCGCCGCCGGTGTCAAACCGGTCGCCCTGGACGTCGGCGCGGGCGACTTCTCCGGTCTCCCTGAGGATTTCAGCTACGTCTTGCACGCCGCGGTGGACACCGGCGCGGGTGACTGGAACCGCTGCCTCGAAACCAACGCGCAGCGGTCGGGCGAGCTGCTCTACCACTGCCGCGCCGCCAAGGGTTTCGTGTTCTGCTCCACCGGCTCGGTGTACGCCTATCAGGGGCGCCGGCCGCTGACCGAATCCGACCCGCCGGGGGTGCCGCTGCGGGCCAACTACAGCATCTCCAAGGTGGCGGCCGAAGCGGTGTGCACCTGGGTCGCCCGGCATTTTCAGATTCCATTGACCATCATCCGGATCTGTTCCACCTACGGGCCGCAGGGCGGTGCGCCCGCCGATCGTCTGGAAGCGATGCTGGCGGGCAAGCCCATTCGGTTGCACCCGGACAAGCCGAACAACTACAACCCGATCTATGAAGACGACTACGTGGAGCTGGGCATCCGCGCCATGGAGGTGGCAGCGACACCGCCGGTCGTGGTGAACTGGGCGGGAAGCGAAACGGTCAGCGTGGAGGAGTACTGCACATTCATGGGCCAATTGATCGGTGTGGAGCCGAAATTCGAGTACACCGAGCGGGCGCACACGCCGCTGTGGCCCGATGTCACCCGGATGCATGAGGTGTTGGGTCGGACGAAAGTGCCCTGGCGCGAAGGATTTCGGCGCATGATCGAGGCACGGCACCCGGAAATCACACTGCGCCAAGCCGATCCGGCAACATCCTGAGGACTGCTGCGATGCAACTTTCCGGAAGGCCATCCGACGAAGTCGCCGAGGTCCTCGCGACCGGGCGGGGCGAGATCACCACGTTGTTCGTCTCGATGGCGACCCGCCATCCCGACGGGAACGACGCCGACTACCTGCGCTGGCACACCCTTGACCACCGCCCGGAGCAGCATCGCCTGGCCGCGGTGCGGGCCTCGCTGCGCCTGGTGTCCACGCCGGCCTGCCGGGCGGCGCGCGCGGTCGGCGACGGGCCGCTGGACGCGGTCGATCACGTGATGACGTACTTCTTCACCGACGCGTCCGGGCTGCGCGGCTTCAACGAACTGTCCACCGCGCTGGGCGACGCCGGCCGCAAGGTCCCGTTGCTGCCCCCGGTGCAGCGCGGCGTGTACGACGTGGGGCGCAAGGTGGCCGCGCCGCGGGTCAAGGTCGGAGCCGATGTGCTGCCCTGGCTGCCGGTGCGCGGCGCGGTGCTGCTGGTCGAGCGGGGATCGGCGCCGGTCGATCCGCTGGTCGAGGTCGACGGCGTCGCCGGGGCGTGGTCCGCGTCGTCCCGGCGGATCTTCGCCGATTCCGGGAACGCGCAAGAAGACCAGTCGATCACCTATTGCTTTGTCGACGACGACCCGGTCGCGACCGCCTGGCGGATGCGGCCGGCGCTGACCGCGCGCTGGGCCGACGCGGGCGTCGAACCCCTTATTGCCGCACCGTTTTTCGCGGTGGTGCCCTACGAATGGGATCGCTATGTCCCGTAGCCGGGGGGCGGCGTGCGAATCGGATTGATGGTCGGCTCGGACAAGGAGCGCTCGCGTGCCGAGCGGCTGGCCGGGCTGGTCGACGACGCGGCCGCCGCCGAACGCGGCGGTTTCACCGCGTTCTGGATGCCCCAGGTGCCCGGCTACCTCGACGCGCTCACCGCGGTGGCGCTGATCGGGCAGGCCACCGAGCGCATCGAGATCGGAACGGCGGTGGTCCCGATCCAGACCCGCCACCCGATGGCCCTGGCGCAGCAGGCATTGACCACCCAGGTCGCCTGCGGCGGGCGGTTCACGTTGGGCATCGGGCCCTCGCATCACTGGATCGTCAACGGCCAACTGGGACTGCCCTATGAACGTCCGGCACGCCTGACGAGGAACTACCTGCAGGTGCTCGGCGCGGCGTTCGCCGGACCGGGCAGCGTCGACGTCGACAACGAAAGTTATTGCGTGCATTCGCCGGTCGACGTCACGGATTCATTCGGTGTCTCGATCCTGTTGTCGGCGCTGGGGCCGACGATGCTGCAACTGGCGGGCGAGCGCGCCGACGGCACCATACTGTGGATGGCCGACGAGCGGGCGATCGGCGAGCATGTGGTGCCGCGGATCACCGCGGCGGCCGGCGGTGCCGGGCGGCCGGCGCCTCGAGTCGTCGCCGGGGTTCCGGTCGCAGTCTGCTCGAACAGCGAGATCGACGATGCGCGAGCCTATGCCGGCGAGATGCTCGGTCACGCGGAGTTCTCCCCGAATTACGTCCGGCTGCTGCAGCACGGCGACGCCGAAGACGTCGGCGACACCATGGCGGCCGGCGACGAGTCGGCCGTGCTGCGCAGGTTGCGGCGGTACCGCGACGCGGGCGCTACCGACCTGGCGGCGCGGATCGTGCCGCTGGGCAACGACGCGCGCGAGCGGGCCGAATCGCGGCGCCGCACTCACGAGTTCCTGTCGGCGGTGTGCCCGGCGTTGTGAGGCTCAGCGGGTGAAGCCCCACTCTGCTTCGTTCTCTTCGGTTTTCAGGTGCTCGGCCGGATCCGTCGCCTCGGCCAGCGGTGGGCGGTGGGAAGGGGCGGTGCGCTCACCGATCTCGGCGATGGCGTGCACCGGGCAGTCCAGCAGGGCGCGCATCACCGCGTCGCGATCCGCCTCGGCCACCGTGCCGTCGCCGATCAGCGACGCGTACCCCCAGTCGTCCAGCGAGAAGTATCCCGGCGCGTGCTTGGCGCAGATGCCGAAGCCGTCGCACACGGTGCGGTCCAACCGGATTCTCATGCCTGCCTCGCAACTTCCGCCTGGTAGGGACGGTCGGCGCGGAACGCGCCGCGGGTGCAATCCGGGCACGACCCGTCGAGATGGGCCGTGACGTCGTCCGGGAACTGGTCGAGCAGGCTGGCGGCCATATTGGTGGCGGCGTCCAGCGTCGCGCAGGCACCGCGGCCCCGCAGCAGCACCGACCAGCGCCGCAACCGGTCGACGTCTTCGGTCGTCGCGGCGCCGTCGCGCAGCGCACCGCCGGCGGCGGCCATCGCCGCCGTCCCGTTGAAGCACGACCCGCACTGGCCGGCGTTTTCGCGATCGAAGTAGGCCAGCACCGACGCCGCGACCGCGACGGGGCAGTCATCGGTGAGGACCGAGATCGCACCGCAGCCCAGTCCACTGCCGAAGCGTCGCATCGTCTCGTGGTCCAGCGTGGTCTGCAGCACGGAGCGATTCAGTAGGCCGGCGAAGTAGCCGCCCATCAACGCGCCGCGCACTGCGTCGGCCGAGACACCATGCAGGGCAAGGAGTTCGGTGAACGGCGTGCCGTGGGCGAGCTCGTAGAGCACCGGTGGCCGGCCGGCCCCGCTGATGGTGGCCAGGAAGGTGCCCGGCGACAGGGGGGTGCCTTGCGCGCGGAACGCGGATGCGCCGTGGGACTGCAGGAAGGGCACGTTGGCCAGGGTTTCCACATTGCTCACCAGGGTGGGCCGGTCGCCGACGCCGGCCTCGAAGGGACGCGGCGGCTTGTCGGTCGGCTTGGCCGGACCGCCGTTGAGCGCGCGGACGGCGGCGGTCTCCTCGCCGGCCACGTATCCGGCCGGCACCGTCGACAGCGTGACCGTCACACCGCCGAGCGTGTCGGGATCCAGCTCGCCCAGCGCGGATTCGACGCTGTGCGCGGCTTCCGGGTCGGACACGTACACGTAGCCACGCTCGGCGCCGACCACCGCGGCCGCCAGCCGCAACCCGTCCAGCACCAGGTGCGGGCGGTTGCGCAGCAGCCAACGGTCCTTGATCGAAGCCGGTTCTCCCTCTTCGCCATTCGCGACGACGACGGTGCCGCCGGCCCCGGCCGCCGCGCGGCCGTTGTCGCGGACGGTGCGCAACTTCACCCCGAGCGGGAACGCCGCGCCGCCGCGTCCGACCAGGCCACTGGCCTCGACCTCGCTGAGCAACTGCTCGCCGGCAGCGAGCGGGCGATAGCCGCCGAGCCCGCGGTACGCGGCGAGGTCTTCACGCCCGGGCTGTCCGGTCAGCAACCGCGGCCGGCAGCCCGGCGCGATTGCGGTGACGACGGTGGTGGACTGTGTGGTGTTCACGGCTGGCCTGCCAAGGTGTTAGTTAGGCTTGCGCACATGCGAACTGCGGTGGTGCGCGTCAACGTCGACCCGAAGAGTGAGTGCACGGCTGCACAACTACGCGACGGCATGGCAGCACTCCTCGGGCTGGCGCGCGCGGCGGGCGCCGACGTCGTCGACAACGACCTGGCCGCCATGCCGGCGAGCCGCCGCGAGGTGGAGTTGCTCATCGCCGCCGACGACGGCGATGCGGCCATGGGCGTCGCTGTCACCCTGTGCGCCAAAGCGTTTCAGTCCACTCCGGTGCCGGGGGTGGTCACCTTCATCAGCCGGGGAACCGACGACGACGCGCACGGGGTGCTGTCGGGGTTCGGGCTCACCGGGGACATCGAAAGGACCGCCGGCGACGAGGGATTCGACATCGTCTACGTGACGCTGCGCGAGCAGGACCTGGAGCGGATTCCGGAAAGCCGCATCCACACCGCCCTGGAAGCGTCGCTGAACTGCGAAGTCCACATCCGCACTCGGTAAAGCCATCACGACCCCAAAAATTCCAGGATCGCGGGTGCGGCCTGCACCCAGGTGTCGAACATGTTGAAGTGCTGCACCCGGCCCGCGGCGCGGTCCTCGGACGCGCGCTCCCACGCGTCCTCGGGCCAGGGCGGATCGATGAGTTTGGACCCCTTGATCAGGCAGCTGACTTCCAGCGACGTCCGTTTCGGGTGATCCATGTCGTTCTCGCCGCCGCGAATGATCAAGGTGGGCACCGTGATTCGGTCGAACATCTCGTCCTCGACGCCCGGGATGGTCTGGCCCGGCTTGGACACGAACGCGTTGAGCCAGCGCAGCATCACCTTGAGGAACTCGCCGGAGTCGAAATCGAGGAACCGCTGCTTGTTGGCCGGGTTCTCCTCGATGCGTTCGCGCCATTCCTGCACCTTGATCACACCGTCCATCCCGGTGCCCCGCACCGCGAGGATGCTGGGGATGATGTAGAAGGAGCCGAGCACAAAGGTGCCGTAGATGCCGCCGACGATGTTCCACACCACGAGTTTGGTCACCATCTCGGGGTAGAGCATCGTGGTCAGCATGGAATCCCTTGCCCCACCGGAGCCTCCGGCCAGGATGCAGCGCTCGAAGCCGAGCCCGGTCACCAGCTTGTGCAGCGTTTCGGCGCGCATGTGCGATTCGCTTTGCCCGTAGAACTGCACATCGGAAGCGCCGCAATTGGGCCGGTCCCACAGCAGCACCCGATAGCCGCCGGCGACCAGCGCATCGGCGAGCGGCCGCAGGCCGGGGATCTGCATGCTGAACCGTCCGCCCGGCGTCAGCGCGATGAGATCACCTGAGTCACCGAGGATTTCGTAGACCACATTCCCGCCGTTGACCTCGATAGAAGGCACCCGATTCTCCTGTAGCTAGGCCTGCACCACGACGTCGTTGCCGACGACGCGCACCGGGTAGGTGCGGATACTCCACTCCGGCTTGACCGCGGTGGTTCCGGTCGCCAGCTCGAAACCCCATTGGTGCCAAGGGCAGTAGATGTACTCCAGGTCGCGCACCATGACCGAGTCACCGGGCGCGGTCTCGTCGACGATGGTGCGCCCCCGGGGCCGCCCCGAACACAGCGGGCCGCCCTGGTGTGGGCAGTAGTTCGCGATCGCGTAAAAGGTTCCGTTGACGTTGTACACGCCGACGCCGTGGCGACCGATCGGCACCAGTTTGTGTGTGCCCGGCGGGATTTCGTCTACCGTGGCGACGACGTGCTCGCGGCCCTGGGCGAGTCGGGGTTCGGGCCGCTTGGTCTGAGCCCCCTCGGTTTCGGATGCCAATTCAGAGCACCCGGACCTGACCCTCGAGCACCGGCACCGTCTCCGGCAGGTGATAGGTCGCGATGCCGTTCTTGTACATCACCGCGTCGCGGGCCGCCTTAGGAAGGTGCTTGACCAGCCAGCGCGGGTCGTCGAACGTCCAGTGCGGGTAGTCCGAGGAGTAGAGCAGGATCTTGTCGCACTCCATCCATTCCAGCGCCCGGGTCAGCTCGGTCTTGTCCTCGGGGTAGTCCAGCGGCTGGGTGGTGAATTTGATGTGGTCCTTGACGTATTCGCTTGGCTTGCGCTTGATCTGCACCCGCGACTTGCGGGCCTCGTAGATCGCGTCCATCCGCCACATCAGCGGCAGGATCCAGGTGAACGCGTGCTCGACGAACACGATCCGCAGGGTCGGGAACCGGTCGAAGACACCGTCGAAGATCAGGCTCATCACCTGGTTGGCGGCCAGCAGCGAGTAGGTGACCATGAAATCGTGGTTGTAGCTGGGGAATCCGACCGGAGGCGTCGGCAGCATCTCGTAATTGCTGCGCGACAGGTGGCAGCTGACCACGATGTCGTGCTTGGTGGCCGCGGCCCAGATGGGGTCGTACTTGGGGTGTCCCCAGGACGGCCGCGGTTCGGCCTTGATGAGGATCTGCGCCATGTAGGGATGGCCGGCCCACTTCTCGATCTGCTCGACGGCGCCCTCGGGGTCCTCGATGGCGGCGCAGATCGAGCCGCGCCAGCGTTCGTGCCAGTTGTTGCGGCTGTCCAGCCAGTGGTTGGCCTGCCAGTCGTTGAGCGCGCTGCAGTACGCCTGGTGCGCCTCGCCGATCCGCGGGGTGCGCCCGGCGGGCTCGAGGATGGCGATATCGGAGCCCGCCTCCATGATCAGCTGGCGGAAGGCCATGTCCGGGTCGCTGCCGGGGAACTCGCCGTCCGGCGGGAAGGTGTCGGTGCGCATCGCGAAGGCGTGCGCATAGTCGGGGGCGTCGTAGTAGATGAGTTCGCCGACTCGGTGTTCGAAGAAGAATTTGCGCCACCGCTCGGGGATGTACGGGGTGATCTCGCCCCGCTTGGGCACCGGGTGCACATCCGAGTCCACGCACCGGACGGCGATGCGTTCGGCGGCGGGGACCCGCTCCTGCATGTGGGTGAGCGTCATGGCGACCTCCTCCGTATCCCTTTCCCTATTCTGCGACTAGCTCGCGGCCAGGTCGACAGAAATGTCGATCCCGTACAGATCCGCCGCGGTGCGCCAGCACAGCTTCTCGCGCTGCTCGGCGGACAGCGCCGGCGGCAGCTTGTGCACGTCGGCGCACTGCCAGTGCGGATAGCTGGAGCCGAACATCACCATGTCTTCCTTGCCGGTGAAGCCGAACCACTCCGCCGCGAAGTCGGCGTCGCCGGGCCCGTCCAAGCTGCCCTGGACGAAATACACGTGCCCGGGGATGTAATCGCTGGGAATGCGCGGAGCCCACGGCGTCTGCTCGAGGTGCGGCCGGCCGAAGGTGTCCATCCGCCAGATGAACGGCGTCAAGAAGTCGGCGGCGCCGTCGGCCCACACGAATTTCAGTGCGGGGAAACGCTCGAATACGCCCTCGGCGATCATGTTCATCAGGTGGTACAGGTAGTTCAGCGCCATGAAGCTGACGTATTGCTCGTAGGTCTGGGTGTGCCCGGACGGGGTGGGCGGAAACCCGATGCCCTCTCCGGTCTCGATGTGCACGGCCACCGGCAGGTTGGCGTCGGCGGCGGCCTCCCAGAGCGGCCAGAACTGCGGTTTGCCGTACAGTTCCCGCGACTGCAGCGGGATGCCGAGCTGCACGACGCGCGGGTGGGACCGCCATCTCTCCAGCTCGCGCAGCGCGCCGGCGATGTCGTCGGGGTTGACCCGGATGGTGCCGCGGAACTTCTCGCCGAATTCCGGTGAGTCCAGCCAGCGCGACACCATCATCTCGTTGTGCGCGGCGTGCAGCGCGCTGCCCAGATGCCGGTCCGGCATGATGCCGCGCCCCATCGGATGCAGCACGGCGACGTCGACGCCGCGTTTCGAAAACAGTTCCTGGGCAACGAATTCCGGGTCGGAACCGGGGTACTGGCCGTCGGGCCCGTCGGTGTTGGGCGCGTACTCGCTGCCCGGCGCGCCGTACCAGTCCATTTCGTAGTCGGGGAAACCGCGGCTCTTGAACGGCTCGCGCAGGAAGGAACGCAGGTCCTTGTTGGACGGGAAGAAGATGTGCACGCTGGCATCGATGACGGGCGTGCGTGTTCCGTCAGCGTGTTCGATCACGAGAGCCACCCTTCGGCTCCGGCAGCCGAAGCGAGCCGGGCAAGATCATCTGATAGGCAATCTAACATTCTCGTCGGCGCCGCATCAATGGGTTTCCGGTAAGCATTTCGTCTAATCGTCTTCCCTGGTGAGAGGGCATTTATCGGCTGGCTGGGCCACTTGGGTTCTTCAATTAGGATAATAACATTCTCGTGCAGATTAGTAACGGCGCGTCGCCCCGGCCGGGCCGTCGCGGTTACCGCGCGGACCGGCCCACCGTGACGCCGGCGGCCCGCTCCAGCGGTTTGATCACCGTCGTGAAATCGGCCTCCGGCCCTTCCTCGCGCGCCGCGGTCTCCCACAGCCGCGCGATCGTCTCGGCCACCTCGGCGGGCACGCCGAGCGCCTTCGCCTCGTCGAGATAGAGGCGCACATCCTTGACCATCAGGCCGGTGGCAAAGCCGTAGTCGAAGCTGCGCGGCAGGATCGCGCGGGGGAACTTGTCGCGGCTGGCGCTCGTCGCGCCGGATCCGGCGTTGAGCACCTCGATCATCACGGCGGGGTCCAGCCCGGCTTTGACCCCCATCACGACGACCTCGGCCGTGGCGGCCAAGACGTTGGCGGCCAGGATGTTGTTGGCCAGCTTCATCGTCTGCGCCGCGCCCGGTTTGTCGCCGACGTAGAAGGGTCGGCCCAGGGCTTCGAGTGTGGTTCGTATGACGTCGAATTCGCCGCGCGGGCCGGACACCATGAGCGCCAGCGTGCCCTGCTCGGCGCCGCCGACGCCGCCGCTGACCGGGCTGTCGATGGCCACGATGTTCCGCCGCGCCAGCAGGTCGTGGATCCGCATCGCCGTCCGGCTGCCGACGGTGGACAGGTCGACATAACGCTTCACCCGCGCGCCTTCGATCACGCCCGCGGTGCCGGTGGCCACCTCGAGTGACGCGCCCGGGGTGGGAAGGCTGGCCAGCACCGTTTCGGCGCCGTCGGCCACCTCTTTCGGCGACGAGGCGGGGCGCGCCCCGGCGGCGACGAGGCGTTCGAGGGCCTCGCGGCGGCTGTCGAAGGCGACGACGTCGTGCTGTTCGCGAATGAGCCGAGATGCCATGGGAAATCCCATGTTTCCCAGCCCGATGAAGCCGATCGTCATGAGTTCTCCCGATCGAGTTCGGCGAACGCCTCGCGGGCGATGCGGAAGCTGTCAACCGCCGCCGGCACACCGGCGTAGATGGCCACCTGCAGGAACACCTCGCGGATCTCCTCGCGGGTCACACCGTTGGTCAGGGCCGCCTTGATGTGCATCCGCAATTCGTTGGGCCGGTTGAGCACCGCGATCATCGCCAGGTTGAGCATGCTGCGGGTCTTGCGGGGCAGCTCCTCGCGGCCCCACACGGCACCCCAGCAGTATTCGGTGACGAGATCTTGCAGGGGCCGGGTGAACTCGTCCGCGTCGGCCAACGCCCGGTTGACGTACTGCTCGCCCAGAACGTCGGAGCGAATTCGCAACCCCCGCTCGTATCTTTCGCGATCCAATGCACTTCTCCTTCGCTGAGGTCCTTCGCTGAGGCTCCGATTGCCTGAGCGCAGTCTTACACCGTGCCCCGGGTCCGCAGGTCTACAGTCGAGGGTCAAACGGACCGTCCCCGTCCGCGGTGGCGGACTGCCGGGCCGCATTGACGGCTAATTGGCTTGTGGGGGACGGTAATACGTTTTCGGATGACCGGGGAAAGGTGAGGAGAGGCAGTGGCTCAAGCAACCGCTGACGTCTGGGAAGTGATGTCGACCGCCCGCACCATCCGGCGCTTCACCGACGAACCGGTGGACGATGCGACGCTGGCGCGCTGCCTCGGGGCCGCCAGGTGGGCGCCCTCCGGCGCCAACGCGCAGGGCTGGCGGTTCGTGGTGCTGCGCTCTCCCGAACAACGGGCGGTGGTGGCCAAAGCCGCGGCCCAGGCGCTGGAAGTGATCGAGCCGGTCTACGGAATGAGCCGGCCCGCCCCCGACGACCACAGCCGTCGCGCCCGCACCTACCGGGCCACCTACGAATTGCACGACCGCGCAGGCGAATTCACCTCCGTGCTGTTCGCCCAGGCGCACTACCCGACGGCCTCGGAGCTGCTGCTCGGCGGGTCCATCTTCCCGGCCATGCAGAACTTCCTGCTCGCCGCCCGCGCCCAGGGGCTCGGCGCCTGCCTGACCAGCTGGGCGTCCTATGGCGGGGAACAACTGCTGCGCGAGGCCGTCGGGGTGCCCGAGGGCTGGATGATCGCCGGTCACATCGTCGTCGGCTGGCCCAAGGGCAAGCACGGGCCGCTGCGCCGCCGTCCGCTCGCCGAGTTCGTCAACCTCGACCGCTGGGACGCCCCGGCCGACGGCCTGCTCAGCGGCCTCTAACGCACGGGAATTCCGGCCCGCCACCGGCGTCGCGTGAGTGCATGCCCGGATTTCGAGATTATTACTTCCGCAACCGAGAATGTTATTCTCGCCGGGACGGTCACGACGAGAGGCGGCGCCGATGCTGTTGGAATTCGATGCTGATCAGCGGCTGTGGCAGAGCACGGTGCGCGACGCCGTCACCAAGCAATGCCCGCCGTCGCTGGTGCGCAGCGTGGCCGAGGAGGGCGTCGACCCCAGCCCGCTGTGGAAGTCCTACGTGGACCAGGGCTGGACGGAGCTCAACGACCCGGAGAGCACCGTCGAGCTGGCCATCGTTCTCGAAGAGCTGGGCCACGCCACCGACCCCACACCCTTCCTGGCGACGATGAGCCAGTTCGCGCCGCTGGTGGGCGAGCACTTCGATCCGCACCAGTCCGGGACCGCCGTATACGGCGGGGTCTGCGCCTACCGGGACGCCGACGGTTGGGTGTTGGACGGCACCGCGCGCCACGTGCTCGACGGCGACCGCGTCGACCGCCTCGCGGTGGTGACCGACGCCGGGGTGTTCATCACCGCGGCCAATCAGGTGTCGGCAAGGCGCACGGCGGTGTTCGACCCGGTGCTGCACGTGGCCGACCTGTCGTTCGCCGAGGTGCGGGTGCCCGACAGCGCCCGGCTGAGCGTCGATCCCGAGCGCGCACACCATGTGGCGCTGACCGGCATGGCGATCACCATGGTCGGCGCCTGCCAGCGCATCCTCGATCTGGTGCTCGAGCACGTCAAAAGCCGTCAGCAGTTCGGCGTGCCGATCGGCTCGTTCCAGGCCGTGCAGCACAAGGTCGCCGACATGCACGTCGCCGTGCAACGGGCCCGCGCGCTGGCCTATTTCGCCGCGCTGACGATCGCGGCCGATGACCCCCGGCGCCGGCTGGCCGCCGCAATGGCCAAGGCGTCGGCGGGGGAGTGCCAGTCGCTGGCCTTCCGGCACGGCCTGCAGCTGCACGGCGCCATGGGATTCACCTGGGAGAACGACCTGCAGTTCGCGCTCAAGCGGGCCAAGGCGGGTGAGCTGATGTTGGGCGGCGCGGCGGAGCACCGGGCGCGGATCGCAGAGGAATACCGTGCAGCTGACTTTTGATCCCGACGTCGAGGCGTTCCGCGCCGAGTTCGCAGCGTTCCTGGACGAAAACCTGCCCCCGGCAAGCGAAACCCTGGAACGTCCGCGATCGGTCTCGCACATGCCCCAGTGGGCGCGCCGCTGGCAACGGCTGCTCTTCGACAACGGCTGGCTGCTGCCCAGCCAGCCGCCGGAGTACGGCGGCCGCAACGCCACGGTGCTGCAACAGTTCGTCTATCTCGAGGAACTCAGCCGCCGCCGGATCTACCACAGCTTCAACCCGCAGGGCGTGAATATCGTTGCGGCGTCGCTGTTGTCGTTCGGCAGCGACGAACAAAAGCAGCGCTGGGCGGTGCCGATCCTGCGCGCCGAGATCACCGCGTCGCTGGGCATGAGCGAGCCCAGCGCCGGTTCGGATCTCGCCTCGCTGCGCACCCGCGCGGTGCTGGACGGCGACCACTTCGTGGTCAACGGGCAAAAGGTGTGGACCTCCGGGGCGCATGACGCCGACGTCCTGCTGACCTTCGTGCGAACCGATCCAGATGCGCCCAAGCACAAGGGAATCAGCGCCCTGGTGATCCCCACCGACACCCCGGGCCTGGTCCGCCGGCCGTTCCCGTCGATCTGTTCGATCGACGACAAGGACTTCAACGAGGTGTTCTTCACCGACGTGCGGGTGCCGGCCGAGAACCTGGTCGGTGGACTCAACCAAGGGTGGCTGGTGGCCAACGGTTCGCTGGGTCACGAGCGCACCATGATGTGGCTGGGGTTCGCGGACCGCCTGGAGAACATGATCGCCGACTTCCAGCCCGGCACCGAGGTGGAGCGCGACCAGTACGCCACCACGATCATGGACAGACAGGCGCTGCGGCTGCTCGGCTCGGCGGCGCTGGCCCGCGCCGCCCGCGGCGAAGACGACGTCGCCGCCATCTCGGTGCTCAAGCTGCTCGGTTCGGAAGCCGAGCTGCGCGCCATGGAATTGGCGCTCACCTCCGCGGGCGCCGACGGACTCGTGCACCCCGGGCAGACCGGGCCGTACGCGCACATGAACCTCGACCACTACTTCGCCAGCTGGTTCGAGCGCTACGCGCGCAGCTTCTCCGGGACCATCGCCGGGGGCACCTCGGAGATCCAGCGCAACATCATCGCCCAGCGGGTGCTCGGCCTGCCGCGCGGTTAGCGCCGTCACAGCGCTTGCCGAGAGGCGTTGCCGGGCAAGGAAATCCGGCTCGCCCCCGGAGTGCCCAGCTGGCCGGCCAGCCACGGCAACGCGGTGGCGAAGGCCGTGCCGGCGGTCGGCCAGTCGTGGTGTCCGCCCTGGGCGACGACCGCGCAGTCGATGCCGTTGGCCCGGCCCAGCGCGCACAGCGAGGCGGCAGCGGCGGCCTGGTCACCCGGATCGGCGGCGGCCCGGCCCGCGACCGCCATCGCGGTGGAGTCGACGTCGCGGCGCGGTGACGGCGAGCCGGTCGAGGAGATCGCGAACCATCCGGACACGCCGGTGTAGCGGCCGTGGCGGGCGATCACCGTCGCCGGATCGAATGTCGCCCACGCGTCGGCACTGCCGTCGAACAGGTCGGCGATGGTCTGCTCCCTGGTTCCCGTGTTGGGGGTCAGGTCGCCGTCGATGTCGACGAACGCGCTGAACAGCGCCGGATGCATGACGGTCAGGTCCACCGAGCAGGTCCCGCCCATGGACCAGCCGACGATGCCCCAGCGGGACGGGTCCTTACTGACGCCGAAAGTCGAAATCATATAGGGCACAACATCTTTGGTCAGGTGGTCGGCGGCGTTGCCGCGGCTGCCGTTGACGCATTCGGTGTCGTTGTCCAACGCGCCGCCCGGGTCCGCGAACACCAGCACCGGCGAGTTGCCACCGTGGGCGGCCGCGAACGCGTCGACGGTGTCCACCGCATTGCCGGCGCGCACCCAGTCGGCGGGGGTGTTGACC
Organism: Mycobacterium timonense; assembly: GCF_025821985.1. Taxonomy (NCBI): domain Bacteria; kingdom Bacillati; phylum Actinomycetota; class Actinomycetes; order Mycobacteriales; family Mycobacteriaceae; genus Mycobacterium; species Mycobacterium timonense. Next base: position 13,347 of record NZ_JACKSY010000014.1, on the reverse strand, counting down.
ATGCCGCCGATCATCAGCACCGTCGGCAGTTGCGGCGGCGGATAGCTCGCGAACCACGCCGGCGGTAGGTACACCAGCTCCTCGCGATGCTTGAAATGCGATGCGTCCTCGGGGATCTGCACCGGCACCAGGCTGCCGTGCGGCGGTTTGGCGCCCCGCGCCGCCAGTGTGGTGACGGTGGCCCTGTCGGTCTGGTCGGGCAGCGGACCGGAGGTGAACTGGCTCCACGCACTCTGCACGGTCTGGAAGTAGCCGACCCACTGGTTGAGCACCAGCAGCGAGCAGAGCAGGCACAGCGGTACGGCCAGGATGGACAGCCCGCGTCGCCACCACCGCGCACCGCGCCAGCCCAGGAGCAGGATCGCGATCGCCATGCCGGCCAACGCGATCCAGACGAACAGCGCCTGCGGGGCCCGCGTGCTGATGCAGCGGTGCGCCCCGACGGCCGTCGTCACCCCCAAAACCGCGGCGGACGGCAGCCACAACAGCCGCCAGCGCCACGACCGCCATCCGGCGGCCAGGCTCAGCGTTATCCCGGCCACGGCCTGGATCGCCACCGGCAGCCACCCATGCACCAGCGAAATGTGGTTGCTCGGCATGGCGATTCCTCCTCGGCGCATCGATGGTTCGGCTGAGAAGAGGATCGAATGCCGGCCTCGCGGAATCCTTGACGGATTCTTGGAGGCCGTCTGGGTGGCCCGCGGGCCGCAGCGCGAAGTCACCGCGTTGACTGTCACGCCACGGCGGCCGTTGTCAGCGTGTCGTCGCCGTCAGCGCACAGTGAATGCCGGCGGCGCAACGGCATTCACCGGGCGCCTAGACCGGGTCGAATTTGGTGATGAGCCACTTGCCGTTGACCTTGGTCAGACTCACCAGCACGCTGCTGGACGCCATCGCCGGGTCGGGGTTGTCCTTGCTGGTGGTGCTCTGGTCGACCAGCACCAGCACGACGGCCGAGTCCGGACGTAGATCCGAAACCGCGGCCCCCAACACCCGAGCGTTGGTTTTCAGCGATTTCTGCTTGGCGGCCGGAGCCACGATCTGCTCGGTGAATTGGTTGTAGTACGACAGGAAATCTCCGGACAGGTGCGACTTGGCGGCGGCGAAGTCCTTGTCGAGCGTGTCGGGCGAGTAGGACAGCAGCGCGACCGTTCCGTCGGACGCCGCATTGACCACCGCGCTCGCGACCCGGGCGTCAGTGCGCTTGTCCGGCAGGTACTCCTTGAAGTAGAGCCAGGCCGTCCCGGCGCCGGAAATCAGCAGAAGCGAAATCAAAACGATCGGAACAACTTTCACGTTGCGTCGCGCGCGGGGCCGACCGGGTTCGGGCCGGTCGGCAGAGTCGTCGGCGGCGTCGCTGCTGCGGTTGTCCTCGCTCATGGAACGAACTCCAGTTTGGACATCTTGTACTGTCCGCCCTCGTCGGTGACGGTCACCTTGAGCCGCCAGTTGCGCGGCTCGTCTTTGGCGCCGGCGGCGTTGGTGATCCGCGACGTCGCCGCGACGAGCACCAATGCGGAATTCCCGTCGATGGATTGCACGGCCGCCGCGTTCACGGTGCCCTGGGTGACCACCTTGGACTGCTCGACGACGGTGGTGAAATCCTTTGCACGCTGCTGGAAGTCGTCGCGGAACTGGCCGGTCGAGCTGTCGATCACCCGCTGGACGTCCTCCTTGGCCTTGTTGAAGTCCAGGGACGTCATGTTGACCACCCCTTGCCGGGCTGCCGCCAGGAAGTTCGCGATGCGCTGGTTGCGCTCGGAGGTTTGATGGCGCTCCCACATCATGTATCCGCTGGCGGCGACGAAAGCACAGATGAGGGCGATGACGGCCGCTTTCCACGCCACGGACCACGACGGCAACCGCAGGCGGCGCCGGGAGCGGGCCTTGGATTCCGATTCTGCGTCCTCTGCGGTTTCCTCGGCGGCTTCCTCGTTGGGCTCGGCTTCCTTGGCCGCCTCCTTGGTCTGCGCTTGCGTGGTCTCCGTGTCGTCGGCGTCGGTTGCTTCCACGCTGTCGGAGACCTCATCGTCGGTCTCCGCCGGCTCGTCGTCGGCCGCATGCTCGTCGGCTTCGGAGGTTTCTGCAGCGGCCTTCGCCGCCTGAGCCTGCGCTTCCCGCCGGAGCCGGGCGGCACGGGCGCGGGCGCGCGCCGCCGCGGCCAGCGCTTCGGCTTCGGCCGCTTCGGCCTCGGCCTCCTCGAGCAAGGCCTTCACGTCCTCGTCGGAGGTGGCCGAATCGTGCGGCGGCTTCTTCGCATCAGCCATGGTGCTCGCTGCCCGTCGCCCTCATGATCGACTGACTCCTATAGGTCTCACGCGGCTACCATCGCACGAGCGAGAACGGCCAACTGTTGCTGCCCCCCGGTCCGCCGCCGCAACCGGTGTCGAACGTCGAATCGACCTGACCCGACATCGTCGCCGGGTCCCACGAGTAAACATCGTGCGAGGGAAAGAACTGGACCACGCAGCGCACACCATCGGGAACGTCAACTGCCATGGTGTAGCGGCCGTTGGACAGATGTGCGTCCGACTTCCACCACGCCGCTTGTCCGTTCGGTTGCGGAATCGCTTCAACCGTCAGACATTCCGGTCCTCGATCGTAGCTGCAGGGTCTGATCGCCCAGATCCAGCTGTGGCCGGGATCCCGGGCCGTGTCCACCCGGTAGTTGCCGACCTGCATGTCGGCGTGCGCGGTCGGCGTAAGAGTCAACGCGGCGGTGGCAAGCGCAAGGCCCACGGCGAAAGGCTTCACCGATCCGTCTCCCATCTCTGCACAGGTTCGTGGCCCGAATATAAGGCGCGGTCACGCTGAACAGGGCCTACTCCGAAAAATCGCGACAGTCAACGGTTCGTCGAGACCCTAGTCGATGACGGCGGCCTCCTTGCGCTCGGTGATCGGCCGGGCGAGCTCCTGCTCGTCGCAGATGCGTTGCAGTTTCTCCAGCGTCTCGTCCAGTCCGGCGCCGATCCGGCGGCCCGGGGTGAATGTGGCCGGCAGCTTGCGCATGCCCTGGATGACGCCGATGGTCTCGTAGTGCACGGTGCCCTCGGGGTCGCAGCGGTAGTCCGGCATCCGGTCGAGCACCGCGATGAGCATCGACTTGAACACGGTGCGCGCCACGTTCGACCCGATGCAGCGGTGGATGCCCAGCCCAAAGCTGAAGTGCCGGTTGCCCTTACGGTCGAGGATCACCTCGTCCGGGTCGTGGAAGACCGCCGGGTCGCGGTTGGCCATCGCCCAGGAGATCCACAGCCGCTCGCCCTCCTTGAACACGGTGCCGTCGAGTTCGAAGTCCTCGGAGAAGGTCCGGCCGTCGCCGGGCGCCGGGGTGAAGTAGCGCAGGAACTCTTCGGTGGCGGGATCGAGCAGCGTTTTGCGTTCGTCGCTGAGCAGCTGTCGTTGTTCGGGATGCTCGGACAGCCATTCCAGCGAATGGGCGGTCAGGGCGGTCGTGGTGTCGAACCCGCCGCCGATGACCAGCCCCAGGTTGCCGAGGATTTCCAGGTCCGGCGCGGGTTCGCCGTCAATGCGCATCTGCAGCAGCGCATTCACGATGCCGGGGCGCGGGTTCTCGCGGATCTCGAGCATGTTGTTGACCATGTCGAGGCCCATCTCGCGGTGCATGGCGGTGACGCGCTCGATGTCGGGAGAGTGCTCGGGCGTGTAGACCGCGGCGTGCACCGGCTCGCTGTACATCTTCCACTTCTTCAGCGGAATGCCCAGCATCGCCAGCGTCAGGACGGCCGGCACGATGTTGGCCAGGTCGTCGACGAAGTCGATGCTGCCCTCTTCGATCTTCTCGTCCAGCGCGGCGCGGGTCACCTCGTCGATGAACGGCTCCCAGCGCTTGACCGCCGCCGGCGACAGGTACGGGTTGAGCACCGTGCGATAGATGCGGTGCTCGGGGTCGTCCATTTCCAGGATGCCGCCGCGCACTGCGCTGACGCGGCTGGCCGTGGGGATCGAAATGCCTTTGTAGCCACGGCGTTCGCCGTTGATGTCATGGTCGTTGGACACGGCGGGGCAACGGGCGAGTTCGAAGACCTCGTGGCTGCCGGCCGCCACCCAGTGCCCGCCGTAGGTGTCCGTCCACGCCATCGGGCACTTCGCGTGCATCTCCTCGGTGATCGCCTTGAACCGCGACCGATAGTCCGGGGAATGCCGGTCGAAGTGATACCGGTTCTTCTTGCGGTCGCTGTCATTGACGCCGTCGTCGACACTCAACGCTTCGTCTCCCTCGATGTCTGTTGGTCGGTGCCGGCTCAGGCGTCGTCGGTGATCATGATGGCCTGCTCCGGACACGATTGCGCGGCTTCGCGAACCTGGTCCTCGCGGTCGGCGGGCACCACTTCGTCGATCGCCGATGAACTGCCGTCGATGTCGCTGAGCTGGAACGAATCCGGGGCGATCATCGAACACAGGGTGTGGCCCTGGCATCGCTGCGAATCCACCCAAACCTTCACGGGCTGTCTCCTCTCACCTGGTGCTTGTTGCCGGGCGCCGCTGACCGATCCCCACCGCTCAGGTGTTGCGGCCGCCGTTGACGCCCAAGATCTGACCGGTGATGTAGCCGGCTTCCTCGGACACCAGGAATGCGCATGCCGCCGCGATGTCCTGGGGCGTGCCCATCCGGCGCACCGGGGTCCGGGCGATGGTCTCCTCGATGTCGCCCAGGAACCCGTTCTTCTCGGCGGCGCGCAGCATCGGGGTGTCGATGAAGCCCGGCGGCACGGCGTTGACCGTGATGCCCTTGGGCCCGTACTCCAGCGCCAACGACTTCGTGAGGCCGTTGACCGCCGACTTGGCCGCCACGTAATGACTCATGTAGGGCGCACCCGAATGGGTGCTCGACGAAGAGATGTTGACGATGCGTCCCCAGCCCGCCTCGATCATGTCGGGCAACACCGCTTGGGTGGTGTGGAAGACGCCATTGAGGTTGACGTCGATCACCCGCTGCCAGTCCTCGAACGTGATGTTGTTGAACTTCTTGAAGCCGTCCAGGCCCGCCGCGTTCACCAGCACCGTCACCGGCCCGAGTTGGGCGCGGATGGCCGACAGCGCGGCGTCCACCTGCGACCGGTCGGTGACGTCGGCGGTGAAAGCCAGCTCCGCATCCGACGGCCGCAGGTCGATGGAGGCGACGTTCAAGCCGTCGGCGCGCAACCGCTCGACGACGGCCAGCCCGATGCCGGATCCGCCGCCGGTGACCACCGCAGTCTTCATCTCGAGGCCTCTGCTCCGAAGGACGCCATTTCAGTCACAAAGAATCTCCCTTACAATTATGAGAACCTTACTCTCCGTTCGGAGCGGCGTGCAACACGCGCACAACACCGCGTCCAGCCTGCATGGAGAGGCCGGGATCCACAGCGTACGGCCGTTCGCGCCGCTGGTCAGCAGCTCGATCTCATTCCTGAGACTTTCTTGAATTATCGAAACTCGAATGTAAGATTCGCCGGGGAAGAGAATGAAATTATCGTGACCGCCACCACATCAGGGGGTACCGGAATGCCTGCCCAGGACACGGCAGAGCCCGTCACGGGGAGCTCAGCGACCGCCGCGACGGCCGACGCCGCGCCCGCCGCCCATGTCGACCGCCGGCTGTTGATCGACGGCCGGCTGGTCACCGCCGGCACGACATTCCCCTCGATCAATCCCGCGACGGGCGCGGTGATCGGGCACGCCCCCGACGCCGGCACGGCCGAGGCCGAAGCGGCCATCGCGGCGGCCCGCCGGGCATTCGACGGCACCGGATGGGCCACCGATGTCGAGCTGCGGATCCGCTGCCTCGACCAGCTGCACCGGGCGCTGCTCGAGCACGCCGACGAGCTGCGGGAGCTCACCATCGCCGAAGTCGGCGCAACCCGTGCGCTGACCCACGGCGCTCAGCTCGACGAGCCGATCGGAATCGTGCGCTTCTACGCCGACCTGCTGCGCAGCTATCCGTTCACCGAAGACCTCGGCGAGAAGGAGTCGCGCGGCCTGCGCCACCACCGCTGGGTGGAAAAGGAAGCCGCCGGAGTGGTGGGCGCCATCATCGCCTACAACTATCCGAACCAGTTGGCGCTGGCCAAGCTGGCGCCGGCGCTGGCCGCCGGCTGCACCGTGGTGCTCAAGGGCGCCCCGGACACGCCGCTGGTCACCCTGGCGCTGGGCGAACTGATCGCCAACCACACCGACATCCCCGCCGGCGTGGTCAACGTGCTCAGTTCGTCGGACCCGGCCGCGGGCGTCGCCCTGACCACCAGCCCGGACGTCGACGTCATCACCTTCACCGGGTCGACCGCCGTCGGGCGGGAGATCATGGCCGCCGCGAGCCAGACCGTCAAGCGCGTCTTCCTGGAACTGGGCGGCAAATCGGCGGCCATCATCCTCGACGACGCCGACTTCGCCGGCGCGGCCCTGTTCGCGGCCTTCAGCATGGTCACCCACGCGGGCCAGGGCTGCGCGCTCACTTCCCGGCTGCTGGTGCCCCGCTCGCATCACGACGAGATCGTCGAACTGATCGCGCAGAACTTCGCCAAGGTCCGGCACGGCGATCCGGCCGACCCCAAGACCTACATGGGCCCGCTGATCAACGAGCGGCAGCGCGACAAGGTCGACGGCATGGTCCGGCGGGCGGTGGCCGCCGGCGCCACCCTGGTCACCGGCGGCAAGCGGCTGGATCCCGGCTTCTTCTATGCGCCGACGCTGCTGACCAATGTCGACCCGGACAGCGAGATCGCCCAAGAGGAGATCTTCGGGCCGGTGCTCGTGGTGATCGCGTTCGACGATGACGACGACGCGGTGCGCATCGCCAACAATTCGATCTACGGACTGGCCGGCGCGGTGTTCAGCGGCGACCAGGAACGGGCGCTGGCCGTGGCGCGCCGGATCCGCACCGGATCCTTTTCGATCAACGGCGGCAACTACTTTGGCGCCGACAGCCCGTTCGGGGGTTTCAAGCAGTCCGGCGTGGGCCGCGAGATGGGGGTTGCGGGATTGGAAGAGTTCTTGGAGCGCAAGACCTTTGCCGTTGTCGCGGGGCCGGCCGAGGGGGCGCTCGCATGAGGCCGCTGGAAGGCATCCGCGTCCTGGAAGTCGCCATGTACGGGTTCGTCCCGTCGGCGGGCGCCGTGCTGGCCGAGTGGGGCGCCGAGGTGGTCAAGGTCGAGCACGCGGTGACCGGTGACCCGCAGCGTGGGCTCCGCCAGACCGGGATGCTGCGCGTCGAGGGCGATCCCAACCCCAACATCGAGCACGCCAACCGCGGCAAGCGCAGCATCGGGCTGGACATATCGGTGCCGGAGGGCAAGGAAGTGCTCTACGAGTTGGCCCGCCGCTCGGATGTGTTCCTCACGAGCTTCCTTCCCGCTCACCGGAAGAAGTTCGGCATCGATGTCGACGACATTCGTACGGTCAATCCGAAGATCGTCTACGCCCGAGGGAGCGCGCTCGGCCCCCGGGGCGCCGAATCGGAAAAGGGTGGCTACGACATGACCGCCTTCTGGTGCCGGGCGGGAACCGCTGCGACGATCACGCCCGCCGGCATGCCGGGAATGATCGCCCCGCCCGGACCGGCCTACGGTGACACCATCTCGGGCACCAACCTGGCCGGCGGGATCGCGGCGGCACTGCTCAAGCGGGAGCGCACCGGCGAACCGTCCGTCGTCGACGTCTCGCTGCTGGGCAGCGGTCTGTGGTCGCTGGGCCACACCGTCGCGCTGACCAATCATCTGCACCAGCGGCTGGAATCACCGCCGCCCGGAGTGCACGGCGCGCCGAACAATCCGTTGGTGGGGCTGTACACGACCTCCGACGGCCGCTATATCTCCTTCGTGATGATGCAGCCCACCAAGTTCTGGGCCGACGTGTGCCGGCATGTCGACCTGCCCGAGCTGGCCGACGACCCGCGCTTCGACACGGCCGAAAACATCGCCGCCAACACGGCGGACGCGGTGGAACTGCTGACCAAGGCCATCGCCACCCGGACGTTGGCCGAATGGACCGAGCGCTTCGCCACCCTCGCCGGGCCGTGGGCGCCGGTCCAGGACACCCTGCAAGCGGCCGACGACGCCCAGATCCGGGCGAACGAGTACATCGTGCGGGCGGGCGAGCTGGAGCTCGTCGCCAACCCGGTACAGTTCGACGTCGCAGCACCGCAGACCGGGCCGGCCCCCGGATTCGCCGAGCAGACCGACGAGATCCTGATGGAGCTCGGCCTCGACTGGGACCGCATCATCGAACTCAAGACGGCCGGCGCCGTCACCTGAGCACTACCGGACTGGAGCAGCCCTGACATGCCTGAGCGGACTGTCGCATGTGTTGGCACGCGGGTGCCTTACGCGTTTGCGCAAAGCGCCGAGCGCGCGATAACGGTTATGCATTTTTCGCTCCGCCTGGACGCGGCATGAGTCATAATCGCCGGACGCTTCAAGACGTGGAGCCCCTCGTTTTGCGGCGCCAACTCACGCGACAGAACGGAGGTCTGGCGTGAGCGAAGCAGCGGCCATCGGTGCCGAAAACCAGCTGCCCGCCGGGCATTTCGCCGTCGCCGGTACGAATTCACAGCCGTCAATTCTGCTGAATTTACCGCAGCCGTTGCCCAAGAACAAGACTGACGGTCTCGTAACGCTGGGGAGGGTCTGAGGCCGATGGCGGATTTGCGTGCCGAGCGATGGTCTACGGGGTTGCCCGCGCTGCGACTGAAGGTCGACGTGTCCGGGGCGATGCAGGCCGTCGGAGCCTTGTTCGCCATGTCGGCCGACGCGGTCAAGTACTTGTTTCGCCGGCCGTTCCAGTGGCGGGAGTTCCTGGAGCAATCCTGGTTCGTCGCGCGGGTGTCGTTGGCCCCAACCCTGTTGGTAGCCATCCCGTTTACCGTGCTCGTCAGCTTCACGCTCAACATCCTGTTGCGTGAACTGGGCGCGGCGGATCTGTCCGGCGCGGGCGCCGCGTTCGGTGCGGTCACCCAGCTCGGCCCGCTGGTCACGGTGTTGATCGTGGCCGGTGCGGGTGCCACCGCCATGTGTGCGGACCTGGGGTCGCGCACGATTCGTGAAGAGATCGACGCGATGGAAGTGCTGGGCATCAATCCGATTCAGCGCCTGGTGACGCCGCGCATGCTGGCTTCCGGTTTGGTGGCCTTCTTGCTCAACAGCCTGGTCGTCATCATCGGCGTCCTCGGTGGCTACGTCTTTTCGGTGTTTGTGCAAGACGTCAATCCCGGTGCGTTCGCCGCCGGTATCACCTTGCTGACGGGCGTGCCCGAGGTCGTCATTTCCTGTATCAAGGCAGCTCTTTTCGGCCTCATCGCCGGTTTGGTCGCCTGTTATCGGGGCCTGTCGATCACCGGTGGCGGCGCGAAGGCGGTCGGCAACGCGGTGAACGAAACCGTGGTGTATGCGTTCATGTCCCTGTTCGTCGTCAACGTGGTCGTCACGGCGATCGGCATCAAGATGACGGCGAAGTAGGAGGCTGTCGGTGGCGCTGAGGGCTGCATACCCACGACTGACCCGCCAACTCGAGCGGCCGGTCGCCCTGCTGGCGGGGATCGGCGATCATGCGCTGTTCTACGGCAAAGCGCTCGCCGGGATGCCCTTCGCGGCTACCCGCTACACGCGCGAGGTCGTCCGCTTGGTCGCCGAGATCAGCATGGGCGCAGGCACTTTGGCGATGATCGGCGGAACGGTGGTGATCGTCGGCTTCCTGACGCTGGCAGCGGGCGGCACGCTGGCCATTCAGGGGTACACCTCGCTGGGAAACATCGGCATCGAGGCGCTGACCGGCTTTTTGGCCGCGTTCATCAACGTGCGCATCGCGGCGCCGGTGGTCGCCGGGATCGGGCTGGCGGCCACCTTCGGCGCCGGCGTGACGGCTCAGTTGGGCGCCATGCGGATCAACGAGGAAGTCGATGCGTTGGAGAGCATGGCAATTCGGCCGGTTGCCTACCTGGTGAGCACCAGGATCCTGGCCGGGATGCTGGCGATCACGCCGTTGTACAGCATCGCCGTGATCCTGTCGTTCGTGGCCAGTCAGTTCACCACGACGTTCCTGCTGGGGCAGTCACAGGGTTTGTACCAGCACTACTTCAACACGTTCCTGAACCCCATCGACTTGTTGTGGTCCTTCCTGCAGGCGATTTTGATGGCGCTGACCATCCTGTTGATCCACACGTACTACGGCTATTTCGCTTCCGGCGGGCCGGCCGGTGTCGGCAACGCCACCGGCAACGCGGTGCGCACGTCGCTCATCGTCGTGGTGTCGGTGACGCTGTTGGTCTCGCTGTCTATCTACGGTACGAACGGCAACTTCAACCTTTCCGGTTAGCAGAGGAGGTGAAACGGCAGTGACGCAGAATGTGCCAGCCGGTCGCGGCGCGATCGCCGGTCGACCCCCGCGGCCGGGCCATGCCCACCCGCCCGCGGGGCGGAATTACCTGCCGCCCCTGCTCGGACTGGCCACCATCCTCATCATCGGCCTGATCTTCGCCGTGGCGGTGGGCCTGTTTCAGGGTTCGTTCACTGAAACCGTTCCGGTGACGGTGATTTCGCAACGAGCCGGTCTGGTCATGAACCCGGACGCCAAGGTCAAGATGCGCGGCGTGCAGGTGGGCAAGGTCGCCTCCATCGAATCACTGCCCAACGGCCAAGCGGCCATTCACCTCGCGATGGACCCGTCGCAGATGCACTTCATCCCGAGCAACGTGCTGGTCGACATCGCGTCGTCGACGGTGTTCGGCGCCAAGTCGATCCAACTGGTGGAACCCGCCCAACCCTCGGCCCAGCGGCTGCGCGCCGGTCAGACGCTGCAGGGCCAGCACGTCATGGTCGAGATCAACACGGTGTTCCAGGAATTGGTGTCGGTGCTGTCGCACATCGACCCGCCGAAACTCAACGAGTCCCTGGGTGCGCTTGCCCAAGCGTTCAGTGGGCGCGGCCCACAGCTGGGCCAGTCGCTCAGCGACCTGGATTCGTTCCTCGCCCGGCTGGAGCCGAGCCTTCCCGCGTTCCGCCATGACCTCTCCGTCCTGCCGACGGTGTCGAACGCCTATGCCGACGCGGCGCCCGACCTGGTGAAGACCGCGGCCAACGCGACCCGGATCAGCAAGACACTGGTCGACGAACAGCACAACCTGGACGCGCTGCTGATCAGCGCGATCGGCTTGGCCGACATCGGCAATGACGTCTTGTCGACGAACCGCCAACCGCTGACGAACGTGCTGCATCTACTCGTGCCGACGACCGATCTGACCAACGAGTACGCGCCGGCGCTCACTTGCAGTTTCGGCGGGCTGATAACCATCGCGCACGGTCCGCCGCTGTCGGAACCGAGCATCAACATCTCGGCGAGCCTCACCTGGGGCGGCGAACGCTATCGCTACCCGACGAACCTGCCCAAGGTCGCGGCCACCGGCGGCCCCAAGTGCATGGGCCTGCCGACCCTGCCGTTCAACACCAACCCGCCGCAATTCATCACCGACATCGGGGCCAACCCGGTCGGATACGGAAACCCGCAGCTGCTGATCAACTCCGATCTGCTCAAACAGCTGTTGTACGGGCCGATCGCGGGCCCGCCGCGCAACTCCGCACAGGTGGGGATGCCCGGATGAGAACACGCGCCACACTGATCAAGTTCGCCGTCTTCGCGGTTGTGATGGCGATGCTGACCGCCTTCCTGTTCTTCATCTTCGGCCAGTACCGCACGGGTGCGACGAACGGCTATTCGGCGGTGTTCACCGACGTGTCGCGGCTCAAGCCGGGGCAGTCGGTGCGGGTCGCCGGGATCCGGGTGGGCACGGTCAACAGCGTTTCGTTGCAGCCGGACAAAAAGGTCGTGGTGAAGTTCGACGCCGACCGCAACATCGTCCTCACCGAGGGCACCCGGGCGGCGGTCCGCTACCTCAACCTGGTCGGCGATCGCTACCTGGAACTGGTCGACGGTCCGGGCTCGCCCAAGCGGCTGCCGGCCGGCGGTCAGATCCCCGTCAGTCGCACCGCGCCGGCGCTCGATCTCGACCTGCTGCTCGGCGGGCTCAAACCCGTTACCCAGGGCCTGAATGCGCGCGACGTCAACGCGTTGACCTCAGGACTCCTGCAGGTCTTCCAGGGGCAGGGCGGCACTCTCGACTCGCTGTTCACCAAGGCGACGTCGTTCTCGAATGCCCTGGCCGACAACGACCAAACCGTGCAGCAACTGATCGACAACCTCAACATCGTGATCGGCACGATCTCCAAAGACGGCAAACAGTTTTCCGGCGCGGTCGATCGCCTCGAGCGTCTCGTCAGCGGACTGTCCGATGACCGCAACACCATCGGTTCCGCCATCGACGCCCTGGACCGGGGAACCGCCTCGCTGGCGGATCTGCTTGCCCAGGCGCGGCCGCCGCTGACCGGAACCATCGATCAGTTGAATCGGCTGGCGCCGATTCTCGACAACGACAAGGACCGCCTCGACGCGGCAATTGGCAAGGCGCCCAAGAACTATCGCAAGCTGGTTCGGCTCGGCGCGAACGGCGCCACCATCCCCTACTACCTATGCATGTTGGAGCTGCGCGGCACGGACCTTCAGGGCAAGACGGTGCGAGCTCCCATATTCCGTTCAGATGCTGGAAGGTGCACGGAACCCTGATGCTCAAGTATCGCGGATCTGGGCTCGTCAAGGCTGGGCTCATCGGTGTCGTCCTGGCGGTGATGGTGATCCTGGTGGGACTGTCGCCGGACCGGTTCATCGCGTGGGCGACCATGGTCAGGTACCAGGCGCTGTTCACCGAGGCCGGCGGCCTTGCCACGGGCAATCCGGTGGTGGTGTCGGGAATGAAGGTCGGCACCGTGTCGGACGTGAAGCTGCATCGCGGCGACGCCCTGGTGACCTTTGCGCTGAAGGGCAACATCCTGCTCGGGTCGGAGACCACCGCGCACATCCGCACCGGGACGCTGCTGGGTGAGCGGATGCTGACGCTGGAGTCCGCCGGCACCGGCACCATGCACCCGATGGCACTGATTCCGGTGTCGCGCACGTCGTCGCCGTACTCGCTGACCGAAGCGGTCAGCGACTTGACCACCGACACCGCCGGGACGAACACCACGGCGCTGAACCAGTCTTTGGACACGCTGGCTGCGACGCTCGACCAGATCGCACCCCAGATGGGGCCGGCCTTCGACGCGCTCACCCGCTTGTCGCGAACCCTCAACAGCCGCAACAAGAACCTCGGCGAGTTGTTCAAGAGCGCCGGCGATGTCACCGGACTCTCAATGAAGATGTCAAGCCGCCGACTTGGTGATCGGGGGTGATTCGGGTTGCCAGGTGCGGTTGTCACGGATGAGGGCGTAAAGGACGTTGGTACGGCGTCGCGCCAGGCAGAGGGTG
>NZ_JACKSY010000013.1:0-206014 GCF_025821985.1 Mycobacterium timonense | reverse complement strand
GGTCAAGTCCCGGGAAGTGGTGTAGTGCTGCGTGATCCGGTGGGTTAGGCGGTGAGTGCGGGCATGTCGTTGGCTCCTATGTCGGGGTTGTCGTCGGTGATGGTGGTCAGGCGGCAGCGGGTGAGGATGTCGAGGCCGAGGTAACGGCGGCCTTCGGCCCATTCGTCGTTCTGTTCGGCCAACACGGCGCCGACGAGACGGACGATGGCGTCGCGGTTGGGGAAGATCCCGACGGCGTCGGTGCGGCGGCGGATCTCTTTGTTGAGCCGTTCTGCGGGGTTGTTGGACCAGATCTGGGACCAGACATCTTTGGGGAATGCAGTGAAGGCCAGGATATCTTCGCGGGCGGTGGCCAGGTGGTCGGCCACGGCGGGCAGTTTGTCGGTGACGTAGTCGATGAGCCGGTCGAACTGCGCGGCCACCGCGGGGGCATNGGGTTGGTCGTAGACGCTGTGCAGCATCGCTTTGACCGCCGGCCACATGCTCTTGGGGCAGATGCTCATCAGGTTGGCCGCGTAGTGTGTGCGACACCGCTGCCAGGCCGCTCCGGGCAGGTTGGCCGCGATCGCCTCGCGCAGCCCGGCGTGGGCGTCGCTGGTGACCAGGCGTACGCCGGCCAGCCCGCGGGCGACGAGGTCGGCGAAGAACTCGTTCCAGGCCGGGCCGGTCTCGCTGGTGACCACCCGCATGCCCAGGACTTCGCGGTGTCCGTCACCGTTGACGCCAGTGGCCAGCAGCACGACCCCGTTGACCACGCGGCCGCCTTCGCGGACCTTCATCGTCAACGCATCAGCGGCGACGAAGGTGAACGGGCCAGCAGAATCGAGTGGGCGGTGACGGAACGCCTCGACGTGCTCGTCGAGGTCGGTGGCCATGCGGCTGACCTGCGATTTACTCAGTGAGTCGATGCCCAGGGTCTTGACCAGCTTGTCCATCCGCCGCGTGGAGACGCCGGCCAGGTAGCAGTCGGCGACCACGGTGATCAGCGCGGATTCGGCCCGCTTGCGGCGTTCGAGCAGCCAGTCGGGAAAGTAGGTTCCCTTGCGCAGCTTCGGGACTGCGACATCGATGGTGCCCACCCTGGTGTCCAGGCCGCGGTGGCGATACCCGTTGCGCTGCGCTCGCCGTCCCGGGGTGGGCTGGCCCCATTCGGCGCCCACGACGGCATCAGCATCCGCCGACAGCAGAGCGTTGATCACGGTCTGCAGCAGGGAGCGCATCAGATCAGGTGAGGCTTCGGCCAGGGCCTCGCCAAGAAGGCCGGCAGGGTCGACAATGTGGGGTGCGGTCATCGTGGGACTCCTCGAGGATTCTGTGGAAGGTTGACTCGAAGGATCACGCGGTGGCCGCTTTACGTCCATCACCGACACGATGACGAACCCAGCAACCGCGCTACACCACTATGCGGGACTCAACTTTGGGACTCCTCGAGGATTCTGTGGAAGGTTGACTCGAAGGATCACGCGGTGGCCGCTTTACGTCCATCACCGACACGATGACGAACCCAGCAACCGCGCTACACCACTATGCGGGACTCAACTCGCCACCTTGAGCTGTCTGGTGGCAAGGGTGTCGACAGTCGACCAGTTCAGGACCTGTACCCGGTCTCCCGCCACGTCGCTATCGGCTTCGACCGGACTTCGTGGGTCTCATGCAGACATCAAACCCACCGCTCGTCCTCATGCTGCGCGATTTGGCAACGACTGACCATTCCGCTTATCTGGCAGCGTTGAACGACCCCATATAAGGGGTAGATCACCGACTTGTTAGAAACCTCAAATGCCTGTGCCGTGGCCATCATTTGCTGAAAACGTTCTGGGGCTGGCGCGACCGGCAACTGCCCGACGGCGCGGTGATCTGGACCCTGCCCGACGGCGACACCTACGTCACCACCCCGGGCAGCGCGCTGCTGTTCCCCACCCTATGTACACCCACCGGGGCCGTGTCGCCGGCCAAGCCCGACACCGAGCACCGCTGCGGCGAGCGCACCGCCATGATGCCGCTGCGCCGCCATACCCGCGCCCACCGCATCACCACCGAACGCAACCACAACCGCCGCACCCGACTCACCACCCACCCCGCGACACCCGGACCCGCACCACCACCCGACCCCGACGACGAGCCGCCACCCTTCTGACCGCAGAGGCCCTTGACTCGATCTCGAACTGGTGTTCGAATTACTGGCATGCGGTGGGCGAGTCAGGCCGTCGCGGTCAACGGGAAACCCGTCGAGGACGGGGCGCTGCCGGGGCTGCAACGCCTCGGTCTGGTGCGCAGCGTGCGCGCGCCCCAGTTCGAGGGCATCACCTTCCACGAGGTGCTGTGCAAGTCCGCGCTGAACAAGGTGCCGAATGCCTCGGCGCTGCCGTTCCGCTACACCGTCAACGGCTACCGAGGCTGCTCGCACGCCTGCCGGTACTGCTTCGCCCGGCCCAGCCACGAATACCTGGAGTTGAACTGCGGCAATGACTTTGACACCCAGGTCGTCGTCAAGACCAACGTCGCACAGGTGCTGCGCCGGGAACTGCGGCGGCCGTCGTGGCGGCGCGAGACCGTCGCGCTGGGCACCAACACCGATCCCTACCAGCGGGCCGAGGGCCGGTATGCGCTGATGCCCGGCATCATCGGCGCGCTGGCCGAATCGGGCACCCCGCTGTCGATCCTGACCAAGGGCACGCTGCTGCGCCGGGACCTGCCGCTGATCGCGAACGCCGCGGCGCAGGTTCCGGTTTCGGTGGCGGTGTCGCTGGCGGTGGGCGACGCGGACCTGCACCGCGACGTCGAGCCGGGCACCCCGACGCCGCAGGCGCGCCTGGGTCTGATCAGCGCGATCCGCGCCGCCGGGCTGGACTGCCACGTGATGGTCGCGCCGGTGCTGCCCTACCTCACCGATTCCGTCGAGCACCTCGACGACCTGCTCGGCCAGATCGCGGCCGCCGGCGCGGGCAGCGTCACGGTCTTCGGCCTGCACCTGCGCGGCTCGACGCGGGGCTGGTTCATGGAATGGCTGGCCCGCTCGCATCCCGAGCTGGTCGGCCGCTACCGGGAGCTGTACAGCCGCGGCGCCTACCTGCCGCCGAGCTATCGCGACATGCTGCGGCACCGCGCCGCCCCGCTGATCGCCAAGTACCGGCTGGGCGGCGATCACCGCCCGTTCGCCCGAGCGGTTGCGGCCGCGCCGGCGCCCGAACCCGCTCAGCCGACGCTGTTCTGACAAGCCGGAAAACCCGAACACTCCGAAAACTCATCGCGCCCCGTCGCCGCGCGGCTTGGTCAGCGTGAATCGGTCGATCACCGACATCTCGCCGAGCGGGCCGGTCAGCGCGTAATGCGTCGCCCTGATCGAGGTGTTGCCGCCGGCCGGGCCGGGGTCGACGTCGAAAGCCACGAAGCCGTAAGGGTTGTCGCGGTCACGGAACGCCGACCACGGCGCGTCCTCGATGACATAGATCGGCGCCTTGCGCCCCAGCCCGGGGTCGAACGTGCCCACGCCGGTCAGCACCCGGCAGCGGGGCTCGGGGAAGAACATCGCGTTGCTCGGCGCCGACGTGCCGCCGCCGCCGATGACCAGGTGCACCGTGCCGCGCGTGGCGTCGATGAGGTCGCCGCGGGTGTCCACCGGTATCGGGGTACGGGTGTCGGTGCCCAGCGCGCCGCGCAACGGGTGCGAGCGCTCGTAGTGATGCTCGTGGCCGCACAGCACCAGATCGACCTGATACTGGTCGAACAGCGGCAGCCATTCTTCGCGGATGCCCAGGTCGGCGCCGTTGGTCCGGTCCGCGGTGGAGATCGCCGTCTGGTGCATGCAAACCACCAGCCAGTCGACGTCCGGGTCGCGCCGGGCCGCGGCGAGTTCGGTTGCCAGCCAACGCTTCTGCTCCCCGCCCGAATAGCCGTGCACGTAGAAGTTGCCGCCGTCCTGAAAGGCTACGTCGTCGTTGCTCAGGCTGACCACCCGCACCGAGCCGGCGGTGAACGAATACCACAGGCCGCGGGTCTCGGGGCTCGACCCGGAATCGGGCACCGCGAAGTAGGCCTGATACGCGCCGTAACCGATTGGGCCGTTGCCCAATTCGTTCTCGTGATTGCCCGCCGCCGGCATCCACGGCCGAAACCGCGCCGAGCGTGAGTTGTTCTCGAACCAGTCGGACCAGGTGCGGATCCGGTTTTGCGCCAGGTTGGCGTAACACAGGTCGCCGTTGACCAGGTTGAACAGCGGGCCGATCCGCTCGATGGCCATGGTGGTGTCCGCGGCGGCCGGTGAGCCGATGTTGTCGGTGGCGTACCGCCCGTTGGGCATCTTGGCCAGCGCGGGCGTCGACTGATCACCGAAGCTAGTGAAGCGCAAGGGTTTTCGGCCCATCGGCGCGGTCCGCACGGTGCCCTGCTGGGGCTGCGCGCCGTCGTGCAGCGCGGCGTAGACATAGTCGGTGTCCGGCGTCAGGCCGGTCAGCCGGGCATGGTTGACCCGAACTTCGATGCCCGACTTCGCATCCCGGTACGTGCGGGTGTCGGCGGCCACCGTGCGGCCGAACCCGGACACCGGAGTTCCGAACACGACGCGCGGATTGCGGACGGCGTCGGTGCTGTGCCAGGACACCACCACCTCGGTGCCGGCATTCTTTCCGAACTGCAGGTGCAGCCCGGCCACCGGCGGTGCGCCGTTGCGGTCGGGCTGCAGCCACGGCCAGGGCCCTCTCGAGCGCGCGGACTGCGACCACAGCAGCGTGGCGCCGCCGCCGATGCCCACCCCCAACGCCGCCGACACGGCGCCGGTGGTCAGCAACCGGCGGCGGGTGACGCCGGGCGCCGCGGCGCCGGCCGGGTTCGGGGGCTGGGTGGGCTCATCGCTCATGTCTGCTTCATACCCGAGCCGGGTGAGCGCGGCCGCAGCCGCCGGTAAACAGCGAACCGTCGCTAACGAATCCGGTAGCGTTTTCGATATGACGAACGTGCACAGGACAGCGAGCGCGATCTCAGCGGTGACGATGGCCGTGGCGGCGGTGCTCACGCCGGCGGCGGCGCATGCGGACGGCCACCAGGTGACCTACACCGTGACGAGCCCCAACAATGTGACCGCCAACGTCTCCTACGTGAACGCCGACCCGCCCAGCCAGGCCGCCTTCAACGCCGACCCGTCGAAGTTCTCGACCAGCGTGCAGGCCCCGCTCAGCGGCGGAACGCCGGTCACCTACACCGCCACGTTGGCAAACCCGAACCAGTTCGCCAGCATCACGGCCAGCGGCATGCTGCACTGGCCGGACTCGGGCAACGGCCCCGCCCAGTTCCACTGCGAGATCGCCGTGGACGGCCAGGTGGTCGTGCAACAGGACGCAACGACCACCGTCACCTGCCGGCCCAGCTAGTCAGCCGGCGAACGCCGCGCTTCCCGGTTCGGCGTGCGCCACCGCGACGACCTCGGCGGGTTCCGGCCCGACCGAGCGGACCTTGTGGCTGACCGACGCGTCGAAATACGCGCTGTCGCCGGGCCCGAGCGTGAACGTCTGGTCGCCGTAGTCGAGCTCGACCCTGCCGGCGTGCACGAACAGGAACTCCTGGCCGGCGTGCTCGGGGTGCGGGTCGTCGGCCAGCTGTTCGGTGGGGCGAATCACGAACGGCGACATGGTCTTTCCCAGCATCGACGAGGCCAATACCCGGTAGCGCCGGCCCCCGGGGCCACCGGCGCGCTCGACGGCGATCTTCTCCCGGGCCGCTTCGTCGGAGAACAGCCGCCCGACGTCGACGTCGAGGGCTCGCGCGACCTTCAGCGCGACCGCGATCGACGGGGTGCTCTGGCCGCGTTCGATTTTGGACAGGTAGCTCTTGGTTAGGCCGGTCTGCGCAGCCAGCGCCTCCAGGGTGAGGCCGCGTTGCCTGCGGACGGGACGCAGCAGTGCTGTCACGAGGCTCCTATGACACAAGGTTTCCTAACCTGCTACATTGTGTCACATGGCCAGCACGTTCACCGATTCGAAATCGGAATTGATGCGCCGGGCTGCCGAGCAGTTGACGGCGTTGCAGGGCCGGGACGCCGCCGAATCGCCGTTGACCACCCGCCAGAAGCTGGCCCTGACCTGCCGGGCGCTGTTCGACGCCGGGCACGACTCCGGGCTGGCCGGGCAGATCACCGCCCGCGCCGAGGCCGACGGCACCTACTACACCCAGCGGCTCGGCCTGGGCTTCGACGAGATCACCGACGGCAATCTGCTGCTGGTCGACGAGGACCTCAATGTCCTCGAGGGTGACGGAATGGCCAACCCCGCCAACCGCTTTCACAGCTGGATCTATCGCGCCCGCCCCGACGTGCAGTGCATCGTGCACACCCATGCGTTCCACGTGGCGGCGCTGTCCATGCTGGAGGTCCCGCTGGTGGTATCTCACATGGACACCACCCCGCTGTACGACGACTGCGCGTTTCTGGCCGACTGGCCGGGCGTGCCCGTCGGCAACGAGGAGGGGGAGATCATCACCGCCGCGCTGGGCGACAAGAAGGCGGTGCTGCTGGCCCACCACGGCCACGTCATCGCCGGCGCCAGCATCGAGGAGGCGTGCTCGTTGGGAATCCTCATCGAGCGCGCCGCCAAGCTGCAGCTGGCCGCGATGGCCGCCGGCACCGTCAAGCAGCTGCCCGAGGAGCTGGCCCGCGAGGCCCACGACTGGACGCTGTCGCCGCAGCGCAGCCGGGCCAACTTCGCCTACTACGCCCGCCGGGCCCTGGCCCGCCATCCCGACGCGCTGACCAGCTGAGGAGCCAACCCTTGACCGAACCCAAGATCCACGGCATCATCGCCTACCCGGTTACGCCCTTCGCCGACAACGGGATTGACACGCAGCGGCTGGCCGCATTGGTCGAGCGGCTGGTGTCCGCCGGCGTGCACGCGATCGCGCCGCTGGGCAGCACCGGCGAGCTGGCCTACCTGGAGGAGCCCGAAGTCGACGCCGTGATCGACACCACCCTGAGCGCCGTCGCCGGCCGGGTGCCGGTGATCGTGGGAGTGTCGGATGTGACCACCGCCAAGACGATTCGGCGCGCCCAATACGCGCAGCGAGCCGGGGCGGACGCGGTGATGATCCTGCCGGTGTCCTACTGGAAGCTCACCGAGCGGGAGATCTTCCATCACTACCGCAGCATCAGCGACGCCATCTCGATTCCGATCATGGCCTACAACAACCCGGCCACCAGCGGCGTGGACATGCCGCCGGAGCTGCTGGTGCGGATGTTCGAATCCATCGACAACGTGGCCATGGTCAAGGAGTCCACCGGCGACCTGACCCGGATGCAGCGCATCGCCGAGCTGTCCGGCAACCGGCTGCCCTTCTACAACGGCAGCAACCCGCTGGTGCTCGACGCGCTGAAGGCCGGGGCGTCCGGATGGTGCACGGCCGCACCGTGTTTGCGGCCGCAACCATGCATCGACCTGTACGACGCGGTGCGCGCGAACGACCTCGACACCGCGCAGCGACTCTACGACGACCTCAAGCCGCTGCTCACCTTCATCGTGGCCGGCGGGCTGGCCACCACCGTCAAGGCCGGCCTGGAGTTGCTCGATTTCAAAGTCGGCGACCCGCGCGCGCCGTTGCTGCCGCTCGACGAGCAGGGCCGCGCCGAGTTGCGCAAACTGCTTGCGGCCTAACCCAAGTCGGGCGCGGAGAAGGTGTCGCACTGCTTCGGGTCGCCGGTCTGGTACCCGATGGTGAACCACTTCTGGCGCTGCTCGGAGGAACCGTGCGTCCAGGACTCGGGGTTGACCCGGCCGGTCGCCTGCTTCTGGATGCGGTCGTCGCCCACCGACGCGGCGGCCGACAGCGCGTCGGCGATGTCCTTGTCGCTCAACGGCTCCAGGTAGGGCACACCGGTGCTCTCCTGCTTGACCGTGGAGGCGTAGTGCGCCCAGATGCCGGCGTAGCAGTCGGCCTGCAGCTCGGTGCGCACCCCGTTGCCGCCGGCGCCCTGCGCGCCCTGCTGGGAGCGGCCCAACACGCCCTGCAGGTTCTGCACGTGGTGACCGTACTCGTGGGCCACCACGTACTCCTGCGCGAAAGGCCCACCGCTGGAACCGAATCGGTCGACCAGCTCCTGGAAGAAGTCGGTGTCGAAGTACGCCGTCTGGTCCACCGGGCAGTAGAACGGCCCGACCGCGGTGGTGGCCGGGCCGCAGCCGGTGTTCACCCGGCCGGTGAACAACCGCACGTGCGGTCGGGTGTAGCGCGGCATCAGCTGATGCCACACCGCGTCCACCGAGTTCCCGGTGGCGACCACGCGACACTGCACGTACTTGTTGGCGTCGGCGCCCGTCTTGCACTGGCTCAGGTCGAACCCGGGCGCCGAGTAGCCGCCGGTGTTGGTCTGCTGCTGGGGCATGACGCGGCCCGGGTCGACGCCGAGGAACAACGCGCCGAGCAGGATGATCAGCCCGAGGCCGCCGCCCCCGACGGCCATTCCCATCCCGCCGCCGCCGGACGAGGACGCGGTGCTGGTGTCGATCTGCATGCCCTCGTTGAAGGTCATGACACGCTCCTAAGGTTGCCGGGTCGCTAGGGAGTCGGTGTAGCTGCGCAGGTTGCGCAGAAAGCGGCGCAGGGCCAGGTTCAGCAGCGGCCTGACCACCGCCATCGCCAGTTTCGCCGGCCCGGCGGGTTTCTGGGCCATGGTCCAGGTCAGCCGGCAACCGCCGGGGATGACCTGAACCCGGTAGTCCTCGGCGAACGCGGCCACCGACCGGGTCGAGCACTCGTTGAACCGAAATGCCATGTGCGTGAACGGTTCCCAGGCCAGGAACTCCTCGTTGCCGACGATACCGCCGCGCATCTCGACGACCCGGGTGGTGCCCACGTCCCGCGGCTCGGGGCTGGTCCAGGTGACCTTGGTGATCACCGTCGCCCAGCGCGGCCAGGCCGCGGCGTCGGACAGCACCTCGAACAGCTGCTCGGGGGTGATGGCCAAATCGACACTGTTGCGGAACACCACGGGCGCCGAGTCGATGAAGTCGAGGCCGACGCGCTCGCAATCGAACATGGGATCAATCTAGCCGGGGCCGTCGCTGGCCGCGGCCAGTAACGGCACCAGCACGTCGCTGATCGGGGTGGGCAGCCCGTGGGCGCGTCCCTTGCGGGCGATCACCCCGTTGCGGACGTCCCACTCCATCGGCCGGTGAGCCTCCGCGTCGGACAGGATCGAGGTGCCCATGTCCTCGGGAGCCCTGCGGAACAGCTCGACCAGCTCGTCGACCACGTCGTCGGACAGCCGGGCGCCCTCGGCCCGCGCGACCGCCAGGCATTCGGCGACGTAGCGCCGGGACAGGGCGGCGACGTCGTCGCGGCGGAACATCCCGGACCGGCGCCGCGACAGCGCCATGAACCCGGCCAGCGCGTTGGTGAGCAGCTTGCGCCAGGCCGCGGTGATGATGTCGGGGTCGCAGTCCACCCGGCAGCCGGCGTCGCGCAGCAGGGCGGCCACCGCCTGCGCCGACGGCCCGCTGGGCAGCACCAGGGCGGGCTCCGTCCGCAGCCGCACCCAGCCCTGCGGCTGGGTCGTCGCCGAATACCAGACGATGCCCGGGATCACCGGCGAGTCCGGGCAGAGCGGCCGCACCTGCTCGACCTGCTCGACGCCGTTCTGCAGCACCACGACGACGGTGTGTTCGCCGCACAGCCGGGCCAGCCAGCCGGCGGCGCCGGCGTTCTGGGTGGCCTTGACCGCCAGCAGCACCACGTCCACCGGGCCGCTCACCCGACCGGGATCGGTGTGCACCGGGCCGGGGACGACGATCGGGTCGGCGCCGTCGGGGCGCAGCTCGATGCGCTCGCGCGGGGTGCGGCCGCACACCACCACCGAATGACCGGCCCGGTGCAGCAGCGCGGCCGCCGTCGTACCGACGGCGCCGGGACCGACGAGTGCGATGGTGGTGGCAATAGGACCAAAGTTACCTCCTCTAGACTTGGCTTTCGTTTCAGACCAAGGGGAGTGTTTTTGTGCTGCGCAGCCACGCCGCCGGTTCGCTGAGAAGTAGCGACGCCGGGCAGCAGGTAACGCTGGCGGGCTGGGTGGCGCGCCGGCGCGACCACGGCGGCGTCATCTTCATCGACCTGCGCGACGCCTCCGGAATCACCCAGGTGGTGTTCCGCGACCCGGACGTCCTCAAGCAGGCGCACCGGCTGCGCGCCGAGTTCTGCGTCGCGGTGACCGGGCTGGTCGAGATCCGCCCGGAAGGCAACGCCAACCCCGAGATCGCCACCGGCGACATCGAGGTCAACGCGTCGTCGCTGACCGTGCTGGGCGAAAGCGCGCCGCTGCCGTTCCAGCTCGACGAGCCCGCCGGCGAGGAGCTGCGGCTGAAATACCGCTACCTGGACCTGCGCCGCGACGCGCCAGCCGCGGCAATCCGGTTGCGCTCCAAGGTGAATGCCGCCGCGCGCGAAGTGCTGGCGCGGCACGACTTCGTCGAGATCGAGACCCCGACCATCACCCGCTCCACCCCGGAGGGGGCGCGCGACTTCCTGGTGCCGGCCCGGCTGCATCCCGGCTCGTTCTACGCGCTGCCGCAGAGCCCGCAGCTGTTCAAGCAGTTGCTGATGGTGGCCGGGATGGAGCGCTACTACCAGATCGCCCGCTGCTACCGCGACGAGGATTTCCGCGCCGACCGCCAGCCCGAGTTCACCCAGCTCGACATGGAGATGAGCTTCGTCGACGCCGAGGACGTCATCGCGATCTCCGAGGAGATCCTGTCCGCGCTGTGGGCGCTGATCGGCTACGAGATCCCCCGGCCGATCCCGCGGATCAGCTACGCCGACGCGATGGCCCGCTACGGCTCCGACAAGCCCGACCTGCGGTTCGGACTCGAGCTCGTCGAGTGCTCGGAGTTCTTTAAAGACACCACATTTCGCGTCTTCCAGGCGCCGTACGTGGGTGCGGTGGTGATGCCGGGCGGGGCCTCGCAGCCGCGCCGCACCCTGGACGGCTGGCAGGAGTGGGCCAAGCAACGCGGCGCCAAGGGCCTGGCCTACGTGCTGGTCGGCGAGGACGGCGAGCTGGGCGGGCCGGTGGCCAAGAACCTCTCCGAGGCCGAGCGCGCCGGGCTGGCCGGGCACGTCGGCGCCGCACCGGGGGACTGCATCTTCTTCGCGGCCGGGCCGGCCAAGCCGTCGCGGGCGCTGCTGGGCGCGGCCCGCAGCGAGATCGCCAGCCGGCTCGACATGATCGACCCCGATGCGTGGGCGCTCGTCTGGGTGGTGGACCCGCCGCTGTTCGAGCCCGCCGACGACGCCACCGCCGCCGGTGACGTCGCCGTCGGCTCCGGGGCGTGGACCGCGGTGCACCACGCGTTCACCGCACCCAAGCCGGGATACGAGGACGCGATCGAGACCGACACCGGCAACGTGCTCGCCGACGCGTACGACATCGTCTGCAACGGAAACGAGATCGGCGGCGGCTCGATCCGTATCCACCGCCGCGACATCCAGGAGCGGGTGTTCGCGGTGATGGGCCTGGACCACGCCGAGGCTCAGGAGAAGTTCGGATTCCTGTTGGAGGCGTTCACCTTTGGCGCGCCCCCGCACGGCGGGATCGCGTTCGGCTGGGACCGGATCAACGCGCTGCTGTCCCGGGTCGACTCCATCCGCGAGGTGATCGCCTTCCCCAAGACCGGCGGCGGCGTCGACCCGCTCACCGACGCGCCGGCGCCCATCACCGAACAGCAGCGCAAGGAGTCCGGAATAGACGTCAAGCCGGAGCCCAGCAAACCCCATTGACCTCAGCGAACGGCTCGCTCAGGTGCTCGTGGGCCGCAGCTGGTCCGCAGTGGTGTTCATCCGCTCCGCGATCACCGCGCGGATAGCCGTGCGGGTGGATTCGGCGGCATCAGGCCACAGATGGCCGTAAATGTCGAGCGTGGTGGTGGCGCTGGCGTGCCGCATCCGCGCCTGCACCATCTTGATATCGGCGCCCGAGGGTGCTGCGACAGTTGCGGCGAAAGGCTAGACTTACCCAGGTCGAAGTCCGACATGCATGACGGCAACTCGGCGGCCGAGGCCGTCACCCGAGAGACTGCAGGAACTGCTGCCGGGCTATGGGCTGGCGCGACGGTTGGTGGTCTTGCCGCGGACGCGGCAGCTGGTGCAGCGATCGGTTCGGTCATTCCGGGTGCCGGGACCGCAGTTGGTCTGGTGGTGGGCGCCGGTGTGGGAGCGGTCGCCGCCTGGGGGATCTAAGTTGGTCGAAGTGGCCTGGGAGCCGGTCGCGGATGCCGTCGGTAGTGCGGTGCACGGCGTGGAATCGGTCTTCGGTTTCGGGTAGGACGGCGACGATGCGATTCGATGAATACACGGAGAAGCACGGCCTGGCTGTGTCTCCGGTCGAGCGGTTTGCCGGGCTTGTCGTGGAGGTGGGGGCTGTCCACAAGCGTGCGGCGGTGGCAGGTCCAGCTTCCGACGATCACCACCGCAGTGCTCCGGCAACCACAATGCGAGACCGTCACTGATGCCCAACAGTGAGGCCAGCGGGGGGTGGGGGCGGGTACTGCGGTACGCGTTCGGCGTCGCCCTACTTCTGGTCACAGTGGTGGCAACGTCGGCGGGAGTGCAGTGGTACTTGTCGCTGATCGGATTCTGCACGGCACTCCTCTTCGTCCTCGGCAGACGCCGGATTTTTCGGCCGGGAGTCAACCGGTCGGGGAACGAGATCGTGTGCAGGTATCTCCCGTGGTACGAGGGAAATGCGTACGTCTTGAACGTGCTGGTCCCCCTGCTAGGGGCCGCCAGCGTCGGCGCGGGGTTTGCCCCCGGCAATCCGGTATGGCTTCGTGTCACGGGCATCATCCTGCTGATTCCGACACCGCTGTTCGTTTACTCCGCAGTTCGGATGTGGCGCCGATGCATTTTGTGTATTTCCCCGTCGGCGCTGACCGTGCGTTTGGCCGCGCCCAAGGCCGAGTTCATCAAAATCCCGCGTGAGTGCGTTCTGTCGATCGTGCCCAAGATCCCGAATGGGGCGGGCAGCCGGTCATACCAAGTCGAGATCTCCTATTGCGCGGCGGATTCCAACAGTGACCACACTGTACTGTTGGGCCCCCAGCTCAGCGTCCAGCCGATTAACCTCCTCAACGCCCTCGCGGCCTGGAAAGATGCCACCGACGATAACCCGAGCGAGCTGCTGGATCGGGTCGAGCGGATTCTCCGAGGCCATTCAACGGCCCGCGTGTAACCGCTCAATCAAGTCCATGGACGTGGTGTACTTCCCGCATGACGTTGCCCCGGACGACATTCCGTTCCCCACGACGTTTACCGGCGCGGGCCCCGACAAGTGACGGACCGTACCGTTGTAGTCCCGGTCCGCAGTCAGTCCGCAGTAGATTCAACAGCACTTTAGGCACCCGTCAGAACCAACTATCCTGACCAGGGTGTTTCTTGCGCAGCCATCACAGCTAACAGCAACAAACGAGCAGCACGAAGTCCGGAATAGACGTCAAGCCGGACCGGGTTGAGCAGGCATGACTGATATTCCGGACACCGGCACCATCAACGCGTTCAACCAGAGCATCATCGACGAATTCCGGGCCAACGACGGCAAAGTGGGCGGCCAGTTCGAGGGTGCCGACCTGCTGCTGCTGCACACCACCGGCGCCAAGTCGGGTCAGCCCCGGGTGTCGCCGCTGGCCTACTTCCGCATCGACGGCAAGCTCCTGGTGATCGGCTCGTTCGCCGGCGCCCCGGTCAGCCCGGCCTGGGTGCACAACCTGCGGGCCAACCCCGCCGCGCGGGTGGAGATCGGCACCGACAGCTTCGACGTGACCGCGCGCGAGCTGCCCCGCGAGGAGCGCGACGCGCTGTTCGCCCAGGTCGCCGCGGCCGCCCCCGGCTTCGCCGAGTACCAGGCCAAGACCAGCCGGGTGATCCCCCTGTTCCAGCTGATCCGGACCTGACCGATGCGCGGCTCGGCGGTGCCCTCGTTGATGCGCACCGCCGTGCGGGCGGGCGGCAAGCGGCTGGGTGCGGTGTGGTTCAACCTGCTGCAGACGTCGCTGGCCGCCGGCCTGTCCTGGTACCTGGCCCACGACGTGCTGGACCATCCGCAACCGTTCTTCGCGCCGATCGCCGCCGCGGTGTCGTTGTCGACCAGCAACGTGCTGCGCGCCCAACGGGCCGTCCAGATGATGATCGGGGTGACGCTGGGCATCGGGCTGGGCACCGTGGTGCAGGGGATGCTCGGTCCCGGCGCGCTGCCCATCGCGGTCGCCGCGCTGGTCGCGCTGGGCGCCGCGGTGTTCATCGGGGGCGGCTTCATCGGGCACGGGATGATGTTCGCCAACCAGACCGTGGTCTCGGCGCTGTTGGTGCTGGCCCTGTACCGCGGCGGCGCCGGGCCGGAACGCATCTTCGACGCGCTGATCGGCGGCGCGGTGGCCATCGTCGTGGCCGTGCTGCTGTTCCCGGCCGACCCGCGCACCGTGCTGGGCGCCGCCCGGGCCGGCGTGCTGGCGGTGCTGCACGACGTGCTGTCCCGGGCCGCCGACGTTTCCTCCGGCCGCCGGGCGGCCCCGCCCGACTGGCCGCTGAGCGCCGTCGACCGGGTGCACGAACAGCTCAGCGGCCTGCTGGAGGCGCGCACCACCGCCCGGCACGTCGTCGCCATCGCGCCGCGACGCTGGGGCCTGCGCGACGCCGTGCGCGCCGCCGACCATCAGGCCGTGCACGTCGCGCTGCTGGCCGGCTCGGTGCTGCAGCTGGCCCGCGCGGTGGCCCCCGGCCCCGGCGACCGGCAGGGGCAGCCGGTGTCGACGGTGCTGCTGGTGCTGGCGGCGGCGACCGCGCTGGCCGACCGCGATCCGGCCGGCGCGTGCGTGTACCTCGGCTCGGCGCGCCGGCACGCCGCGCGGCTGCGCTCGGGCGACGGCGGCGACCGGGAGCCGCACGTCGCGCTGGCCGACGCCGTCGGCGCCTGCGTCGACGATCTGCAACGGGTGATCGACCTGCGGCCGGGGTGAGGGGCTCACCGCGAGTCGGCCAGGAACTCCTGCACCAGTTTCCGCGGCGCCTGGGTCAGCCACGCCTCGGTGATCAGCTCCTCGAGGTCGCGCACCGAGATGGCGTCCAGGTTGACCAGCACCGCGGGATAGCCGTCGAAATGCGGGGTGGTGAAGAAGGTCTGCGGCGCGTCGTCGATCAGCGCGAACTTGACGCCCTCGTCGGCCACCCGGACACCGAGGACGTCGCCCGGGGTGGGCTCGGCGCCGGTGCGGGCCAGCGCTTCCCGCTCGGAGGGCCGCAGCGGGCGCTCCCAGGCCAGCAACTTCTTGCCGACCCGCCAGTCGTGCGGTGACGGCTCGGAGGTGAGGGCCAGCTCACCCACGATGCGGGCGACGTCGTACCACGTGGCCACGCTCTCGATTGTGCTCCCGTTTCGGCGCGGCCGCCGCCGGATCGGCAAACGCGGCGGCATCGCGACCGCGGCGGCGGCCCCGGTGTGATGTGATCAGCCTTGTGCCCGAAGCCGATCAGCAGGCCGACGGCGGGGCCGCCCGCCGCCACCGCGTCACCCACCGCACCGAGTACCGCTACTCCGACGTGGTGACCAGCTCCTACGGCCGGGGTTTCCTGACGCCGCGGGACTCGCTGCGGCAGCGCTGCGTCGCCCATCGGCTGACCATCGACCCGGCCCCGGCCGACAGCTCCACCAGCACCGACTGCTACGGCAACATCAGCTCCTATTTCCACGTCACTGAACCGCACCACAGCCTGACGGTGACCAGCGATTCCATCGTCGACGTCAACCCGCCGGCGCCGGGCCTGTACACCACCGGGCCGGCGGTGCAGCCCTGGGAGGCGGCCCGCCCGGCCGGCCGCCGCGGGGCGCTGGCAACCGAATTCACCCTGGACCTCGACCCGCCGGAGATCACCGACGAGGTGCGCGACTACGCCGCACCCAGTTTCGCGCCCGGGCGGCCGCTGATCGAGGTGCTGCGGGACCTGGCGTCGCGGATCTTCACCGACTTCACCTACCGGAGCGGGTCGACGACGATCTCCACCGGGGTCGCCGAGGTTCTGGCGGCCCGCGAAGGGGTATGCCAGGACTTTGCGCGGCTGGCGATCGCCTGCCTGCGCGCCCACGGGTTGGCGGCCAGCTACGTGTCCGGGTATCTGGCCACCGACCCCCCTCCCGGAAAGGACCGGATGATCGGCATCGACGCCACCCACGCCTGGGCCGCCGTGTGGACCCCGCACGAGCCCGGTCAATTCGAGTGGCTGGGAGTGGATCCCACTAACGACCAGATGATCGACGAGCGCTACATCGTGGTGGGACGCGGCCGCGACTACGCCGACGTCCCGCCGCTGCGGGGCATCATCTACACCAACTCACAGCACAGCGTGATCGACGTGTCCGTCGACGTGGTGCCCTATGCGTGACTTCACCTGCCCCAAGTGCGGCCAGCGCCTAACCTTCGAGAACTCCACCTGCCTGAATTGCGGTAGCGCGCTGGGGTTTTCGATCGAGCAGATGGCACTGCTGGTGATCTCGGAGGACGAGACGAGCGGGCACGCCGGCTTCGTGCCCGCCAGCGAATACCAGTTGTGCGCCAATCTGCTTCTGGCCGAATGCAATTGGCTGGTCCCGGTGAACGAGCCGCGGTTGCTGTGCGCGTCCTGCGTGCTGACCACCGAGCGGCCCAACGACGCCGACACCGTGGGGCTGGCCGAGTTCGCCCGCGCCGAGGCGGCCAAACGCCGGCTGATCGCCGAGCTGCACGAGCTGCGGCTGCCGATCGTCGGGCGTGATCAGGACCCCGACTACGGCCTGGCCTTCCGGCTGCTGTCCAGCGCGCACGAGAACGTGCTGACCGGTCACCAGAACGGGGTCATCACACTGGATTTGGCCGAGGGCGACGACGTGCACCGCGAACAGCTGCGGGTCGAGATGGACGAGCCGTACCGGACGCTGCTCGGGCACTTCCGGCACGAGATCGGGCACTACTACTTCTACCGGCTGATCGCCCCGCACCCCGACCACCTGCGCCGGTTCAACGAGCTGTTCGGCGATCCCGACGCCGACTATCAGCAGGCGCTGGACCGGCACTACAGCGAGGGCGCGCCGGAGGGCTGGCAGGAGAACTTCGTCTCGTCATATGCCACCATGCACGCCAGCGAGGATTGGGCCGAGACGTTCGCCCACTACCTGCACATCCGCGACACGCTGGACACCTCGGCGTGGTGCGGGCTGGCCCCGGCGTCGGCCACCATCGATCGTCCGGCGTTGGGGCCCAGCGCTTTTCAGACGATCATCGACACGTGGCTGCCGTTGTCGTGGTCACTGAACATGGTGAACCGGTCCATGGGCCACGACGACCTGTACCCGTTCGTGCTGCCGGCCGCGGTGCTGGAGAAGATGCAGTTCATCCACGCCGTGGTCGACGGGGCCGGTTAGGCCGGCATCACGCGGCGCACGTCGGGACCCCACAGCGGCTGCATGCCGCCGGGCAGCGCCAGCTGGGTGGTGGTGAGCACCTCGGCCAGGCTGCGCAGCTCGGCGTGCACCGAATCGAGCAGCTCGGCGAGCTCGGCGCGCCGCCCGTCGTCGCTGATGCGTTCCAGCTCCGCGGGATGCGACCGGCGCAGCCGGGTGCCGATCTCGTCGACCAGCCGTTCCGGGCGCGACGACCCGGATGCACCGGGCAGGTCCTTGAGGTCGGCGCGCAGCCGCTCCACCTGGTAGAGCAGCGACCGCGGGTTCTGCGCGTCGAACAGCATCAGCTCGGCCATCGCGGCCACGCTCACCTTGCCCGCCGTGCGGCGCCGGTAGCTGACCGAGGACTCGCAGGCCACCAGCGTCGACTCGAGGATGGTCTGTTCGGCGGCCGCGCCGCGCACCACGGTGAGCGTGGCCCGCAGCAGCGCCGTCAGCCACAGGCCGCGTTCGATCCGCTTGCCGATGTCCATCATGGTCCAGCCGACGTCGCGCACCATCGACTCGCCGGCCACCCCGGACAGGGTCAGCATCCCGGCCAGCGTCTGGGTCTGCGCCGCGGTGAGCAGCGCGTCGGCCTCGGCCAGCGAGTCCGGCGGTTCACTGTCCAGCGCCAGCGCCCGCTCCACCCCGGCCAGCACCATCCAGGTGTCGTTGGACATCTGGTCGCGCACCGCCCGCGCGGCCAGCGCCAGCCCCTCCACCGACTGCACCAGCGAGCCGGGCCGCTGCGGGTCGACGGTCAGCGACCACAGCGTGGAGGGCGCGACGGCGATCGTCTCGGCCGCATCGCCACCGGCCGCGGCGCCGGTGCCGGTGTCGGTGCCCGTGATGCGGCCCAGCGCGGCCATCAGCACCGGCACGCACTCGCTTTCCTCGCTGTGCTGGTGATGGCGGTAGACGTGGAAGCGGTCGCGGGTGACGATGAGCAGCCGGGCCATGCTCTCCGCGCGCTCGCCGTACCGCCCGATCCAGAACAGCTCGGACAGCACCCGCGGGGAGCTGACGGCCCAGGTGCCCGCGGCCGTCTTCGCCGGCGGCTCCACGGCGGGCACGCCGACCGCCTCGGCCCGGGCCCGCTCGGTCGGACGCACCCAGACATCCTTGGCCGCAATGCTTTTCAACGTGTACGCGGCCGGGCCGGCGGCCAGCAGGTAGCCGATGCCGCCGATCATCGGCGCGTAGCCGCCGCGCTGGGCCACGGTGAACAGCCGGATGCCGACCCCGGCCGACGACAACACGCCGGCGTGGTCGGTCGGCGCCGAGGAGAACTGCGGCAGCTCCTGGCCGATCCACTGCCACGGCGCCGTCTCGATCCGGGCCGCCAGCTGGGCGAGCTGCCGCGACGAAAGCGCCGGCCCGACAAGCGTTTTCCCGCCCACCGTGGACTTCACCAGCAGCGACGCCAGATTGGCCAGCAGGTGTGAACGTTCGGCGTCGATGCCGCCCCAGTAGACCGGCGCGCTGGGCAGTAGCAGCGTTTCGGACAGCAGGTGCCGCGCCATCGCGGGCAGAAAACGTTGCAGCCCAGGGTTTTCCAGAATTCCGCTGCCCAGGGTGTTGACGACGGTCACCGTCCCGCGATGCTGCGCCTCCACCAGGCCGGCCACCCCGAGCCGGGAGTCGGCGCGCAGGTCCAGCGGATCGCAATACTCGGCGTCGACCCGGCGCAGCACCACGTCGACGCGTTTCAGGGTGCCCAGCGAACGCATCCACACCATGCCGTCGCGCACCACCAGGTCGGCGCTCTCCACCAGCGGGAAACCCAGCAGGGTGGCGAGATAGGCCTGGTCGAACGCCGTCTCGGAGTAGATGCCCGGCGACAGCACCACCACCACCGGGTCCTGGGCGACGTCGGGCGCCGCGTCGATCAGCGCCAGCCGCAGCGCCTGCGCGAACGGTGTGGTGGGCCGCGGTGCGATCCGCTCGTACAGGTCGGGAATCGCGTGCGCCACCACCCGCCGATCGGCCAGCGCGTAGCCGGCGCCCGAGGGCGCCTGGGTGCGGTCGGCGTTGACGGCGAAGCCGCCGTCCGGGCGCCGGCTGACATCGCAGGCGTGCATGAAAAGCTGGTGACGGCCCGGGATTTCGATGCCGTTGGCGGCGCGCAGGTAGCCGGGATGGCCGAACAGCAGCTCCGGGGGCAGCACGCCCTCGGTGAGCAGGCTGCGCGGCCCGTACAGGTCGGCCAGCACCGCGTCGAGCACCCGCGACCGCTGCAGCAGCCCGGCCTCCAGCGGCTCCCAGTCGGCCGCCGACAGCACGATCGGCAGGGTGTCCAGCTGCCAGGGCCGCGGCTCCTGGCCGCGGCCGCCGGGCTCGACGTCGGTGTAGGTGATGCCGTCGTGGTCGATCAGGCCGCGGACCACCGAGCGCAGCCGGTCCAGCCCGGCGCGGCCGCGTTCGCCGATGGCGTCGGCCAGCTCGGTCCAGGCCGGGCGCACCTTGCCGTCGGGGCCGACGAATTCGTCGTAGCCGCTCGCCGGGCCCTGTCGCAGGTCGAACAGCGCCTGCTGGGCCCGCGCCGCCCGGTACCCGGCCAGCAGGCGGTCGGCGTCGTAGGAGCCGCCGGCGGCCGCCGAGGGTCCACCGGTGCCGAATGTCTTGTCCGCAAACGCCATTACAGCTGCACGGTACGCACGCGGCGCGGCCGGGGGAGCCCGGCGCGCCGGGAGTGGCCGCGGCCGGCCGCTACGCCGGCGGGGCCCCCGGCGGCGGGCCGGGCTGATAGCCGGGCGGCGGGCCGGGCTGGTAGCCCGGCGGCGGCGCCACCTGGCCGCCGGACAGCTTGCGGTAGGCGTAGATCCCGACCAGGGCGGCGACCGGTGCGGCCAGCAGCAGCCCGACTCCACACGCCAGGGCGCCGACCACCACCAGCGCGAACTCGGCCAGCCACACCAGCAGGGCGTTGGCGAAGTTCGCGGTGACGGTGGAGAAGCTGGAGCTGAGTGCCTTGACGGTCGACTCCGACCGGTCGATGGCGTACGGGATGGTGAACTGGGCGAAGAGGCCCAGGATCAGGCCGGGCAGGAAGCACAGCGCCGAGGCGATCGAGGTGAGAATGCCGACCAGCAGCGCGGCCAGGAACACCATGCCGAAGTTGCGCGGCTTGAAGAACGACCCGATGGTCACCGGGCGGCCGTCGGCCAGGTCGAGGCAGCCGGACAGGTAGGCGGATTGGGCGAACGCGCCCACCAGGTAGGCGACCAGGTAGCCCAGCACCAGCAGCGCCATCCCGCCGCCGTTGAGGTTTGCGGTGAAGGTGAAGTAGTCGTCGCCGGAGCCGCCGCCGGAGGTGCCGACGTCCTGGCTCAGCCCGATCAGCGTGGAGGCACCGCCCAGCACCACCAGGTAGACCAGCGTCGGAACGATCAGCGCCACAGGGTTTTTGGTGAAGGCGTTCCACGCCCAGCCGAACGCCGCGCCCACGCTGAACGCGGGCTTGGGCGGGCCGCCGAACCCGGGTGGGGGGCCGTAGCCCGGGGGCGGGCCGTAGCCGGGCGGGGGCGCCCCGTAGCCGGGCGGCGGGCCATAGCCCGGCGGCGGTGGGGGAGGCGTGCCGTAGCCCGGCGGCGGGCCGTACCCCGGCGGCGGGCCGTACCCCGGCGGCGGCTCGGGCGGCGTGCCTGGATATTCGGGGGGCTGGCTCATGTCCGTCCTTGCTGTTGGATTTCCGCCGGCTCGACTTACCGGGAGCGAACGCGCACCGGATTCGGCAAACCGGAACTTAGCAAAGATGACGCCGGCGCGCGCGGGTCGACGGCCGCGAGCCGGCTTGCGCGTCGCCGCCGCGTGGTATGCCTGAAGCCGTGTCCGACGGTCTGTTCGACCTGCCCGGCGCGCCGCCGCCGGGCGACCACGGCCTGGGCGTGCCGGCCGGTGCGCCGCTGGCGGTCCGGATGCGCCCGGCGTCGCTGGACGAGGTGGTAGGGCAGGACCACCTGCTGGCCCCCGGGTCGCCGCTGCGCCGCCTGGTGGAGGGCTCGGGCGTGGCATCGGCCATCCTGTACGGGCCGCCGGGCAGCGGCAAGACCACGCTGGCCGCGCTGATCTCCCAGGCGACCGGCCGCCGGTTCGAGGCGCTCTCGGCGCTGTCGGCGGGTGTCAAGGACGTGCGCGCGGTGATCGAGAGCGCGCGCACCGCGCTGTTGCGCGGCGAGCAGACCGTGCTGTTCATCGACGAGGTGCACCGGTTCTCCAAGACCCAGCAGGACGCCCTGCTGTCCGCGGTGGAGAACCGGGTGGTGCTGCTGGTGGCGGCCACCACGGAGAACCCGTCCTTCTCGGTGGTGGCGCCGCTGCTGTCCCGGTCGCTGATCCTGCAGCTGCGGCCGCTGAGCGCCGACGACATCCGCACCGTGGTGCGCCGCTCGATCGACGACCCGCGCGGCCTGGGCGGGCGGGTCCGGGTCGCGCCCGAGGCCGTCGACCTGCTGGTGCGGCTGGCCGCAGGCGATGCCCGGCGGGCGCTGACGGCGCTGGAGGTGGCCGCCGAGGCCGGCGAATCGGTCACCGTGCAGACCGTCGAGCAGTCCCTGGACGAGGCCGCGGTGCGCTACGACCGCGACGGCGACCAGCACTACGACGTGATCAGCGCCTTCATCAAATCGGTCCGCGGCTCGGACGTGGACGCCGCGCTGCACTATCTGGCCCGCATGCTGGTGGCGGGGGAGGACCCGCGCTTCATCGCGCGCCGGCTGATGATCCTGGCCAGCGAGGACATCGGCATGGCCGACCCGGCCGCGCTGCAGGTGGCGGTGGCGGCCGCTCAGACGGTGGCGCTGATCGGCATGCCCGAGGCGCAGCTCACCCTGGCGCACTGCACCGTCTATCTGGCCACCGCGCCGAAGTCCAACGCGGTCACCGCCGCGCTGGGCGCGGCGATGAGCGACATCAAGGCCGGCAAGGCCGGCCTGGTGCCCGCCCACCTGCGCGACGGACACTATTCGGGTGCGGCGGCGCTGGGCCACGCCCAGGGCTACCAGTACTCCCACGACCACCCGGATGGTGTTGTGGCACAACAGTATCCGCCGGACGAGCTGGTCGGTGTGGACTACTACCGGCCCACAGGCCGCGGCGCCGAGCGGGAAATGGCCGGGCGGCTGGACCGGCTGCGCGCGATCATCCGCAACAAGAGGGGACGGTCATGAAAGTCTTCACCGACGAGGAGATGGGCCGGCTGCTGACCACCGCCAAGCCCTACAGCGTCGTCATCCTCAAGCGCGGCCCCGGGTTCGGCGACGAGTCAGCGGCCGGCGTGATCTGGGAGCACGGCCGGCGCAATTTCGGGCTGCGCGACGACGGCGTGCTCGCGGTGGTGCTGCCGGTCAGCGACGGGTCCGACGTCTGCGGCGTCGGGGTGTTCGCGGCGACGGTCGACGAGACCACCCGGATCATGAGCGAGGACCCCGGGGTCGCGGCGGGCGTCTTCACCTACGAGGTGCACGCCTGCCGCGGGTTCCCCGGCGACGCCTTGCCCTAAGCGCGCCGAGCGTCACGCTGGCGTGACGCTCGACCGCCGCCGCCACGCTGGCGTGACGCTCGCGAGCGCGCAGCCTAGACCAGCTCGGGCACCCGCAGGTGGGCGATCGCCAGCTCGAACTCGGCGACGTCGATCACCTCCGCGCCCAGCTCGCGCACCCGCCTGCTGCGCAGCTCGGTGGCCCGGTCGCGGTTGCGGGCCATCGCGTCCATCGAGTCGAACGTCGAGCAGGCCACGGCCCGGCGGCAGGCCGGGTGGTCGACCATCAGGCTGGCGCTGCAGAACCCGTCGAGCTGCTCGAGCTCGGGCAGCACCGAGGACCGGTAGAACTCCAGCGACCGGCTGAGCTGGTCGGGCACCACCTTGAGCCAGGTGGCGCGCACGCAGGCGCCGTCCCGGGACGGGTGGTCACGGTGCAGCAGCGCGATGTCCCACTCCTCGACCCGCGCGCTGCCGTCGAACATCAACGCGGCCCGGTCCCGGATGGGCGCCACCCGCGCGGCGCTGCCCCGCATGGCGTCGATCGACTCCCACGAGCTGGTCGCGATGCAGGTGCCGGACTGCCGGTCCACCAACAGCGACAGCCCCACGCACCCGTCGATCTCGGTCAGGGCGGGCATGACGACATCGCGAACGTGCGCAATTCCGATGTCGATCGACAGGGGTTGCGCCTGGATGGTGGTAGAGCGTGCGTACACGGTCGACCCCTTCCGTGTCGGGGTGGCACCCCGGTGGCGCCACCGGTCCCACCAGTTACCTTCCTCTCACCGGTGGCGGCCCGCAATGCCCAAATGTGGTCGCGCTCACAAACGATTGGCTGGTCGCGACGCCCGCGCCGTAGGCTGGTTCGAATGCATACCGATGTGTTGGACGTGGACACCTCCCGTCGCCGCATCGTCGATCTCACCGAGGCGGTGCGCGGGTTCTGCTGGTCCCGCGGTGACGGCCTGTGCAACGTGTTCGTCCCGCACGCGACGGCCGGGGTGGCCGTCATCGAGACGGGCGCCGGCTCCGACGACGACCTGGTCGACACGCTGGAGCGGCTGCTGCCCCGCGACGACCGGTACCGGCACGCGCACGGCTCCCCGGGCCACGGCGCCGACCACGTGCTGCCGGCCCTGGTCGCGCCGTCGGTGACGGTCCCGGTTTCGGCGGGGGAGCCGATGCTGGGCACCTGGCAGAGCATCGTGCTGGTCGACCTCAACCGCGACAACCCGCAACGCTCCGTGCGGCTGAGCTTTTTGGAGGGCTAGCGGCGCGGTGGTCCAATATTCCAGCGAATAGGCTGGGATTACACGTCAACGCAGAAAAGCAACGGGAAGAAGCGGGCTGGAAAGTGCAGACACACGAGATCAGGAAGCGATTTCTTGATCACTTCGTGAAGGCGGGCCACACCGAGGTGCCGAGCGCGTCGGTGATCCTCGACGACCCCAACCTGCTGTTCGTCAACGCGGGCATGGTCCAGTTCGTGCCCTACTTCCTGGGCGCGCGCACGCCGCCGTACCCGACGGCCACCAGCATCCAGAAGTGCATCCGCACCCCCGACATCGACGAGGTCGGCATCACCACCCGGCACAACACCTTCTTCCAGATGGCCGGCAACTTCTCGTTCGGCGACTACTTCAAGCGCGAGGCCATCGAACTGGCGTGGACGCTGCTGACGGGCAGCGTCGAGCAGGGCGGCTACGGCCTTGACCCCGAACGCATCTGGACGACGGTCTATTTCGACGACGACGAGGCCGTGCGGCTGTGGCAGGAGATCGCCGGGCTGCCCGCGGAGCGCATCCAGCGCCGCGGCATGGAGGACAACTACTGGTCGATGGGCATCCCTGGCCCGTGCGGCCCGTCCTCGGAGATCTACTACGACCGCGGCGAGGAGTTCGGCGTGGGCGGCGGGCCGATCGCCAACGAGGACCGCTACGTCGAGCTGTGGAACCTGGTGTTCATGCAGAGCGAGCGCGGCGAGGGCACCTCCAAGACCGACTTCGAGATCCTGGGGCCGTTGCCGCGCAAGAACATCGACACCGGCATGGGTGTGGAGCGGGTCGCGTTCGTGCTGCAGGGCGTGCACAACGTCTACGAGACCGACCTGCTGCGGCCCGTCATCGACGCGGTCGCCGCCCGCGCCCCGCGGCCCTACGACGCCGGCAACCACGACGACGACGTGCGCTACCGGATCATCGCCGACCACAGCCGCACCGCGGCCATCCTGATCGGCGACGGCGTCACCCCGGGCAACGACGGCCGCGGCTACGTGCTGCGCCGGCTGCTGCGCCGGGTCATCCGCTCGGCCCGGCTGCTCGACATCGAGGGGCCCATCGTCGGTGACCTGATGGCCACCGTGCGCGACGCGATGGGCCCGTCGTATCCCGAACTGGTCACCGACTTCGACCGGATCGCCCGCATCGCCGTCGCCGAGGAGACCGCGTTCAACCGCACCCTGGCGGCCGGCTCCAAACTGTTCGACGAAGTGGCCAGCACCACCAAAGCCACTGGGGCGAAATCGATTTCGGGCTCCGACGCGTTCACGTTGCACGACACCTACGGGTTCCCGATCGAACTCACGCTGGAGATGGCGTCCGAGGCCGGGCTGCAGGTGGACGAGGTGGGCTTCCGCGAGCTGATGGCCGAGCAGCGCCGCCGGGCCAAGGCCGACGCCGCCGCCCGCAAGCACGCGCACGCCGACCTGACCGCGTATCGCGAACTGGTCGACGCGGGCCCCACCGAGTTCACCGGTTTCGACGAATTGTCCTCGGAGGCAAGGATTCTGGGGATCTTCGTGGACGGTAAACGGGTGCCGGTGGTCACCCACGGCGGCGACGGCGCGGACCGGGTCGAGCTGGTGCTGGACCGCACCCCGCTCTACGCCGAGTCCGGCGGGCAGATCGCCGACGAGGGCACCATCAGCGGCACCGGCGCCGGCGAGAGCGCCCGGGCCGCCGTCACCGACGTGCAGAAGATCGCCAAAACCCTGTGGGTGCACCGGGTCAACGTCGAGTCCGGTGAATTCGTGGAGGGCGACACCGTGATCGCCGCGGTCGACCCGCAGTGGCGCCGCGGCGCCACCCAGGGCCACTCGGGCACCCACATGGTGCACGCCGCGCTGCGACAAGTGCTGGGGCCCAACGCCGTTCAGGCGGGCTCCCTGAACCGCCCGGGCTACCTGCGTTTCGACTTCAACTGGCAGGGCCCGCTGACCGAGGAGCAGCGCACCCAGATCGAAGAGGTGACCAACCAGGCCGTGCAGGCCGACTTCGAGGTGCACACCTTCACCGAGCAGCTGGAGAAGGCCAAGGCGATGGGGGCCATCGCGCTGTTCGGCGAGAGCTACCCTGAGCAGGTGCGGGTGGTGGAGATCGGCGGCCCGTTCTCGCTGGAGCTCTGCGGCGGCACGCACGTGCACAACTCCGCGCAGATCGGGCCGGTAACCATCCTGGGCGAATCCTCGGTCGGCTCCGGGGTGCGCCGGGTGGAGGCCTACGTCGGGCTGGACTCGTTCCGGCACCTGGCCAAGGAACGCGCGCTGATGGCGGGGCTGGCGTCGTCGCTGAAGGTGCCGTCGGAGGAGGTGCCGGCCCGGGTGGCCAACCTGGTGGAGCGGCTGCGGGCCGCGGAGAAGGAACTCGAGCGGATGCGCCTGGCCTCCGCGCGGGCCGCGGCCGGCAACGCCGCCGCGGGCGCGGAGCGGATCGGTAACGTCCGCGTGGTGGCGCAGCGGATGTCCGGCGGGATGACGGCGGCCGACCTGCGCTCGCTGGTCGGTGACATCCGCGGCAAGCTGGGCAGCGATCCGGCGGTGGTCGCGCTGATCGCCGAGGGTGAGGGCGGGTCGGTGCCGTACGCAGTCGCCGCCAACCAGGCCGCCCAGGATCTCGGCATCCGGGCCAACGACCTGGTCAAGCAGCTGGCGGCGCCGGTCGACGGGCGCGGCGGCGGCAAGGCGGACCTGGCGCAGGGATCGGGCAAGGATCCGGCCGGCATCGACGCGGCGCTGGACGCCGTGCGTTCCGAGATCGCCGCGATAGCGCGGGTCGGTTGAGTGGTCTTGACACAGCACCGCGTCCCCGACCGGCCCGGCGACCCTGACCAGGACCCCGGCCGGGGCCGGCGGGTCGGCATCGACGTGGGCAGCGTGCGCATCGGGGTGGCCTGCAGCGACCCCGACGCCGTGCTGGCCACCCCGGTGGAGACCGTGCGCCGCGACCGCTCCGGCAAACACCTGCGCCGGCTGGCCGCGCTGGTCACCGAGCTCGGGGCCGTCGAGGTCGTCGTCGGGCTGCCGCGCACCCTGGCCGACCGCACCGGCACGTCGGCGCTGGACGCCATCGACCTGGCCGACCAGTTGGCCCGGCGGATCGCGCCCACCCCGGTGCGGCTGGCCGACGAGCGGCTGACCACGGTGGCCGCGCAGCGCTCGCTGCGCGCCGCCGGGGTGCGGGCCAGGGCGCAGCGCGCGGTGATCGACCAGGCGGCGGCGGTGGCCATCCTGCAGAGCTGGCTGGACCAGCGCCGCGCGGCGACCCGGGAGGCCGGCGATGGTTGACAGCGCCCGCCGCGAGCGCGCCGAGCCCGAGGCGGTGGGACCGCCGCGGCGCAGATCCAGCCGGATGGCCCGGAACAGGGCCGAGCGGGGCCGGCGCCGGCGGCGCTTCGCCCTACGCGCCGCGCTGGCGCTGCTGGTCGTGGTGGTGCTGGCCGGGGTGTTCGCCGGCGGCAAGCTGTGGCACACCGTGTTCGGGCCGGGCGACGACTACAGCGGCAGCGGCAAGCGCGACCTGGTGATCCAGATCCAGGCCGGCGACTCCACCACCATGGTCGGCGAGACGCTGCACAACCAGCACGTGGTCAAGACGGTGCGGGCGTTCGTCAACGCCGCGCACGGCAACAGCAAGATCGACTCCATCCAGCCCGGCTTCTACCGGATGCGCACCGAGATCCCGGCCTCCGACGCCGTCGCCCGGCTGGCCGACCCCAACAGCCGGGTGGGCCGGTTGGTCATCCCGGAGGGCCGTCAGCTCGACGACACCACCGATATGAAGACCAACAAGGTCAACCCCGGCATCTTCACCCTGATCTCCCAGGCCACCTGCGTGGACCTGGACGGCAACCGGCGTTGCGTGCCGGTGCAGCAGCTGCGCGCGGCCGCGACCAACAGCACCACCGCGGCGCTGTCGGTGCCGCCGTGGGCGCTGGAACCGGTCAACGAGCTGGGCAGGGACCACCGCCGGATCGAGGGGCTGATCGCGCCGGGCACCTTCAACGTCGACCCGTCGGCGTCCCCGGAGAGCATCCTGGCCGGGCTGATCAGCGCCGGGGCCGAGGAGTACCTGAAGTCCGGGCTGGTGGACACCGCCCAGGCGATGGGCCTGTCGCCCTACGACATCCTGGTGGTGGCGTCGCTGGTGCAGCAGGAATCCAACACCCCGGACTTCGCCAAGGTCGCGCAGGTGATCTACAACCGGCTGCACGCCCACCACACGCTGGAATTCGACTCGACGGTCAACTACCCGCTGGACCGCCGCGAGGTGGCCACCAGCGACGCCGACCGGGGCCAGAAGACGCCGTGGAACACCTACGTGTCGCAGGGCCTGCCGGCCACCGCGATCTGTTCGCCCGGCATCGACGCGCTGCACGCCGCCGAGCACCCCGCGCCGGGGGACTGGCTCTACTTCGTCACCATCGACGCCGCCGGGACGACGCTGTTCACCAAGGATTATCAGCAGCACCTGGCCAACATCGAGCTGGCTAAGCACAACGGTGTCCTCGACAGCACCCCCCGCTAGCGCGGGGCCCCGCAGGGCGGCCGTGCTGGGCAAGCCGATCGCCCA
Organism: Mycobacterium timonense; assembly: GCF_025821985.1. Lineage (NCBI taxonomy): Bacteria > Bacillati > Actinomycetota > Actinomycetes > Mycobacteriales > Mycobacteriaceae > Mycobacterium > Mycobacterium timonense. Next base: position 177,252 of record NZ_JACKSY010000013.1, on the reverse strand, counting down.
CTCGAAATCCCCGCAGCTGCACCTGGCCGCCTACCGTGCGCTGGGCCTGCACGACTGGACCTACGAGCGCATCGAATGCGACGCCGACCAGCTGCCCGGCGTGGTCGGCGGGTTCGGCCCCGAGTGGGTCGGGGTGTCGGTGACCATGCCCGGCAAGTTCGCGGCGCTGCGCTTCGCCGACGAGCGCACCGAGCGGGCGCGGCGGGTGGGATCGGCCAACACCCTGGTGCGCACCGCGACGGGCTGGCGGGCCGACAACACCGACATCGACGGCGTCGCCGGCGCGCTGGGCGCCGCTTCGGGATGGGCGCTGGTCTGTGGATCGGGCGGCACCGCGCCGGCGGCCGTCGCGGGCCTGGCCCAGCTGGGCGTCGCCGGCATCACCGTGGTGGCCCGCAACCCCGACAAGGCGGCCCGGCTGGTGCGCCTCGGCGACGAGCTGGGCGTGCCGACCCGGTTCTGCGCGCTGGACGGCGCGGGGCTGGCCGACGAGGTGGCCGCGGCCGAGGTGCTGGTCAGCACCCTGCCGGCGGAGGTGGCCGAACGCTATGCCGGCACCTTGGCGCGCGTCGGCGTGCTGCTCGACGCCGTCTACGACCCCTGGCCCACCCCGCTGGCCGCCGCGGTCAGCGCCGCCGGCGGCCGGGTGATCAGCGGCATGCAGATGCTGCTGCACCAGGCCTTCGCCCAGGTGGAACAGTTCACCGGGCTGCCCGCCCCGCGCGAAGCGATGACTTGCGCGGCGGCCGACGCGGATTAGTATGCCGCGCATGCGAATTGCGGCCGCGGGCGCGGTGCTGACCTGGCTGGCGGTGTTGAGCTGCTACGACATCCGGCAACACCGGCTGCCCAACGCACTGACCCTGACCGGGGCCGCCGCGATCCTGGCGGCCGCCGGCCTGGCCGGGCGCGGGCCGTCGGCGCTGGCCGGAGCCGCCGCGCTGGCCGCGATTTATCTGCTGGTCCATGCGGTGGCGCCGGGCGGGATGGGCGCCGGGGACGTCAAGCTGGCGCTCGGAGTGGGCGCGCTGACCGGCTGCGGCGGGGTGGGCGTGTGGTTTCTGGCTGCCCTGGCCGCGCCGCTGCTCACCGCGCTGGTCGGGGTGCTCGCCCGGGTGCGCCGGGCCGGCCCGGCGGTGCCGCACGGGCCCTCGCTGTGCCTGGCCGCCGCGGCCGGCGCCGGGCTGGCCCTGTTCTGATCGGCCTCAGTTCGCCAGGGCGGTATGGCGCAGCAGCGGCAACAGCTGATCGCCGAGCCGGACCACCTCCGACTGGTACGGGGTGTCCGACAGCACGAAATGGCTCACCCCCAGGTCGGCGTAGGCGCGCAGCGCGGCGGCGACCTCGGCGGCCGAGCCGACCAGCCAGGTCGTCCCCGCGCCCTCGCCGCCGTACTTGCTCGGCGTGGTGTACAGGCAGGAATCGATCACCTCGCCGCGCGCGGCCAGGTCGTTGAGCCGCCGCTGCCCCTCGGAGCCCGCCGGGTCGTGCAGCAGCATCATGGTCGGCGTGCCGGCCAGCTTGGCGACCTTCGCCTCGGCGTCGCGCCAGGCCTGCTCGGAGGTGTCGCGCACCAGGGTGGTCACCCGCAGGCCGAACTCCAGCGGCGGGTGCTCGCGACCGAGCTTGTCCGACAACGACTTCAGCCGGTCGATGCGTTCGGCGATGCCGTCCAGCGACTCGCCCCAGAACAGCTGGACGTCGGCGTCGGTCGCGGCGACCTGCTCGGCGGCCGGCGAGGCCCCACCGAAATACAGCTTCGGGTGCCGGCCCTGCTCGGCACCGAGCGGGCGCGGCCGCAGCGTCGAGTGCTCGACGCGGAAGAACTCGCCGTGGAAGGTGACGTCGTCCTGCGTCCACAACCGGCGGAGCAGCCGGATGAATTCGCGGGTGCGGTCGTACCGGCGGGACTTGTCGACCTCGGTGTCGCCGTAGGCGGCGACGTCGTCGGCCCCGCTGACGATGTTGACCAACAGCCGGCCGCCGTTGAGCCGGTCCAGGGTGGCGGCCGCGCTGGCGAAATGCGCCGGATGCCAGTAGCCGGGCCGGACCGCCACCAGCGGCGCGAAGGCGGTGGTGCGCGCGGCGATCGCGGTGGCGACCGTGAAGGTGTCCGGCCGTCCCCAGCCGGTGCCGATCAGCGCGCCCTCCCAACCGTGTTGCTCGGCGCGCGACGCCAGGTCCACCGAGTAGTCCAGGCTGCCCCAGCCGTCGACGGTGTCGTCACCGCGATGGCCCGGCTCGACGGTGTTCGGGATGTACCAGAGAAATCGGCTAGCCTCGGCGGGCACCGCGCACCTTCCTTCTTGCGTTCATGCCGCGACGACGTGCCGGTCGCCGGTGAGCCTTTCGCGCAGCGTCGCCTCGGCGTACGACGCGCGAAACAGCCCTCGCGACCGCAGAATCGGCACCACCTCGTCGACGAACACCTCCAGACCGTCGGGGAAGACGTCGGGCATCAGGTTGAAGCCGTCCGCGGCGCCGGCGCCGAACCACTGCTCGATGGTATCGGCCACGTCGACCGGCGATCCCACGATCACCCGGTGACCCGACCCGCTGAACGCCCGCAGCGTCTGGCGCAGCGTGAGCCCGCCGCTGACGACCAGACGCACCACCGACTCCCGAAAACCCAGGGAGCCAACGAATTTCGACGGATCCGGCACACTGCCGAGCAGCCGGGCGGGGATGGGTTCGTCCAGCGGCAGCCCGGACAGGTCGGCGCCCAGGGTCTGTGACAACCGCTCGACGTCGTGGCCGGCGGGCAGCAGCGCGTTCTGCTCCTCGTAGCGCCGCTGCGCCTCGGCGCGGCTGCTGCCGATGGTGGTGATCAGTCCCGGCAGGATGCGCACCGCGTCGCGACCGCGGCCGTGCGCCACGGCGGCGTCCTTGACGTAGCGGTAGTGCTCGATCGCGGCGTCCAGGTCGAGTTCGGCGCTGAACACGGCGTCGGCGACGCGGCCGGCCAGTTCCCGGCCCTGCGGCGACCCGCCGGCCTGGACCAGCAGCGGATGCCCCTGCGGCGACGGGCCCTGCGGCAACGAGCCGGTGACGGCGAAGAATTCGCCGCGGTGATCGACGCCGCCGCCGGTCGCGGCGTCGCGCCACAGCGCCAGCACCACGTCGACGAACTCCGCGGCGCGCCGGTACCGCGTCGAGCGGTCCGGGAGATCAGCCAGGCCGAAGTTGCCGCCCGCCGCCTCCGAATACGTGGTGACGACGTTCCACGCCAGGCGACCACCGGAGAGCTGGTCGAGGCTGAGCAGCCGGTGCGCCAGCTCCACAGGGTCGTTGAACGTCGACGAGAACGTGCCGATCAGCCCGAGATGCTCGGTTTCGGCGGCGACGGCCGCCAGGATCACGCTCGGCTCCAGGGCCTGCGACGGGCGCAGCGCCGGATGATCGCGCACCGCCGGCCCGTCGGCCAAAAACAGCGCATCCAGCGTTCCGCGTTCGGCGATCCGGGCCATCCGCACGTAGTAGCCGGGATCGGTGAACGCGGTCGGCGGCTCGGCCGATCGCCGCCACGACGCGGCGTGGATGCCCAGGTTCAACACGTTGACGTTGAGCGTCAGGCCGCGCTCGCGGCGGCTCACAGCCGGGCCCCCGCGTTCGGCGCATCGTCGAAGGCGCGGGGATGGTGCGACAGGTCGGGGGCGGCCGGGACGGGTAGCGAAAGTCGTTGCCGCAGTGTGCCCGCACCCGGCGCGGCCAGCACGCCGCGGCGGTACGCGGCCGCAACGACGTCGTCCAGCACCGCGGTCAGCGCGTCGGCCGGCACCCGCAGCAGCACGCCGGCGGCGCCCGGCGTGCCCGCGACCCGGTCGAGCGCCGCGTGATCGACCGAGCGGACCCGGACCACGGCGCCGTCGGGCACCGGGGCGCCGTCCTCGACGACGACCACGTCCGCATCCGCTGTGGCCGCACCGGCGTGCTGCCACACCGGCAGGTCGCCCTGCCGCGAGCCGGGCACGTTCAGCGGCCCGGCGATGCGATAGGCACCGCGCACGTCGGCCCGGCGGAGCCGGGTGGTGTCGGCGAAGACGCCGGTCGAGCGGTCGCCCAGCACCGACGCGAAAGGCCAAGTGCGCCATAGTGTTCGCACCGCCGCGATCGCCTCCGCGGTGTGTGCCGGACCCAGGGCGGCGCCGGTCCAGGTGTCGGCGCCGGTGCCCAGGGCGATGCGCCGGTCGGCGTCCAGGGCGAACCACCCGACCCGCCCGCGCGCCGCGTGGTCGACCGAGACCAGCCGGCGGGCCAGGTTATAGGGGTGGTCGCGGTGCGGTGCCGCCGCGACGACCAGGCCCAGGTGGCTGCTGTGCCGGGCCGCGACGGTGGCGATCACCGACGCGTCGAGGCTGGGCGCGGCGGGCGGTTCGGCCCGGTCGGCGCCGATCACCCAGTAGTGCACACCGGCGGACTCCAGGCGGTGCGCCAGACCGGCGATACCCGAAGCGGGCGAGCGTTCCCCGATTCCGTCGCCGGCCAGCTCGATCCCGACGGACAGCGCAACAGCCATGAACCAGGACGCTACGTGGCCGCCTGCGCGATGCAACTCCCGCGATCGTCGCGGGCCGAAAGATGGCTGACCACAGCGTGTTCCGCTTAAAAATTGTGACGCGGCAAACCGTTGCCGGCATTGCGCGGCGGCGCCTAGGTTTGGTCGCTGTTGCCGCGGACCGCCGCGGCGCGGACGCATCCGGAAGGCTCTGACACGTATGCCCGTTGCATTTCACCGGCAGGACACACCCGCGGGCGCGGCGGCGGTGCAGCCCGTGCTCGCCGAGATCGCCGCGGACTACCGCCTGCGGTTGGCCGACGGGGGCACCGAACCGCCGCTGCGTGGGCTCAAACTCGTTCGCGACCATCGGCTCGGCGCGCTGCGATTGGCCCGCGAGCTGGGCGGCGCCGGCTACACGACGCCGGAGTTCTTCGACTACCTCGTCGCGCTCGCCGCCGCCGACCCCGACCTGGCGCACATCCTGCGGATCCACTACGCACTGGTCGAGGAGCTGCAAGTCACGCCGCGGCGCCCGGGCAGCGACCGGTGGATCGCGGTGGTCGCCGAGGGCGGGCTGATCGGCGGCGCCAACGCCGAACAGAGCCAGAAGTCGGTGGGCGGCAACCACCGTGACACCCGGCTGGTGACCACTCCCGACGGGTTGCGGTTGCGCGGCAGGAAGTTCTACAGCACCGGCGCGCAGTTCTCCGACTACCTGCGGATCACCGCGCAGGACGACGACGGCGTGCCGACCGCCGTGGTGATTCCGGTCGACCGGGCCGGGGTCGAGCACCTCGACGACTGGGACGGCATCGGTCAGCGCCAGACAGGAAGCGGCACAACGGTATTCAACGACGTTGCGGTCGCCGACGACGAAGTTTTCCCGCTTGGTTCGACCATCGGCGTCAACCGGGCCCGCGGCGCGCTGGTCCAGCTGTACCTGCACGCGGTGGCCGCCGGAATCCTGCGCAGCCTGACCGAGGACGCGGCGGCGCTGGTGCGCGGGCGGCGCCGGACCTACACGTTCGCCAGCGCCGACACCCCGACCGCCGACCCGCAACTGCTGCAGATCGTCGGCGAGATCGACGCGGTGGCCTACACCGCGCACGCCCTGGTGCGCAACGCGGCGGCCGAGCTCGCCCCGGCGCTGCAGGCCGCCCGCGACACCGGGATCGATCCGGAACTGGAAGCCGCGGCATCGATCGCCGCCGCCCGCGTCAAGGTGGCGATCCAGGAGCCCGCGCTGCGGGCGGCGTCACGCGTGTTCGACGCCGGCGGCGCGTCCGCCGTCCAGGCGTCGGCGTTGCTGGACCGGCACTGGCGTAATCTGCGGACGCTGTTCTCGCACAACCCGACGGTCTACAAGGCGCGGGTGCTCGGCGATGTCGCCGTCAACGGCGCCGCCCTGCCCGACACCAGCTTCTTCTGACCCGCTCGCATGGCGAAGGTAGCGACGCGCACCGCGGCGCTGGGCGCGGTGCTGTGCGTCCTGGCGGCGGGATGTTCCGGCCATCGGCACACCGCGAGCACCGGACCCACGGGTCCGCCGGTGCGCGGCGGCACCCTGACCTACTCGGACGTGCAGTTCGTCACCGACACCATGGCCGCCAACTACAGCGCCAACAACCTGATGTTCCAGCTGCTCGACCGGGTGGTCTACGTCGACCCGAAAACCGACGCGGTGCGCGGATGGCTGGCAAAAACCTTCTCCCGCAACCAGAACGCCACCCGGTACACCTTCACCATCCGCGACGGGGTGAGCTTCAGCGACCACACACCGCTGACGGCCGAGGTGGTCAAGGCGAATTTCGACCAGCTCGGCAAGGGTGACCCGGCCAAGAAGATGCCGGCTTTCGCCGATTTCGTCGGCTACGACCACAGCGAGGTCAGCGGCAACGTCGTCACCGTGTTCCTCGACCGGCCCAACACCAACTTCTACAAGGTGCTGTCCTACAGCCGCGCGGGCATCCGCGCACCGGCCACCTTGGCGCTCGACTACCAGCGCCAGGCCAAGGTTGAAAACGTCATCGGCTCAGGCCCTTTCGTGTACCAGTCGCAGATCCCCGACCAGCAGGTGGTGCTCACCAGGCGCCCGGACTACGCGTGGCCGCCGTCGTCGTGGCCCAACCAGGGGCCGGCCTACGTCGACAAGGTCGTCTTCCGGGTGATCGGCGAGCCGGGCCTGCGCGCGGGCGCGGTCCAATCCCATCAGGTGGACGTGGCCCGCGGAATCCAGCCCACCGACGAACCCGCGCTCAAACAGGGTGGCCTGCAGGTGATCCCGGTGGCGGCTCCCGCCGAGACCGCGAACCTGGTCGGGTTCCGGATCAACAACCAGGTCGTCGACGACGTCCGGGTGCGCCGGGCCCTGCAACTGGGCATCGACCGTCGGGCGGTGGTGGACACGGTGCTGTCCGACAGCTATCGCGCGGCCGATTCCGTGCTGGGACACGACGATCCGTTGTTCGCCGATGTGAGCGCCGACATCGGGTATCAGCCGCAGCGGGCGGCCGGCCTGCTCGATGCGGCCGGGTGGAAGCCGGGCGGCGACGGGGTGCGCGAAAAAGACGGCAAGAAACTTGTTCTGACGCTGGCGGCGTCCAACCAGAGCGTGGTGTTCCGCCCGGCGTTCGAGTTCATCGAACAGCAGTGGCGGGAGCTGGGCGTGGTGCTGCAGAACCGGGCGGGGGACACGACGTTCTTCAATGCCTCCAGCAGTCAATCGTCAACCCCGTTGTTCGGCACCAGGATTCAGTACAACATCGGGCTGGGCCTGCTGTTCGGCCGCCCGAAAAGCAACCTGACGTTCGCGCAGAACGACGCGTTGCTCGGGCTGTCCGAGGAGGAACTGCGGCAGACCGACCCGACGCGGCTCAAAGACGTCGTCGCCCGCGAGCAGCGCAGGATCATCGACGACCAGCTGGCGTTGGTGCTGTGGGATGAGGTGCAGGTGCACGCCGCCGCACCCAACGTGCACGTGGAATTCACCCGCTACACCGAGCCGCTGCTGCAGAGCGCCTGGAAGGCGTGAGGGGGATGCTCGGCTACGTTCTCGCCCGGATCGGCCAGTCGGCCATCGTGCTGCTGGCGGTCTTCAGCCTGGTGTTCTGGGGCGTCAGCATCCTGCCGGCCGATCCGGCGGCGATCTTCGTGGCCAAGGGGGAGGGCTACTTCAACCCCGACATCGTCGCGCAGGTCAAGGCGTTCTACGGCTACGACCGGCCGCTGTGGGTGCAGTACTTCGCGCAGCTGAACCAGGTGCTGCACGGGCATTTCGGCTTCTCGCTGTCCAGCGGTCAGGCCGTCACCGACCGGATCGGCGGGGTGATCGGCGAGACCCTGAAACTGGCGGCCACCGCCACCGGGTTCGCGGTGCTGTTCGCGGTGTCGGTCACCGCGCTGGCGACCACGAGCGCGCCGGTGCGGTCGGTGCTGCGCGCGATCCCGCCGCTGTTCGGCGCGGTCCCCACGTTTTGGCTCGGATTGGTTGTGCTGCAAGTGTTTTCGGTGCAGCTGGGCCTGATCTCGTTGTTCCCGGACGGATCCGTGACGTCGCTGCTGGTCGCCGCGCTGGTGCTCGCGGTGCCCGTTTCGGCGCCGATCGCGCAGGTGCTGGGCAAGAACATCGACGCCACGCTGGCGCTGCCGCACGTCAACACCGCGCGGGCCAAGGGCGGCACCCCGGGCTGGGTGATCCGCAAGCACGTCGTGAAGAACGCCGCCGGGCCGGCGCTGACGGTGACCGCGACGACCGTCGGTGCACTGCTGGGCGGCTCGGTGGTCACCGAAACGGTGTTCTCCCGCTCCGGAGTGGGTGCGGTGCTGCTGCAGGCGGTGTCCAGCCAGGACATCTCGCTGATCCAGGGCCTGGTGCTGCTGACGGCGGTGGCGATCGTGGCGGCCAACCTGGCGGTGGACCTGATCTATCCGCTGCTCGACCCGCGGGTCACCCGGGTGCAGCGCCGCGGGTTCACCACCCGGCTGGGCAGGTTCGGATGAGCGCGCGCACGGCGTCCTGGCCGGTGCGGATCTCCGCGGCGGTGCTGATCCTGACCGCCGCCTGGGCGGCGGCTCCAGGGCTGTTCACCGATCGAAACCCGTTGAAGGGCAGGCCGATTGACAAGTTCCAGCCGCCGAGCGCGGCGCACTGGTTCGGCACCGACCACCTGGGCCGGGACGTGCTGACCCGGGTCATCTACGGGACCTCGCACACCGTCGCCACCGCGGGGCTGGCGGTGGCGGTGGGGCTGCTGCTCGGCAGTGCCGTCGGCATCGCCGCCGGCGTCAGCGGACCCGTGGTCGATGCCGTCGCCATGCGAGCGTCCGACGTGTTGCTGGCGCTTCCGGGGTTTCTGACGTCGGTGTGGATCGTCACCGCCTACGGCCCCGGACCGCTGTCGGTCGGCATCGGTGTGGGCATCGGATCGATCGCGGTCTTCGCGCGGGTGTTTCGCGCCGAAGTGCTGCGGGTGCGGGCGCTGGACTACGTCGAGGCCGCCTTCCTGTCCGGCGAGACCCGCTGGTCGGTCATCCGCCGCCACATCGTTCCCAACGCCGCCGGCGCCGTGATCGCGCTGGCGGTGATCGATCTCAGCGGTGCGATCCTGCTGATCTCGGCGTTGGGTTACCTCGGCTACAGCGCCCCGCCGCCGACACCGGAGTGGGGACTGCTGGTCGCCGAGGGCCGCCGCTATCTGGCCACCGCCTGGTGGCTGTCCACCCTGCCCGGCGCCGTCGTCCTGTCGGTGATCCTGGCGCTCGGCGTGCTCAGCCGCCGGGCGCTGACGTCGCACCGCATCTGAACGAGGAGAGAACGCGCAATGGGTCCACCGCTGCTCGACGTGTCCGGTCTGACCGTGACCTATCCCGGTGCGGTGCCCAGGGTGGCGCTGGACCGCGTCGACCTGGCGGTGTCGTCGGGCGAATTCGTCGCCGTGGTCGGTGAATCCGGTTCGGGCAAAACGACTTTGGCCAACGCGGTGGTCGGATTGCTGCCGGCGGCCGCGAGGATCACCGCGGGGTCGTTGACCATCGCCGGTCGCGACGTGCTGGGCCTGAGCGAACGGCAGTGGTGCCGGCTGCGCGGCAGCACCGTGGGATTGGTGCCGCAGGATCCCGCCACGTCGTTGAACCCGGTGCGCAGCATCGGATCCCAGATCGCCGAGATCTTCCCCCTGAAGGGCGAGCGGTTGTCCCGGCGCGAGGCGCGGCGGCGCTGCATCGAGCTGCTGGACCGGGTGGAGATCGACCGCCCCGCGCAGCGCCTGAAACAGTGTCCGGGCGAGCTCTCCGGCGGCATGCGCCAGCGCGTGCTCATCGCGATCGCGTTCGCCCTCAACCCCGGGCTGTTGATCGCCGACGAGCCGACGTCCGCCCTCGACGTGACCGTCCAGCGGCACGTGCTGGCCGTGTTCGATCGGCTGGTCGCCGAGCATCGCACCACCGTCGTCTTCATCACCCACGACATCGGGGTGGCCACCGATCACGCGTCGCGCATCGTGGTGATGCGCGGCGGCGTCGTCGTCGAGGACGCGCCGGCCGAGGCCATCGTCGCGGCCCCGCGCACCGAGTACGCCGCGCATCTCGTCCGCCGGCTCACGGCCTCGGCGCCGGCCGCCGCGCCCGCCGGCTCCGAGGACGTCATCGAGGTCGCCGGCGTCGCCAAGGAGTTCCGGCTCGGTGCCCGGGCCCGGCACACCGCCGTGGCGGAGGTGGCCTTCACCGTCCGGCGGGGCGAGACGCTGGCGCTGGTGGGGGAGTCCGGGTCGGGCAAGTCGACGACGGCGAAAATGGTCGTCGGCCTGCTCACCCCCACCCGGGGAACGGTGCGGGTGCTGGGCCGCGATGTCGCCGCCCTGCCGGCGCGGACCCGGCGCCGGCACTGGCAAGACATCCAGTTCGTCTACCAGAACCCGGGGTCGGCGCTGGACCCGCGCTGGACGGTGCGCCAGATCCTGGACGGCCCGCTGCGGTCCTACCGGGTGGACGACCGGGCCCGCCGCGCGCAGCGCATCGCCGAGGCCCTGGCCAGTGTCGGCTTGAGCGACGACAAGCTGGACCGGCGGCCGGGTGAGCTCTCCGGCGGTGAATGCCAGCGGGTCGCGATCGCCCGCGCCCTGGTGCTGCGCCCGCAGATCGTGGTGCTCGACGAACCGCTGTCCGCGCTCGACGTCGTCACCCAGGACCAGATCGTCGGCCTGCTGCTGCGGCTGCAGCGGCAGCTGGGGCTGACCTATCTGTTCGTCTCGCACGATCTGTCGGTGGTGCGGCGACTGGCGCACCGCGTCGTGGTGCTGCGCGCTGGGCGCGTCGTGGAAACCGGGGACACCGCGGCGGTGTTCGCCGCGCCGGCCGCGGACTACACCCGCGCGCTGCTCGACGCGGTCCCGGGCCGGCGGCTGGCGCATCCGGCGCTGTCCCCCTCCTGAACGTGGGGGCCTGCGCGAATCGGCCTTTCGGAACTCGACATGGGAAGATGGGACCCGTGTTGCGTTGGATCACCGCCGGGGAGTCGCATGGCCGCGCGCTGGTGGCCGTGCTGGAAGGCATGGTCGCCGGGGTGGAGATCACCTCCACCGACATCTCCGAACAGTTGGCCCGGCGCCGCCTCGGGTACGGCCGCGGCGCCCGGATGAGCTTCGAGCGGGACGCGGTGAGCGTGCTGTCCGGGGTGCGGCACGGCCTCACCCTGGGCGGACCGATCGCCGTCGAGATCGGCAACACCGAATGGCCCAAGTGGGAAACCGTGATGGCCACCGACCCGGTCGACCCGGCGCAGCTGGCCGACAGCGCCCGCAACGCCCCGCTCACCCGGCCGCGGCCCGGCCACGCCGACTACGCCGGCATGCTCAAATACGGGTTCGACGACGCCCGGCCGGTGCTGGAGCGGGCCAGCGCCCGCGAGACCGCGGCGCGGGTGGCCGCGGGCACCATCGCCCGGTCGTTCCTGCGCCAGGCGCTCGGCGTCGAGGTGCTCTCGCACGTGATCGCGATCGGCCCGTCGGCGCCGTACGAAGGGCCGCCCCCGGGCCCGGGCGACCTGCCCGCGATCGACGCCAGCCCGGTGCGCGCCTACGACGAGGCGGCGGAACAGGCGATGATCGCCGAGATCGAGGCCGCCAAGAAGGACGGCGACACCCTGGGCGGCGTGGTCGAGGTGGTGGCGCTGGGGCTGCCCGTCGGGCTGGGCTCGTTCACCAGCGGCGACAACCGGCTGGACGGTCAGCTGGCCGCCGCGGTGATGGGCATCCAGGCGATCAAGGGGGTGGAGATCGGCGACGGTTTCGCCACCGCCCGCCGCCGCGGCAGCCAGGCCCACGACGAGATGTACCCCGGCCCCGACGGCGTGGTCCGCTCGACCAACCGGGCCGGCGGGCTGGAGGGCGGCATGACCAACGGCCAGCCGCTGCGGGTGCGCGCCGCGATGAAGCCGATCTCCACCGTGCCGCGGGCGCTGGCCACCGTCGACATGGCCACCGGCGACGAGGCCGTCGCCATCCACCAGCGCTCGGACGTATGCGCGGTGCCGGCCGCCGGGGTGGTGGTCGAGGCCATGGTGGCGCTGGTGCTGGCCCGCGCGGCGCTGCAGAAGTTCGGCGGCGACTCGCTGGCCGAGACCCGCCGCAACATCGACGCCTACCGGCGGGCGGTCGCCGAGCGCGAGGCGCCGGCCGCCCGGGGAACCGCGTGATGGCGCCCAAAGCGGTGCTGATCGGGCTGCCGGGCTCCGGCAAGTCCACCATCGGGCGGCGGCTGGCCAAGGCGCTCGGGGTGGGTTTCCTGGACACCGATGCGGCCATCGAGCAGCGCACCGGCCGGCCCATCGCCGAGATCTTCGCCACCGACGGCGAGCGGGAGTTCCGCCGCATCGAGGAGGAGGTGGTGCGCGCGGCGCTGACCGAGCACGACGGCGTGCTGTCGCTGGGCGGCGGCGCGGTCACCAGCCCCGGGGTGCGCGAGGCGCTGGCCGGCCACACCGTCGTCTACCTGGAGATCAGCGCCACCGAGGGGGTGCGGCGCACCGGCGGCAACACGGTGCGCCCGCTGCTGGCCGGGCCGGATCGCGCCGAGAAGTACCGCGCGCTGCTGGCCGAGCGCAGCCCGCTGTACCGGCGGGCCGCCACCATCCGGGTCGACACCAACCGGCGCAACCCCGGCGCGGTGGTGCGCTACATCGTGTCGCGGCTGCCCGCCACCGATGCCTGCCGGGCCGCCACATGAGAACCACCCGCGAACCGGTGACCGTGCAGGTGGCCGTCGACCCGCCCTACCCGGTGATCATCGGCACCGGGCTGCTGGGCGAGCTGGACGAACTGCTCGGCGCCCGGCACAAGGTCGCCGTCGTGCACCAGCCCGTACTCGCCGAGACCGCCGAGGTGATCCGAAAGCGGTTGGCGGACAAGGGTGTTGACGCGCACCGCATCGAGATCCCGGACGCCGAGGACGGCAAGGACCTCCCGGTCGTCGGCTTTTTGTGGGAAGTGTTGGGCCGCATCGGAATCGGGCGCAAGGACGCGTTGGTCAGCCTGGGCGGTGGTGCGGCCACCGACGTCGCCGGTTTCGCGGCGGCCACCTGGCTGCGCGGCGTCGACATCGTGCACGTGCCCACCACCCTGCTCGGCATGGTCGACGCCGCCGTCGGCGGCAAGACCGGCATCAACACCGACGCCGGCAAGAACCTGGTCGGCGCCTTCCACCAGCCGCTCGCGGTGCTGGTCGACCTCGCGACGCTACACACGTTGCCGCCCAACGAGTTGGTGGCCGGCATGGCCGAAGTCGTCAAGGCCGGCTTCATCGCCGATCCGGCGATCCTCGACCTCATCGAGGCCGATCCGCGGGCCGCGGTGGACCCGTCCGGCGAGGTGCTGGCCGAGCTGGTCCAGCGCGCCATCGCGGTCAAGGCCGACGTCGTCGCCGCCGACGAGAAGGAGTCGGAGCTGCGCGAAATCCTCAACTACGGGCACACGTTGGGGCATGCGATCGAGCGCCGCGAGCGCTACCGGTGGCGGCACGGCGCGGCAGTGTCGGTGGGCCTGGTCTTCGCCGCCGAGCTGGCCCGGTTGGCCGGGCGGCTCGACGACGCCACCGCGCGGCGGCACCGCACCATCTTGTCCGCGCTCGGCCTGCCGGTCAGCTACGACGCCGACGCGCTGCCGCAGCTGCTGGAATACATGGCCGGGGACAAGAAGTCCCGCGCCGGGGTGCTGCGGTTCGTGGTGTTGGACGGATTGGCCAAGCCGGGCCGGCTGGCCGGCCCGGACCCGTCGCTGCTGGCGGCGGCGTATGCCGCCCTGGCCGACGAGGACGCCTCATGATCGTGCAGGTGATCAACGGCCCGAACCTGGGCCGGCTGGGCCGGCGCGAGCCCGACGTGTACGGCGACACCACGCACGACCAGCTGGCCGCGCTGATCGAGGCCGAGGCCGCCGCGCTGGGGCTGAAAGCCATTGTGCGGCAAAGCGACAGCGAAGCCGAACTGCTGGACTGGATCCACGGGGCGGCCGACGCGAACCAGCCGGTGATCCTCAACGCCGGCGGTCTGACCCACACCTCGGTGGCGTTGCGTGATGCGTGCGCGGAGCTGAGCGCCCCGCTGATCGAGGTGCACATCTCGAATGTGCATGCGCGCGAAGAGTTTCGGCGGCATTCCTACCTGAGCCCGGTGGCCACCGGGGTGATCGTCGGGCTGGGGGTGCAGGGCTATCTGCTCGCCCTGCGCTACCTGGCCGGCCGGCCCGCCTAGGCCTTGCCGGGTTCGCCGCCCGGTTCGGGCTCGGTGCGGATCACCTCGGTCTTCGGGTCGTCCCCGGCGCTGGGGATCGTCTCGGTGGGCGATTCGGCCTCCCGCTCGGCGGTGGCGACCGCCGCGGTGTGCGCCTCGGTCTGGGCGCCGGCCGCGGGAATCTCGCCGGTGGGCGCGTCGTCGCCGCGCACCGCGGAGAAAACGTCGGTGTCGGCGCGCTCGTCGTCGTGGCCGGGCCGGCGCGGCGGCGGGTTGCGGTCCACCCGCCAGCGGCCGATGGTCACGCCGATGATGCCGGGCAGAAAGACGCACAGCGCGGTGAACGCCGCGAACGTCGTCACCTCGTTGATCAGCCCGCCGGTGTAGAGGCCCTTGTACACCAGGGCGATCAGCCAGGAGACGGCGCCGCTGAGCACGCCCGCGACCAGGCCGGCCAGCAGCCAGGTCATCGCCAGGTCGCCGCGGCGGTCCGGGTCGGGGTTGGCGATTGCGTCGGCCCGGCCGTCGAACACGCCCCAGACCGCCACCGCGATGACGAACAACAGCAGCAGCACCACGCTGAACAGCCCGGCCTGCGTCTGCCACGCGTTGATCAGCGCACCCTGGAACAATCGGACGACGACCATCGCCGCGGCGTACACCAATCCGCGCAGCATCCAGTTACTCATGGCCCAAAAGCGTAGCGAGTACCGTCAAGACCCGTGACACATTCTCAACGCCGGGACCGGCTCAGGGCACGACTCGAGGCCGACGGACTGGATGCGCTGCTGGTCACGGACCTGATCAACGTCCGCTACCTGTCCGGATTCACCGGCTCCAACGGCGCGTTGCTGGTGTTCGCCGACGACCGGCCCCCGGTGCTGGCGACCGACGGCCGGTACCGGACCCAGGCCGCCGAGCAGGCCCCCGACCTCGACGTCGCCATCGAACGCGCGCTGGGCCGCTATCTGGCCGGCCGCGCCGCCGAGGCGGGCGCACGCACCCTGGGCTTCGAGAGCAACGTGGTCACCGTCGACGGATTCGACGCCCTGACGGGTGAGCTGGACGGCCGCAAGGCAGCCACCGAGCTGGTCAAGGCCGCCGGCACCGTCGAGGCGTTGCGCGAGGTCAAGGACGCCGGCGAGGTCGCGCTGCTGCGGCTGGCCTGCGAGGCGGCCGACGCCGCGCTCACCGCGCTGGTGGACGGCGGCGGGCTGCGGCCCGGCCGCACCGAACGCGAGGTCAGCCGGGAGCTGGAGGCGCTGATGCTCGACCACGGCGCCGACGGGATCTCCTTCGAGACCATCGTGGCGACCGGCGCCAACTCGGCGATCCCGCATCACCGCCCCACCGACGCGGTGCTGGCCGACGGCGACTTCGTCAAGATCGACTTCGGGGCGCTGGTCGGCGGCTACCACTCCGACATGACCCGCACCTTCGTGCTGACCAAGGCGGCCGACTGGCAGCTGGAGATCTACCGGCTGGTCGCCGACGCGCAGCGGGCCGGCCGGGAGGCGCTGCGGGCCGGCGCCGACCTGCGCGAGGTGGACGCCGCGGCCCGCCGGGTGATCGCTGACGCCGGCTACGGCGAGCAGTTCAGCCACAGCCTGGGCCACGGCGTCGGGTTGGAGATCCACGAGGCGCCGGGCATCGGCGCCACCTCCACCGGCACGCTGCGCGCCGAATCGGTGGTGACCGTGGAGCCCGGCGTCTATCTGCCCGGCCGCGGCGGCGTGCGCATCGAGGACACGTTGGTGGTGCCGCCGGAGACCGCCGGCAAGCCCCCCGAGCTGCTGACCAGGTTCCCCAAGGAGCTGGCCGTCCTGGCCTGACGCCCGCCGGCGCCCTCTAAACTGGCCGACAAGTCCCACGACGGCCGCACCGCCGGCCGTCCATCCCCGAGGAGATATAGGCGCACCGTGGCAAGCACTGCCGATTTCAAGAATGGACTGGTCCTGGTGATCGACGGCCAGCTGTGGCAGATCGTCGAGTTCCAACACGTCAAACCCGGCAAGGGCCCGGCGTTCGTGCGGACCAAGCTGAAGAACGTGCTGTCCGGCAAGGTCGTCGACAAGACCTACAACGCGGGGGTGAAGGTGGAGACCGCCACCGTCGACCGCCGCGACACCACCTACCTGTACCGCGACGGCAGCGACTTCGTCTTCATGGACAGCCAGGACTACGAGCAGCACCCGCTGCCCGAGTCGCTGGTGGGCGACGCGGCCCGGTTCCTGCTGGAGGGCATGCCGGTGCAGGTGGCGTTCCACAACGGGTCGCCGCTGTACATCGAGTTGCCGGTGTCGGTCGAGATGGAGGTCACCCACACCGAGCCCGGCCTGCAGGGCGACCGGTCCAGCGCGGGCACCAAACCCGCCACCGTGGAAACCGGCGCGGAGATCCAGGTGCCGCTGTTCATCAACACCGGCGACAAGCTCAAGGTGGACACCCGCGACGGCAGCTACCTGGGGCGCGTCAACGCGTGAGCAAACCCCTGAGGGGACGCCATCAGGCCCGCAAGCGCGCGGTCGACCTGCTGTTCGAGGCCGAGGCGCGGGGGTTGAGCCCGGCCGAGGTGGTCGACGTCCGGACCGGCCTGGCCGACACCAACCCCGAAGTGGCGCCCCTGCAGCCGTACACGGCCGCGGTGGCCCGCGGGGTGGGCGACCACGCCGCCCACATCGACGACCTGATCAGCTCGCACCTGCAGGGCTGGACGCTGGACCGGCTGCCCGCCGTGGACCGCGCCATCCTGCGGGTGGCGGTGTGGGAGCTGCTGTACGCCGACGACGTGCCCGAGCCGGTCGCCGTCGACGAGGCCGTCCAGCTGGCCAAGGAGCTGTCCACCGACGACTCGCCGGGCTTCGTCAACGGCGTGCTGGGCCAGGTCATGCTGGTGACGCCGCAGATCAGGGCGGCCGCCCGGGCGGTGCGGGGTCCCCGGGACACGTGACCCGGTTGGAGCTGCGCCTGGTCGTCGCGGCCGTGCTGGCGGCGACGGTGGTGGTGGGCGCGGTGGTGTGCGCCGCCTACCACCTGAGCATCGTCGCCTCGGTGCTGGCGATCTACGCCCTGGGCGTGGGCGCCTGGCTGTATCACTGCGTCGAACGGGTGGCGGTGGCCCGCCGGATCAGCACCGTGCGCTCGGCGGCCACGCCGCTGCGGCCGCTGCTGCCGGTGATGGCCGCGATCATGGGCCTGACCCAGGGCGTGGTGCGCTCACTGTCCGACGTCACCGAGCTGCCGGTCCGCCGCTGGGAGCTGCCCGTGCTGCGCTGGCTGGACGGCGGCCGGGGTAACCGGCGGGTGATCGACGGTGACGACGAGCCGGATCGCTGACCAAGCTGAGGTGAAACGACCACGGGCGGGGGCGCGGCGGGATGACAATACGAGCTGGACTGCAGCGGCGGCGATGCGAGAAGAGCAGGTGAGGTCATGATCCGATACAGCACCCAGCCGCGACGGCTGCGGGTGTCCGCGCTGGCGGCCGTGGCCAACCCGTCGTACGCCCGGGTGGACACCTGGAATCTGCTCGACGACGCCTGCCGGCACCTCGCCGAGGTCGACCTGGCCGGGCTGGACAAGACCCACGACGTGGCCCGGGTGAAGCGCCTGCTGGACCGCATCGCCGCCTACGAGCGCTACTGGCTGTACCCCGGCGCGGAGAACCTGGCGATCTTCCGCGCCCACCTGGAGAGCCTGTCCACGGTGCGGCTCACCGAGGAGGTCTCCCTGGCGGTGCGGCTGTTGAGCGAATACGGCGATCGCGCAGGGCTTTTCGACACGTCGGCGCCGCTGGACGACCAGGAGCTGGTGGCGCAGGCCAAGCAACAGCATTTCTACACCGTGCTGCTGGCCGACGACGCCCCCAGCACCGCACCGGACAGCCTGGCCGAATGCCTGCGGGCGCTGCGCAACCCGTCCGACGACGTGCAGTTCGAGATCCTGGTGGTGCCCAGCGTCGAGGACGCTATCACCGCGGTCGCGCTGAACGGGGAGATCCAGGCCGCGATCATCCGCGACGACCTGCCGCTGCGCTCCCGCGACCGGCTGCCGCTGATGAACACCCTGCTCGGGCCCAACGAGGACGCGGACGGCGTCATCCCCGACCGCGCCAACGACTGGGTGGAGTGCGGCGAGTGGATCCGCGAGCTGCGCCCGCACATCGACCTGTATCTGCTCACCGACGAGTCGATCGCGGCGGGCGACGACACCGAACCCGACGTCTACGACCGCACCTTCTACCGGCTCAACGACGTCACCGACCTGCACAGCACGGTGCTCGCCGGGCTGCGGAACCGTTATGCCACACCGTTTTTCGACGCGCTGCGGGCGTACGCGGCGGCCCCGGTCGGCCAGTTCCACGCGCTGCCGGTGGCGCGCGGGGCCAGCATCTTCAACTCCCGCTCGCTGCAGGACATGGGGGAGTTCTACGGCCGCAACATCTTCATGGCCGAAACCTCCACCACCTCCGGCGGCCTGGACTCGCTGCTGGACCCGCACGGCAACATCAAGAAGGCGATGGACAAGGCGGCCAAGACCTGGAACGCCGACCACACCTATTTCGTCACCAACGGCACGTCGACCGCCAACAAGATCGTCGTGCAGTCACTGACCCGGCCCGGCGACATCGTGCTGATCGACCGCAACTGCCACAAATCGCACCACTACGGGCTGGTGCTGGCCGGGGCGTACCCGCTGTACCTGGACGCCTATCCGTTGCCGCAGTTCGCGATCTACGGGGCGGTGTCGCTGCGCACCATCAAGCAGACCCTGCTCGACCTGGAGGCGGCCGGGCAGCTGCACCGGGTGCGGATGCTGCTGCTGACCAACTGCACCTTCGACGGCGTGGTCTACAACCCGCTGCAGGTCATGCAGGAGGTGCTGGCGATCAAACCGGACATCTGCTTTTTGTGGGACGAGGCGTGGTACGCGTTCGCCACCGCCGTGCCGTGGGCCCGGCAGCGCACCGCGATGGTGGCCGCCGAGCGGCTCGAGCAGATGCTGGCCTCGCCGGATTACGTTGAGCAGTACCGGAAATGGGCCGCGTCGATGCAGGGCGTGGACCGTTCGGAGTGGATCGAGCGGGAGCTGCTGCCCGACCCGGCCACCGCCCGGGTGCGGGTCTACGCCACCCATTCCACGCACAAGTCGCTCTCGGCGCTGCGCCAGGCGTCGATGATCCACGTGCGGGACCAGGATTTCAACGCGCTCACCCGCGACGCGTTCGGTGAGGCGTTTTTGACCCACACCTCGACCTCGCCCAACCAGCAGCTGCTGGCGTCGCTGGATCTGGCCCGCCGCCAGGTCGACATCGAGGGCTTCCAGCTGGTCCGGCAGGTCTACGACATGGCGCTGGTGTTCCGGCACCGGGTCCGCAAGGACCGGTTGATCAGCAAGTGGTTCCGCATCCTCGACGAGTCCGACCTGGTGCCCGAGGAGTTCCGGGCGTCGTCGGTGAGCTCCTACCGCGAGGTTCGGCAGGGGGCGCTGGCCGAGTGGAACGAGGCGTGGCGCTCCGACCAGTTCGTGCTGGACGCCACCCGGGTCACCCTGTTCGTCGGCGCCACCGGCATGAACGGGTACGACTTCCGGGAGAAGATCCTGATGGAGCGCTTCGGCATCCAGATCAACAAGACCTCGATCAACAGCGTGCTGCTGATCTTCACCATCGGCGTCACCTGGTCCAGCGTCCACTATCTGCTCGACGTGTTACGAAGGGTGGCAACGGATTTCGATCGCATCCAGAAGGAGGCCAGCGCCGCCGACCGGGCGCTGCAACGACGCCACGTCGAGGAGATCACCGAGGACCTGCCGCACCTGCCCGACTTCAGCGAATTCGACGTCGCCTTCCGGCCGGTCGACGAATGCAACTTCGGCGACATGCGGTCGGCGTTCTACGCCGGGTACGAGGAGTCCGACCGCGAGCACGTGCTGATCGGCACGGCCGGGCGGCGGCTGGCCGAGGGCAAGAACCTGGTGTCGACCACCTTCGTGGTGCCCTACCCGCCGGGTTTCCCGGTGCTGGTGCCCGGCCAGGTGGTGTCCAAGGAGATCGTCTACTTCCTGGCCCAGCTCGACGTGAAGGAAATCCACGGCTACAACCCGGATTTGGGGCTGTCGGTGTTCACCGACACCGCGCTGGCGCGGATGGAGGCGCAGCGCAACGCCGCGACCGCCGCGGTGGGTTCGGTGACCGCGGCCTTCGAGTTGCCCGCGGACGCCTCCGGCGGCAACGGCGCGCACAACGGCGCCGGCGCGGTGCCGTCGGTCGCCGACGGAGGCTGAGCTCTCAGCCGGTGGCCGGGGTCGGCCCGGCGGGGCAGGTGGTGCGGGCCGAGGTGTGCGGGGCGCTCACCGGCCAGTCGGCCACGCCGCGGTGGATGCCCCGGATGAGGGCGTCCCGGCCGGCCGCGGCCTGGTCCCGGCAACTCGAACTCAGCGTGCCGAACGGGCTCGGGTCGGCGCCGGCCGGCGCCGCCACCAGCACCCCGGAGCCCACCGCGACGACGGCGGCGACCAGCATCCGGGCCATCGCTCGATGCTCACGGCGCGGCGGGCGTGCAGTACCAACCATGTCGGTGCCAGCCTAGGACGGGGCCGCTGAGAGGCCGCTGAGAAGCGCACCGTTCTCGGTGTTCTCCGGCGGGCCGCGGGCCTGCAGAATCGAAGGCGTGCACCTGGGTATCTCCGCCCGCTCGGCGGCGGTCGCGGCGATCGTCGTCTTCTGCGCGCTGACGGTGGCCGGCGCGGGATTGGACGCCATCCTGTACCGGTCGCTGCTGTCCGGCGTGGATTACGCTGCGGCCGAACGGGTTCGCGACATCGCCAAGGCGCTGCAGTCGGATTCACGCGAGGAACTCGACAACGCCCTGCTGACCACCGACCAGCGGGTGGTGGCCACCCAGTTGATCGGTCCGGACGGCAGCGTGGTCAAGCGGTCCGGCTCCGCGCCGGCCACCCCGTTGGTGCCGACCGCCGATTTCGACTTCACCCTGCGCCGCGGCCTGCCCGACGACGCGGTGTCCGGCGACGACATGCGGGTCAGCGGCCAGAAGGTCGCCACCCGGTCGGGGGTGTACACGGTGCTGGTCGGCGGGGGCAGCGAGGCGGTCGAGGCGACCGCACGCACCCTGGCGATCCTGTTGGCCACCACCGCGCCGGTCATCGTCGCGGTGGCGGCCGGCGCGACGTACTGGCTGGTGCGCCGATCGCTGAAGTCGGTGGACGCGATCCGCGCCCGGGTGGCCGACATCTCGGCGTCGGACCTGGCCGAGCGGGTGCCGGTCCCGGACGGCCGCGACGAGATCGCGGCCCTGGCGGTCACCATGAACGAGATGCTGTCCCGGCTCGAAGCGGGACACCGTGCGCAGCAACGCTTTGTCGGCGACGCGTCGCACGAGCTGCGCAGCCCGCTGACCACCATCATCTCCGGGCTGGAGGTGGCCGAGGCGCACCCCGAGCTGCTGGACGCCGAGCTGGCGGTCAACACCCTGCTGCCCGAGGCGCACCGGATGCGCGCCCTGATCGACGACCTGCTGTTGCTGGCCCGCGCCGACGAGCGAAACCTGTTGCGGCGCAAGGAGCTGGTGGCCCTCGACGATCTCGCCGAGGCGGAAGCCGCCCGGGTGCGCCGCGACGCCGACTGCGCGGTCCACACCGATATCCGCCCGGCGCGGCTGCTCGCCGACCCGGCAGCCATGACGCGCATGATCCGCAACCTGGTGGATAACGCTGTGCGCCACGCGGTTTCGTGCGTCGCCATCGAGGTCGGCAGCCGTGACGGGACGGCGGTGCTCACCGTCGGCGATGACGGCCCGGGCATACCGCCGGCGCAGCGAAGCCGGGTGTTCGAGCGGTTCGTGCGGCTGGACACCGATCGCGCGCGCAGCGGCGGTGGGGCCGGGCTGGGCCTGGCCATCGTCGCCGAGGTGGTCGCCGCGCACGGCGGCACCGTCACCATCGGGGACCGGCCGGGCGGGGGCACCACCCTGACGGTGGCCCTGCCGCAACACCCGGCTCAGCACAGCAGCCGGTAACCGACCCCCCGGATCGTCTCAATGGTGTTGGTGCCGAACGGAACATCGATCTTGCGGCGCAGGTAGCCCACGTACACCTCGACCACGTTGTCCGGCCCGTGGTGATGCGCGTCCCACACGTTCGCCAGGATGTCGGCCTTGGTCACCACCACGTCCTTGTTGCGCATCAGGAACTCCAGCACCCCGTACTCGCGCGGCGTCAGCGCGATCGGCGTGGAGCCGCGCTGGACGGTGTGCCGGGCCGGATCCAGCGACAGCGACCCGGCCGTCAGCACCACCGGCCGCTCCGGCGCGCCGCGGCGCACCAGCGCCCGCAGCCGCGCCACCAGCACCCGGAACGAAAACGGTTTGGTCAGATAGTCATCCGCACCCAGGTCGAAGGCGTCGGTCTCGTCGTACTCGCCGTCCTTGGCGGTCAGCATGAGCACCGGTGTCCACACGTTGTTCGACCGCATCCGCCGCAGCACCTCGTACCCGCTGCGGCCGGGCAGCATGATGTCGAGAATGACGACGTCGAAAGGGTTTTCGGTGGCCTCGGCCAGGCCGTCGACGCCGTTGCCGACGGTCACCACCACGAATCCCTCCGCCTTGAGTCCCCGCGCAACCGTCGCCGCCAGCCGGGGCTCGTCCTCGACGAGCAGGACTCTCATGCGTTCACGCTACGTCGACCCCCGCTAGTCGGGCCAGCGGGCCTCGATGAGCACCTCGGCGAACGGGCCGCCCATCCGGGCGAACCGGTTCGTCGCCACCCACAGCACGCCCGGATCCTCCAGCCTGATGCGCACCGGGTGGCCGAGCAGCGTCTCGCCGGGATCGGTGTGGCTGACGAACGTCGCCGGCCGGGTCAGATCGACGTCGACCGTCCAGCCGGGCCAAGGGGATTCGAAGAAATCGCGGTTGAACCACATGGTGGGGCATTCGTGGATCGGCTGTTCCCGCAAGCCCATCGGGGGAAGCATCATCAGCGGCGCCCCGACCCGCTGCCGTGGCACGGGTGGCATGCCCGCTCCTTCGTCCGGTCCTGATTTGGTCTCGCCGCCGACGACGGTACGCAGAATTCGCTGTGAAATCGTTGAGAGTCAGGTCGCGGTGGGGGATTGCGCCGCACCGGCTTCCGGCCGTCCGGGGTGCCGGCCCGGCCGCTGCGGTATCACGATGAGCAGCACGGCGATCAGCGCCGCCAGCACCGCCGTGGCCAGCGGGCGGCTCCACGCCAGGCCACCCTGGGCGACGGGCTTGTCGATGAAATCGCCGACGGTCGCCCCCAGCGGCCGGGTGAGGATGAACGCGACCCAGAACAGGGCGACCCGCGACACGCCCGTCCAGAAGTACAGGCCGGCGACCACGAGCAGGCCCGCCGCGAAGACCAGGGCGCCGCGCCGGTAGCCGAAGTCGCGGGTGTCGGCCAGCCAGTCGCCCAGCGCGGTGCCCAGCGTCTGGGAGAACGTGATGGTCGCCCAGTAGAAGGCCTCGACCTTCGGCGTGTGCACGGTCGCGACCGACACCGTGCCCTGCGACCAGCGCCAAATACCCAAAGTGGCCAGCAGACAAGCCAACAGCAGCAGCGACCCGCCGGTGTAGCCGATGCCCAGCGAACGGTCGGCGAAGTCGGCCAGCACGGTGCCGAACGTGGTCGACGCCACGATCGTCGCCCAATAGAGGACGGGGTGAAAGCGCGCGGCCAGGATCTGCGCCGTCACCAGCAGCACCAGCGTGACACCGAAGAGCGCCACCCCGGCCGCGTAGCCCCAATCCAGCGTCATCGTGACGGTGTCGCCGCCGGTTTCGCCCAGCGTCGTCGCCAACACCTTGATCACCCAGAAGCCCAGCGTGATCGCGGGCACCTTGGTCCAGGTCTGGCTCGACACCCCGTCAGCTGCGCTCATGTGCGGTCATCCTCCGTCATCGGGATGTTCAGCATGCCCACCGTAGCGTGACCGGGCCGGCAGTTCTGCTCATCCGGATCACAAACCCGCCCGGTGGCCGCGGGTGGCGCAATGACCCGGCGCGCCGCGGTTTTGGCTGGTCGGGCCCGAACGCCACCCGGCGCAATGCCGTCGGTCGCCGGCTGCGACCCCGGTCGCCGGCCCGGAAAACGCCCCTGAGCTGCGTTAGCGTGACCGTCGTGGCGCATCCAGTACCGATCGGGGGACCGCGGGCCGACCGGGCCCGACGGGTGGCCGACGTGTTGCGCCAGCAGATCCACGCCGACGCCTACCCGGACGGCCTGCCCGCCGAACTGGAGCTGGCCGCCGAATTCTCGGTGTCGCGCAACACGATTCGCGAGGCGCTGGCCGTGCTCAAGCGCGAAGGCCTGATCGACCGCGGGCCCAGGGTGGGCACCCATGTCGCGCAGCGCAAGTACGACCACGCCCTGGACGCGCTGCTGGGGCTGAAGGAGACGTTCAAGGACCTCGGCGAGGTGCGCAACGAGGTACGCGCAGCGATGCCGGTCACGGCGCCGCCGTCGGTGGCCCGCCGACTGCGGCTGGCGCCGGGGGAGCAGGCGGTGTTCATCGAGCGGCTGCGCTACCTCGGCGAGCTGCCGCTCAGCCTGGACCTCACCTACCTGGCCCCCCCGATCGGCCGCCAGGTGCTGGAGCATTCGCTGGAGACCAACGACGTGTTCGCCCTCATCGAACAGGTCAGCGGGCAGCGGCTGGGCTCGGCGGCGCTGGCGCTCGAGGCCATCCCCGCCGACGCGCATTCGGCGGCCACGCTGCAGGTGCCCGACGGCGCGGCGCTGCTGATGCTGGAGCGGCTCACCAGCCTGGCCGACGGCACTCCCGTCGACCTCGAGTACATCCGGATGCGGGGCGATCGAATCACCATGCGCGGCAACCTGTTCAGAGCCGAGCCGATGAGGAGCAACTCATGACGCTGATCCACAACACCCGCGTCGACGTGCCGGTGACCATCGACGAGTCGCTGTGCATCGAGGGCTGCACGCTGTGCGTCGAGGTCTGCCCGCTCGATGCCCTGGCTATCGACACCGACACCGGCAAGGCCTACATGCACGTCGACGAATGCTGGTACTGCGGCCCGTGCGCCGCCCGCTGCCCGACCGGCGCGGTCACCGTCAACATGCCCTACCTGCTTCGCTGAAAAGCGTTCACCCCCAGGAACTTCCATGAGAAGACATGCCGCCCTGCTGGCGTCGGTGCTGATCGCGGTCGCCGCGCTGGGCACCGGGTGCTCGCTGGAATCCCTGTCCCAGTCGGCCGGGGTGGTCAACGTGGTGGTGGGCTACCAGTCCAAGACCATCAACACCGTCACCGCGGGCACGCTGCTGCGCGCCCAGGGCTACCTGGAGCGCCGCCTGGCCGACATCACCACCCGCACCGGCACCAAATACGCGGTGCGCTGGCAGGATTACGACACCGGGGCGCCGATCACCGCGCAGATGCTCGCCGAAAAGATCGACATCGGCTCGATGGGCGACTACCCGATGCTGATCAACGGCTCCAAGACGCAGGCCAACCCGCTGGCCCGCACCGAGATGGTCTCCATCACCGGCTACAACCCCAAGGGCGCGCTGAACATGGTGGTGGTCAGCCCGGAGTCGCGGGCCAAGGACCTGGCCGACCTGGCCGGCGCCAAGGTCTCGGCCAGCGTGGGCTCGGCCGGCCACGGCACCCTGGTGCGGGCCCTGAGCCGGGCCGGCGTCAACGGTGTCGAGGTGCTCAACCAGCAGCCCCAGGTCGGGGCGTCGGCGCTGGAATCCGGTCAGGTGCAAGCGCTTTCGCAGTTCGTGGCCTGGCCCGGTCTGCTGGTGTTCCAGGGCAAGGCCAAACTGCTCTACGACGGGGCCGAGCTGAACCTGCCCACCCTGCACGGTGTGGTGGTGCGCCGCTCCTACGCGGCGGCCCACCCGGAGGTGCTGGCCGCCTTCCTGCAGGCGCAACTGGACGCCACCGATTTCCTCAACACGCACCCGCTGCAGGCCGCCCGCATCGTCGCCGACGCCAGCGGGCTGCCCCCGGAGGTGGTGTACCTCTACAACGGCCCGGGCGGCACCTCGTTCGACACCACGCTCAAGCCGTCGCTGACCGAAGCGCTGAAAAGCGATGTGCCCTACCTGAAGTCGATCGGCGACTTCGCCGACCTGGACGTGGACAAGTTCGTCGTGGACGAGCCACTGCGGGCGGTGTTCACCGCGCGCGGGCTGGACTACCAAGCCGCCCGGGCGCGCACCACCAACCCGTCCACGCTGCGCGGCGACCCGGCGCTAGCCGGCGAGCTGTGGCTGGACGGCGCCGACACGACGCAGACCACCGCCGACCCGGCGAGCCTGCTGCGGGCGGTGCGCGACGCGCTCGGCCGCGGCGCGCGGGTCCGCGCGGCCTACGTCCCCGACACCGAGTTCGGCACCCGCTGGTTCGCCGACAAGGCGTTCTGGGTCAAAGACGGGCAGAACTATCTGCCGTTCGGCACCGCAGCCGGGGCGGGCCGCTACCTGGCCGCGCACCCCGGCAGCATCGCCGTGAATTACCAACAGGCACTGGGAGGTTCGGTATGACAGCCCAAGTGGTGGCCGATCAGGTGGTGGGCGGCGTGATTTCGGCGCCCCCGCTGGCCCGCCCCCGCCGCGGCACGCTGCGGTGGCAGTCGCGGGTGCTTCGGGTGGTCTCGGTGGCCGCCGCCATCGGGTTGTGGCAGCTGCTCACCGCCGACAAGGTGCGGCTGCTGCTGCGCTTCGACACGCTGCCCACCGTCACCGAGATCGTCGGCGCGTTGCACCGCCGGCTGGCGGCCGGCGAGTACTGGCTGGATCTGGCGCAGTCGCTGCTGCGGATCCTGACCGGCTTCGGGCTGGCCGCCGTCATCGGGGTGGCGACCGGTGTGCTGCTGGGCCGTTCGCGGTTGTTCGCCGACGTGTTCGGGCCGCTAGCCGAACTGGCCCGGCCCATCCCGGCCATCGCGATGGTGCCGGTGGCCATCCTGCTGTTCCCCACCGACGAGGCCGGCATCGTGTTCATCACGTTCCTGGCGGCCTACTTCCCGATCATGGTCTCCACCCGGCACGCCGTGCGGGCGCTGCCCACGCTGTGGGAGGACTCGGTGCGCACGCTGGGCGGCGGCCGCTGGCAGGTGCTGACCCAGGTGGTGCTGCCCGGCATCCTGCCGGGCGTGTTCGGCGGCCTGTCCGTCGGCATGGGCGTGGCCTGGATCTGCGTGATCTCCGCCGAGATGATCTCGGGCCGTCTCGGGGTCGGTTACCGCACCTGGCAGGACTACACCGTGCTGGCCTACCCGCAGGTGTTCGTCGGCATCATCACCATCGGCGTGCTGGGGTTCGCCACGTCGGCGGCCGTCGAACTGGTGGGCCGGCGGGTGACCCGGTGGCTGCCGCGCGCCCAGGACGGTGCGCGGTGACCGCCATGCGCCTCGAGCTGGACCGAGTTCGGTTGTCCTACAACGGCCCCGCGGTGATCAACGAGCTGAGCCTGGTGGTGCGCCCGGGGGAGATCCTGGTGCTGACCGGGCCGTCGGGCTGCGGCAAGTCGACGGTACTGCGGGCCCTGGCCGGCCTGCTGACCCCCGACGGCGGCCGGGTGCTGGCCGACGGCGTGCCGGTCACCGGTACCTCGGGTGATCGCGCAATGGTGTTCCAGGACAACGCCTTACTGCCGTGGCGCACGGTGCGGTCCAACATCGAACTGGCGCTGCGGCTGCGCGGCCAGCCGCGGGCCGGCCGGCGCGCGGCCGCCGAGCGGTGGATCTCCGAGCTGGGGCTGGCCGGGTTCGGCGACTACCTGCCCAAGAGCCTGTCCGGGGGGATGCGCCAGCGCGTCCAGCTCGCCCGCGGCCTGGCCGGGGCGCCGCGCGCGGTGATGATGGACGAGCCGTTCGGCGCGCTGGACACCCGGACCCGCGCGGCCATGCAGCGGCTGCTGATCGACACCTGGCGCACCCACCCGACCACCATCGTGTTCGTCACCCACGACGTCGACGAGGCGCTGGCCCTGGGCGACCGCATCGTGGTGCTGGGCCGCGCCGGCGAGCCGCCGCGGGCGTCGGTCGAGGTGCCCGAGCCGCGCAGCGACCGCCCGCACGCCGAGTTGCGGGCGCAGATCATCGACGCACTCAACCACGCGGAGGCCGCCTGATGCAGATACCCGACCCCACCGCCCCGCTCCGGCTGGACTGTGACGTCCTGGTGATCGGCGGCGGCACCGCGGGCACCATGGCCGCGCTGTCGGCCGCCGAGCACGGGGCGCAGGTGCTGCTGCTGGAGAAGGCGCACGTGCGGCACTCCGGCGCGCTGGCGATGGGCATGGACGGCGTCAACAACGCGGTGATCCCGGGCAAGGCCGAACCCGAGGACTACGTCGCCGAGATCACCCGCGCCAACGATGGAATCGTCAACCAGCACACCATCTATCAGACCGCCACCCGCGGCTTCGCCATGGTGCAGCGGCTGGAGCGCTACGGGGTGAAGTTCGAAAAGAACGAGCACGGCGAATACGCCGTGCGCCGCGTGCACCGCTCCGGGTCGTACGTGCTGCCCATGCCCGAGGGCAAGGACGTCAAGAAGGCGCTGTACCGGGTGCTGCGGCAACGCTCGATGCGCGAGCGGATCCGCATCGAGAACCGGCTGATGCCGGTGCGGGTGTTGGTCGACCCCGACAGCGGTGGCCGCGCCGTCGGCGCCGCCGCGTTGCACACCCGCACCGGCGAATTCGTCACGGTCGGCGCCAAGGCGGTCATCCTGGCGACCGGGGCGTGCGGCCGGCTCGGGCTGCCCGCGTCGGGATACCTGTACGGCACCTACGAGAACCCGACCAACGCCGGCGACGGCTACTCGATGGCCTACCACGCCGGCGCGGAGCTCTCGGGCATCGAGTGCTTCCAAGTCAACCCGCTGATCAAGGACTACAACGGCCCGGCGTGTGCCTACGTCGCCAATCCGTTCGGCGGGTATCAGGTCAACGCGCAGGGCGAGCGGTTCGTGGACTCCGACTACTGGTCCGGCCAGATGATGGCCGAGGTGAAACGCGAGATCGACTCCGCGCGCGGACCGATCTATCTCAAGGTGTCGCACCTGCCCGACGAGACGCTGACCGCGCTGGAGAACATCCTGCACACCACGGAACGGCCCACCCGGGGCACCTTCCACGCCAACCGCGGCCACGACTACCGCACCCACGACATCGAGATGCACATCTCCGAAATCGGTTTGTGCAGCGGGCATTCCGCGTCGGGTGTGTGGGTCGACGAGCATGCCCGCACCACGGTGCCCGGCCTGTACGCCGCGGGCGACCTGGCCTGCGTCCCGCACAACTACATGATCGGGGCGTTCGTGTTCGGCGACCTGGCCGGCACCCATGCCGCCTCGACCCTGGCCGATGTGGCAGCGCCGCAACAGCTTCCGGCCGACCAGCTGCGCGAGGCGCACGAGCTCATCTACCGGCCGCTGCGCCACCCGGACGGGCCGCCGCAGCCGCAGGTGGAGTACAAGCTGCGCCGGTTCGTCAACGACTACGTCGCGCCGCCCAAGACGGCGGCCAAGCTGTCCATCGCGATCCGCACCTTCGAGCGGATGAGCGCCGAGATCGCCGAGATGGGCGCCCGCAACCCGCACGAGCTGATGCGCGCGGTGGAGGTGTCGTTCATCCGGGACTGCGCCGAGATGGCCGCCCGGTCCTCGCACACCCGCACCGAATCGCGCTGGGGCCTCTACCACGACCGGGCCGACCTGCCGGGCCGCGACGACAATCAATGGGGCTATCACCTCAACCTGCGCAAGGGCGACGACGGCCGGATGGTGTTCCTCAAACGGCCGGTGGCACCGTATTTCGTGCCGGTTCCGGAGCTGGACGGGCTGCCGCCGGTCGACCAGACCGTGCACCCGGTGCAGCAGCCGCCGCTGATCGGCGGCCAGGCCCCGGCCAGCGCTGCCTCCCGCATCGCTTCCCCCGCAACGGGTTTCGAGCCGCCGTCGCCGCGCATCGCCGCGGTGCTGGCACTCGACGAGCCGAGTGTGGCCGAGCTGGCGCCCTACCTGGGTGACCCGGATCCCGGAGTGCGCCGCACCGCGGTGGCGACGCTGACCGAGAACACCCCCGAGGGATACGCCCCCGCCCTGCTGGCCGCGCTGGGCGACGACGCCGCCGCGGTGCGCGCCGCCGCCGCCGAGGGCGTCCGGGAGCTGGTCGAGGTGCTGCCCGAACCGGAATCGGTTCGCGCCCACCTGGATTCGTCCGACCGGGTGGTGCGGGCGGCCGCGCTGTACGTGCTGGCCGCGCGCCGCGCCGGCGACGCCGCCCGGTACCGGCGCGCCCTGGGCGATCCCGATCACCGGGTGCGCATCGAGGCGGTGCGGGCGCTGGTGTCCGTCGACGACGTGGACGGGGTGGTCGACGCCGCCGGCGACGAGAACCGGGAGGTGCGCATCGCGGCCGCCGCCGGGCTGGCGACGCTGCGCGACGGGACGGGTCCGGCCGGCGGGGCGGTGCGCGCGCTGGTCGCCGACCCCGACCCGCTGGTGCGTGCCGCCGGGCTGGCCGCGCTCGGCGAATTGGGCTGCGGCCCAGACGATTACGGGGCCATCACGCAGGCGCTGCGCGCGTCGGCGTGGCAGGTGCGCGAAGGCGCGGCGCGGGCGCTGGCCGGTGCGGCCGCCGAGGTCGCGGTGCCGCTGCTGGGCGAGGCGCTGGGCGACGCGCACCTGGACGTGCGCAAGGCCGCGGTGCTCGCCCTGACCCGGTGGGCCGGCGAGCCGGCCGCCCGCGACGCCCTGGGGATCGCGCTCAAGGACACCGACGCCGACGTGCGCGCGTACGCGCGCCGGGCGCTGGAACACCGCGAGCGGGCCGTGAAAAGCTAGTCAGCGCAGGATCTTTGCATACAGCAGGCTGTCCTGCGGTTCGGGCCCCATGGTGGGATAGACGGCGTGCCGGGCCAGCCGGCCCTCCAGGAAGAACCCGGCGTGCTCCAGCAGGCGCGCCGAGCGCTGGTTGTCGACGCTGCAGGTGGCCCACACGCGATAGACCTCACGGTCGGCGTCCAGCGCGGTGAGCAGCATGCCGAGCACCTCCGACATCAGGCCCTTGCCCCACCACCGCCGGCCCAGGCAGTAGCCGATCTCCACCGAGTGCGGCGCGGTGCGCCGGCAGCTGAGCAGCCCGACCACCTCCCCGCGGTGCCGCAGCTCGATCACCCAGGTCTTCTCGTCCGCGCTGGCGTTGAGCTTCTCGGTGATCACCCGCCGGGTGGCCGCCACGTCCGGATGCGGCGCCCACAGCAGGTATTTGGTGACCTGCGGATCGCGGGCGACCCGCTGGAACAGCGGGCCGGCGTCGTCGAGCACCGGCAGCCGCAGCGACAGCCGGGGCCCGGTGATGCGGTCGGGAGGGTATTCGGGCATGGCGGTGCGGTTCAAAGGCCGAGCGCGCGATAGGTGGTGCGGACGAACCGGGGCTGGGCGGTGCGCAGTTTGGCCAGCGACGTGTTGCCGGCGACGGCGGTGGCGGCGTCGACGGTGAGGTCGGGAAGGTTCTGGATCAGATAGATCAGGATCAGCTCGGCCGTCGGGTCGGCCTGCCACCACGTCCCGTAGGCGCCGGGCCAGCTGAACGTGCCGACCCCGCCCGGGCCGAAAAGCGGTATGCTCCTTGCCGGGTCGGTGACCACCGACAGGTTCAGCCCGAAGCCGCGGCCCACCCAGTACGGCGCGCCCAGGAAATTGTGCCGCTTCTGCGCCTCGGTGAGCCGGTCGGTCCGCATCAGCCGGACCGACTCTTCCGAGAGCACCCGCACCCCGTCGATCGTCCCGTCGCCCAGCAACATTCGCACGAAGCGCAGGTAGTCGTCGGCGCTCGACCACAACCCGCCGCCGGCGTTGCAGAACGCGGGCGGCGTGACGTGCGGCGGGCCCATCACGCCGTGCTGCAGCCGGCTGTGCTCGTCGAGGGAGTACATGGTCGCCGCCCGGTGCCGCGCCTGCGGCGAGACGAAGAACCCGGTGTCGGTCATGCCCGCCGGGCCCAGCACCCGTTCGTCGAGAACCTGGTGGAACGGCTTGTCCTCGATGCGGGCGGCGATGACACCCAGCAGGTCGATCGAGTGGCTGTAGGTGACCTTCTCGCCGGGTTGGTGCACCAACGGCAGCTTGGCCAGCTCGGCCAGCCAGGCGTCCGGCCCGTGCTGGAACGGCAGCCGCATGTAGGCCTTGGAGATCGGCCCGGACACCGAGAATCCGTAGGCCAGCCCGCTGGTGTGGGTGAGCAGGTCCTCGATCAGGATGGCGCGGTCGAGCGGGTGGGTGCGGTCCAGCGGGCCGTGCGGGTCGTCGAGGACCCGCACGCCGGCCAGCTCCGGCGCCCAGCGCGTGACCGGATCCTTCAGGCTCAGCTTGCCCGCGTCGACCAGGCTCATCACCGCCGCGACGGTCACCGGTTTGGTCATCGACGCGATGCGAAACAGGGTGTCGCGGCGCATCGGCAGCCCCGCCTCCACGTCCCGGTAGCCGATCTCGTTGACCTGCAGCAGTTCTCCGCGCTGCCAGACCATCGTCACCGCCCCGGCCAGCAGGCCGGCGTCGCACACTTCGCGGATGGAGACGCTGTTGGCGTCGAGGGTCACGCGATTCACCTGGTCAGGTTAGCGGGCGGGCCGCCACGGCCGCCGCGCGCGGTCGCCCGCGAAATTAGTGCTACGCTGCCGTGCAGTCGACATCCTTTAACGATCCGTCCGGTGAGGCGGAGAAGGAGGTCAAGTTTCGCATGGGTGCTGCGGGCAACACCGGCTCGTCCGGTGATTCCCGGGAGTTGATGTCGGCGGCCGACGTCGGCCGCACCGTTTCCCGCATCGCGCATCAGATCATCGAAAAGACCGCGCTGGACGGTCCGGACGGGCCGCGGGTGGTGCTGCTGGGCATCCCGACCCGCGGCGTCACCCTGGCCGACCGGCTGGCCCGCAACATCGGCGAATACAGCGGGGTCGAGGTCGGCCACGGCGCCCTGGACATCACCCTGTATCGCGACGACCTGATGCAAAAACCCCCGCGGCCGCTGGAGGCCACCTCGATCCCGGCCGGCGGCATCGACGACGCGCTGGTGATCCTGGTCGACGACGTGCTCTACTCCGGCCGCTCGGTGCGCTCGGCACTGGACGCGCTGCGCGACGTGGGCCGCCCCCGGGTGGTGCAACTGGCGGTGCTGGTCGACCGCGGTCACCGCGAGCTGCCGCTGCGCGCCGACTACGTCGGCAAGAACGTCCCCACCTCGCGCAGCGAGAGCGTGCACGTGCTGCTGGCCGAGCACGACGGCGCCGACGGGGTGGTGATCTCGCGATGACCCGCCACCTGCTCGCCGCCGGCGACCTGAGCCGCGACGACGCCACCGCCATCCTCGACGACGCCGACCGGTTCGCCCAGGCGCTGGTGGGCCGCGAGATCAAGAAACTGCCGACGCTGCGTGGCCGCACCGTCGTCACCATGTTCTACGAGAACTCCACCCGCACCCGGGTGTCCTTCGAGGTGGCCGGCAAGTGGATGAGCGCCGACGTGATCAACGTCAGCGCCGCCGGGTCCTCGGTGGGCAAGGGGGAGTCGCTGCGCGACACCGCCCTGACGCTGCGGGCGGCCGGCGCCGACGCGCTGATCATCCGGCACCCGGCCTCCGGCGCCGCGCACCTGCTTGCCGAATGGACTTGCGGCAACGGCGATTCCAGCGACGCCGGGCCGTCGGTGATCAACGCCGGCGACGGCACCCACGAGCACCCGACGCAGGCGCTGCTGGACGCGCTGACCATCCGCCAGCGGCTCGGCGGCATCGAGGGCCGGCGCGTGGTGATCGTCGGCGACGTCCTGCACAGCCGGGTGGCCCGCTCCAACGTGATGCTGCTGTCCACCCTGGGCGCCGAGGTGGTGCTGGTCGCCCCGCCGACGCTGTTGCCGGTCGGCGTCGAGGGCTGGCCGGTGACCGTGTCGAACGACTTCGACGCCGAGCTGCCCGCCGCCGATGCGGTGCTCATGCTGCGCGTGCAGGCCGAGCGGATGAACGGTGGCTTCTTCCCGTCGGTGCGCGAGTACTCGTCCCTGTACGGGCTGTCCGATCGCCGCCAGGCGATGCTGCCCGGCCACGCCGTGGTGCTGCACCCGGGCCCGATGCTGCGCGGCATGGAGATCGCCTCCTCGGTGGCGGACTCGTCGCAATCTGCTGTGCTGCAACAGGTTTCCAACGGTGTGCACGTGCGGATGGCGGTGCTGTTCCACGTGCTGGTGGGCGCGGAGGAGATCGCCGCATGAGCGTGTTGCTGCGCGGAGTCCGGTTGTACGGCGAGGGCGACCGGGTCGATGTCCTGGTCGACGACGGGCAGATCGCCGACATCGGCGCCGGGCTCGACATCCCCGACACCGCCGACGTCATCGACGCCAC
Organism: Mycobacterium timonense; assembly: GCF_025821985.1. Classification (NCBI taxonomy): domain Bacteria; kingdom Bacillati; phylum Actinomycetota; class Actinomycetes; order Mycobacteriales; family Mycobacteriaceae; genus Mycobacterium; species Mycobacterium timonense. Next base: position 142,614 of record NZ_JACKSY010000013.1, on the reverse strand, counting down.
CGGCCAGGTGCTGCTGCCCGGGTTCGTCGACCTGCACACCCACCTGCGCGAGCCGGGCCGCGAATACGCCGAGGACATCGAAACCGGTTCGGCCGCTGCGGCTTTGGGTGGCTACACCGCGGTGTTCGCGATGGCCAACACCAACCCGGTCGCCGACAGCCCGGTGGTCACCGACCACGTATGGCACCGGGGCCAGCAGGTCGGCCTGGTCGACGTGCACCCGGTGGGCGCGGTCACCATGGGTCTGGCCGGCAAGGAACTCACCGAGATGGGCATGATGGCGGCGGGGGCCGCGCAGGTGCGGATGTTCTCCGACGACGGCGTCTGCGTGCACGACCCGCTGGTGATGCGCCGCGCCCTGGAATACGCCACCGGCCTGGGCGTGCTCATCGCCCAGCACGCCGAGGAGCCGCGGCTGACCGTCGGCGCGGTCGCCCACGAGGGGCCCACCGCCGCCCGGCTGGGACTCGCGGGCTGGCCGCGGGCGGCCGAGGAATCGATCGTCGCCCGCGACGCGCTGCTGGCCCGCGACGCCGGCGCCCGGGTGCACATCTGCCACGCCTCCACCGCGGGCACCGTCGAGATCGTGAAATGGGCCAAGCAGCAAGGCATCTCGATCACCGCCGAGGTCACCCCGCACCACCTGATGCTGGACGACTCCCGGCTGGCCAGTTACGACGGGCGCAACCGGGTCAACCCGCCGCTGCGCGAGGCGGCCGACGCGGCCGCGCTGCGCCGGGCGCTGGCCGACGGCGTGATCGACTGTGTGGCCACCGATCACGCGCCGCACGCCGAGCACGAGAAGTGCGTGGAGTTCTCTGCGGCCCGCCCCGGCATGCTGGGGCTGCAGACGGCGCTGTCGATCGTGGTCCACACGATGGTCCGCCCAGGGCTGCTGACCTGGCGGGACGTCGCCAAGGTGATGAGCGAAAACCCCGCGCGCATCGCAAATCTGCCCGATCACGGCCGCCCGCTGGAGGTGGGGGAGCCGGCCAACCTGACGGTGGTGGACCCCGACGCCAGCTGGACGGTGGCCGGGTCGGACCTGGCCAGCCGGTCGGCCAACACCCCCTACGAGGCGATGACGCTGCCGGCCACCGTGACCGCGACCCTGCTGCGCGGCAAGGTCACCGCCCGCGATGGGAAGTGCCCGGTATGAACCGCGCCGGCGAGGATGCGGTGCGCCGCATGAGCGGCGGCACTGAGGAGGAGCGGGGCCAATGAATTCCGGCACGCTGGTGGGCTCGCTGATCTTCGCGGCCGTGCTGGTGGTGGTGATCGCGGTCGTGATCCAGCTGATGATGCGCGGCTGGGTGCGCCGCGCCCGGCGGCAGGCCGAGCTGATCGGCGAGCTGCCCGGGGTGCCCGACAAGGTCGGCACCGCGACGGCCACCCTGCAGGGCGTCTATGTCGGGTGCACCCTGTCGCCGGCCTGGAACGACCGGGTGACGGCCGGCGATCTGGGCTACCGGAGCAAGGCGGCGCTGACCCGCTACCCGGAGGGGATCCTGCTGGAACGCATTCGCGCCACCCCGATTTGGATCCCCCAGCAGTCGATCAGCGCGGTCCGCACCGAGCGGGGCATGGCCGGAAAGGTCGCGGCCCGCAACTCGATTCTGGCGATCCGGTGGCGGCTGCCGTCGGGCGTGGAGATCGACACCGGCTTCCGGGCCAACAACCGGGGCGAATACGACGGCTGGCTGCAGCCGGGGCGGGAGGAGCGGCGTTCGTGAGTGGCAAGGCGCAACTGGTGCTCGAGGACGGCCGCGTCTTCACCGGCACACCGTTCGGGGCGATCGGCCAAACCCTGGGCGAGGCCGTGTTTTCCACCGGCATGTCCGGCTACCAGGAGACGTTGACCGACCCCAGCTACCACCGCCAGATCGTGGTGGCCACCGCGCCGCAGATCGGCAATACCGGCTGGAACGGCGAGGACGCCGAGAGCCGCGGCGACAAGATCTGGGTGGCCGGCTACGCGGTGCGCGACCCGTCGCCGCGCGTGTCCAACTGGCGCGCCACCGGAAGCCTGGAGGACGAGCTGATCCGCCAGCGCATCGTGGGCATCGCTCGCATCGACACCCGCGCGGTGGTGCGCCACCTGCGGACCCGCGGTTCGATGAAGGCGGGGGTGTTCTCCGGTGACGCCCTGGCCGATCCGGACGAACTGGTGCAGCGGGTGCGCGGCCAGCAGTCCATGCTGGGCGCCGACCTGGCCGGCGAGGTCAGCACGCCGGACGCCTACATCGTGGAACCCGAAGGGCCGCCGCGGTTTACCGTCGCCGCCCTGGACCTGGGCATCAAAACCAACACGCCGCGCAACTTCGCCCGTCGCGGCATCCGCAGCCACGTGCTGCCCTCGTCGGCGACCTTCGAGCAGATCGCCGACCTCAGGCCGGACGGCGTGTTCCTGTCCAACGGGCCCGGCGACCCCGCCACCGCCGACCACATCGTGGCGGTCACCCGCGAGGTGCTGGGCGCCGGAATCCCATTGTTCGGCATCTGTTTCGGCAACCAGATCCTGGGCCGGGCGCTGGGCCTGTCCACCTACAAGATGGTGTTCGGTCACCGCGGCATCAACATCCCGGTGATCGACCACGCCACCGGGCGGGTGGCGGTGACCGCGCAGAACCACGGCTTCGCGCTGCAGGGCGAGGCCGGCCAGGCCTTCGACACGCCGTTCGGCGCGGCGGTGGTCAGCCACACCTGCGCCAACGACGGGGTGGTGGAGGGCGTGAAACTCGCTGACGGACGGGCATTTTCGGTGCAGTACCACCCGGAGGCGGCGGCCGGCCCGCACGACGCGAACTACCTCTTCGACCAATTCATCGAGCTGATGGAAGGGGACCGCTAGTGCCCCGGCGCACCGACCTCAACCACGTCCTGGTGATCGGCTCGGGCCCGATCGTGATCGGGCAGGCCTGCGAGTTCGACTATTCCGGCACCCAGGCCTGCCGGGTGCTCAAGGCCGAGGGCCTGCAGGTCAGCCTGGTCAACTCCAACCCGGCCACGATCATGACCGATCCGGAGTACGCCGACCACACCTACGTCGAGCCCATCACGCCGGCCTTCGTCGAACGGGTGATCGCGCAGCAGGCCGAGCGGGGCAACAAGATCGACGCGCTGCTGGCCACCCTGGGCGGGCAGACCGCGCTGAACACCGCCGTCGCGCTGTACGAGAACGGGGCGCTGGACCGCTACGGGGTGGAACTGATCGGCGCCGACTTCGACGCCATCCAGCGCGGCGAGGACCGGCAGCGGTTCAAGGACATCGTCGCCAAGGTCGGCGGTGAATCCGCCCGCAGCCGAGTGTGTTTCACCATGGACGAGGTGCGCGAGACCGTCGCCGAGCTGGGCCTGCCGGTGGTGGTGCGGCCCAGCTTCACCATGGGCGGCCTGGGCTCGGGGATGGCGCGCTCCGTCGAGGAGGTCGACCGGATGGCCGGCGCCGGGCTGGCCGAAAGCCCCAGCGCCAACGTGCTGATCGAGGAATCCATCTACGGCTGGAAGGAATTCGAGCTCGAGCTGATGCGCGACGGCAACGACAACGTCGTCGTGGTGTGCTCGATCGAGAACGTCGACCCGATGGGCGTGCACACCGGCGACTCGGTCACCGTCGCCCCGGCGATGACGCTCACCGACCGCGAATACCAGCGGATGCGCGACCTGGGCATCGCGATCCTGCGCGAGGTCGGGGTGGACACCGGCGGCTGCAACATCCAGTTCGCGGTGAACCCCAAAGACGGCCGGCTGATCGTCATCGAGATGAATCCCCGGGTGTCGCGCTCGAGCGCGCTGGCCTCCAAGGCCACCGGGTTCCCGATCGCCAAGATCGCCGCCAAGCTGGCCATCGGTTACACCCTGGACGAGATCGTCAACGACATCACCAAGGAGACGCCGGCCTGCTTCGAGCCCACCCTGGACTACGTGGTGGTCAAGGCGCCGCGGTTCGCGTTCGAGAAGTTCCCCGGCGCCGACCCCACGCTGACCACCACCATGAAATCCGTCGGCGAGGCAATGTCGTTGGGCCGCAACTTCATCGAGGCGCTGGGCAAGGTGATGCGCTCGCTGGAGACCAGCCGCGCCGGATTCTGGACCAAGCCCGACCCCGACGGCGGCCTCGACGACGTGCTGGCCCGGCTGCAGACGCCCACCGAGGGCCGGCTCTACGACCTCGAGCTGGCGCTGCGGCTGGGCGCCCCGGTGGAACGGGTCGCGCAGGCCAGCGGCGTGGACCCGTGGTTCATCGCGCAGATCGGCGAACTCGTCGCGCTGCGCGGCGAGCTGATCGGCGCCCCCGTGCTGGACGCCGACCTGCTGCGGCGGGCCAAGCACCACGGCCTGTCGGACCGCCAGATCGCCGCGCTGCGACCGGAATTGGCCGGCGAGAACGGGGTGCGGTCGCTGCGCGAACGCCTCGGCGTGCACCCGGTGTACAAGACGGTCGACACCTGCGCGGCCGAGTTCGAGGCCAAGACCCCCTACCACTACAGCAGCTACGAACTCGACCCGGCCGCCGAGACGGAGGTCGCCCCGCAGCCGCAGCGGCCGAAGGTGCTCATCCTCGGCTCGGGCCCCAACCGGATCGGCCAGGGCATCGAATTCGACTACAGCTGCGTGCATGCCGCGACGACGTTGAGCCAGGCCGGTTTCGAGACCGTGATGGTCAACTGCAACCCCGAGACGGTGTCCACCGACTACGACACCGCCGACCGGCTGTATTTCGAGCCGCTGACCTTCGAGGACGTCCTCGAGGTGTTCCGGGCCGAGCAGCAGTCCGGCGCCGGCGGCCCGGGCGTGGTGGGCGTCATCGTGCAGCTCGGCGGGCAGACCCCGCTCGGGCTGGCGCAACGCCTCGCCGACGCGGGCGTGCCGATCGTGGGCACCCCGCCGGAGGCCATCGACCTGGCCGAGGACCGCGGCTCCTTCGGCGACGTGCTGACCGCGGCCGGCCTGCCCGCGCCGAAGTACGGCACCGCAACGACTTTCGCGCAGGCCCGCCGGATCGCCGTGGACATCGGCTACCCGGTGCTGGTGCGGCCGTCCTACGTGCTGGGCGGCCGGGGCATGGAGATCGTCTACGACGAGGAGACGCTGCGCGACTACATCACCCGCGCCACCGAGCTCTCACCCGAGCATCCGGTGCTGGTCGACCGCTTCCTCGAGGACGCGGTCGAGATCGACGTGGACGCGCTGTGCGACGGCACCGAGGTGTACATCGGCGGCATCATGGAGCACATCGAGGAGGCCGGCATCCACTCCGGCGACTCGGCGTGCGCCCTGCCGCCGGTGACGTTGGGCCGCAGCGACATCGAGAAGGTGCGGCGCGCCACCGAGGCCATCGCGCACGGCATCGGGGTGGTGGGGCTGCTCAACGTGCAGTACGCGCTCAAGGACGACGTGCTCTACGTGCTGGAAGCCAACCCGCGCGCCAGCCGCACGGTGCCGTTCGTGTCGAAGGCCACCGCCATCCCGCTGGCCAAGGCGTGTGCACGGATCATGTTGGGCGCCACCATATCCCAGCTTCGCGCGGAGGAAATGCTGGCCGCGTCCGGGGACGGCGCGCACGCCGCGCTGAACGCCCCGATCGCGGTCAAGGAGGCGGTGCTGCCCTTCCACCGGTTCCGCACCGTGGAGGGCGCCGGCATCGACTCGCTGCTCGGCCCGGAGATGAAGTCCACCGGCGAGGTGATGGGGATCGACCGCGACTTCGGCAGCGCCTTCGCCAAGAGTCAGACCGCCGCCTACGGGTCGCTGCCGGCCCAGGGCACCGTGTTCGTGTCGGTCGCCAACCGGGACAAGCGCTCACTGGTGTTCCCGGTCAAACGGCTGGCCGACCTGGGTTTCCGGGTGCTGGCCACCGAGGGCACCGCGGAGATGTTGCGCCGCAACGGAATTCCCTGCGACGAGGTGCGCAAGCACTTCGAGGACCCGCAGCCCGGCCGCCCCGAGATGTCGGCCGTCGACGCGATCAAGGCCGGCGAGGTCGACATGGTGATCAACACGCCCTACGGCAACTCCGGCCCGCGCATCGACGGCTACGAAATCCGTTCCGCCGCAGTGTCGGTCAACATTCCCTGCGTGACCACCGTGCAGGGCGCCTCGGCCGCCGTGCAGGGCATCGAGGCCGGCATCCGCGGCGACATCGGGGTGCGCAGCCTGCAGGAACTGCATAGCCAGATCGCCTCGGACAAGGGGCCGCGGTGACCGGGTTCGGCGCCCGGCTGGCCGCCGCGAAAGCGCAACGCGGGCCGCTGTGCGTGGGCATCGACCCGCACCCCGAGCTGCTGCGGGCGTGGGACCTGCCGACCACCGCCGACGGGCTAGCCGCCTTCTGCGACATCTGCGTCGAGGCGTTCGCCGGATTCGCGGTCGTCAAGCCGCAGGTGGCGTTCTTCGAGGCCTACGGCGCGGCCGGATTCGCGGTGCTCGAACGCACCATCGCCGCGCTGCGGTCGGCCGGGGTGCTGGTGCTGGCCGACGCCAAGCGCGGCGACATCGGCACCACCATGGCCGCCTACGCCGCCGCCTGGGCCGGTGACTCGCCGCTGGCCGCCGACGCGGTGACGGCCTCGCCCTACCTGGGGTTCGGCTCGCTGCGGCCGCTGCTGGAAGCCGCCGCCGCGCACGACCGCGGGGTGTTCGTGCTGGCGGCCACCTCCAACCCGGAGGGCGCCACCGTGCAGCGGGCCGCCTTCGACGGCCGCACGGTGGCCCAGCTGGTGGTCGACCAGGCGGCGGTGGTGAATCGGTCGACGAACCCGGCCGGGCCCGGCTACGTCGGCGTCGTGGTGGGGGCGACGGTGCTGCAGCCGCCCGATCTGAGCGCGCTGGGCGGCCCGGTGCTGGTGCCCGGGCTCGGCGTGCAGGGCGGGCGGCCCGAGGCGCTGGCCGGGCTGGGCGGGGCGGAACCGGGGCAGCTGCTGCCCGCGGTGGCCCGCGAGGTGCTGCGGGCCGGTCCCGACGTGGCGGAGCTGCGCGGGGCGGCCGACCGGATGCTGGACGCCGTCGCCTACCTGGACGTGTAGCGGACTCAGTCCGACGCGACGGTCGTGCTGGGCCGGGCGGTTTCCACGATGACGGTGGTGGCCTTGACGACGGCCACCGCGACGCTGCCGGGGCGCAGCTGCAGCTCCTCGGCGGCCTCGGTGCTCATCAGCGACACCACGGTGAACGGGCCGCACTGCATCTCGACCTGGGTCATCACCTTGTCGCTGACCACCGAGGTGACCAGGCCCACGAACCGGTTGCGGGCCGAGCTGCCGATGCTGAGCGGGTCGGCCGGCGGGGCGGGGGCGTTGGTGCGGGAGAAATGGGCCAGGTCCTCGCTGGCGATCACCTTGCGGCCGGCGGCGTCGTGACCGACCTCCAATGCGCCCTGGTTGATCCAGCGGCGCACCGTGTCGTCGCTGACGCCGAGCAGCTCAGCCGCCTGGCGAATTCGCAGGTTCGACACGCCCCGATGGTATCCGATCGCGACCCCCGGATCGGCCGCAAGCGAAGCCGTGACCCGCCGTGACCGGCGATCGACCCGCTATCGACCAGCAGCGCGACACGCGCGACACGCCGTGACGAATACGTGATCCGTCGCACCGGGCGCCCGCCGCAGCCGGTGCCGCGTCGCGCAACCACCCCGGCGCCGCGGGCCCACGCCGCCGGGAAACGTCAAAGCCGCAGGTCGCGGGCGCGGCGACGGCCCGAAACGACCATGCGGGAGCCGCCCCGGCGGCGCCGCGCGCAACCTCGATCGACGTCGCACGCCACGTCGCCGCGGCCCCCCACACGCCGGTACATGCTGGGAGTTTGCCCCGTTAAGCAGGGGGGCGGGTTAGATTTCGTCAGGAGGCCTGAGTACGGTCGTCTCCGCTGGCTGAAGTACCCGGCAGAGACACAAAGAGATCGATTGAGATTGATTGATCAGATACGGAGGAATCGTGGCCCTTCCCCAGTTGACCGACGAGCAGCGCGCGGCCGCGTTGGAGAAGGCGGCTGCCGCACGTCGAGCCCGAGCCGAGCTCAAAGACCGGCTGAAGCGCGGCGGCACCAACCTCAGTCAGGTGCTCAAGGACGCCGAGACCGACGAAGTCCTGGGCAAGATGAAGGTTTCGGCGCTTCTCGAGGCGTTGCCCAAGGTGGGCAAGGTCAAGGCGCAGGAAATCATGACTGAGTTGGAGATCGCCCCCACCCGCCGCCTGCGCGGTCTCGGCGATCGTCAGCGCAAGGCTCTGCTGGAAAAGTTCGGCTCCTAACCCGCCCGCCGACGATGCAGGCCGCACGGCCTGAGGAGGCGGGCCATCGGACCCGAGCCGTGGGCGCATCCGACCGGGAGCGCCCGTGACTGCCGACGGGGGACCGGACGTCCGGCATGGGACGCGTCCCGAACCATCAGGTGACGGACGTGTGGTCGTGCTGTCCGGTCCCTCCGCGGTCGGCAAATCGACAGTGGTTCGGTGCCTGCGCGAGCGGGTCCCCAACCTGCATTTCTCCGTCTCGGCCACGACGCGGGCACCGCGGCCGGGCGAGGTCGACGGCGTCGACTACCACTTCGTCAGCCCCGCCCGATTCCAGCAGCTCATCGACGAGGGCGCGCTGCTGGAGTGGGCCGAAATCCACTCCGGGCTGCACCGGTCGGGCACCCTGGCCGCGCCGGTGCGGGCCGCCGTCGCGCGGGGCTGCCCGGTGCTGATCGAGGTCGACCTGGCCGGCGCCCGGGCGGTGAAGAAGGCGATGCCCGAGGCGCTCACCGTGTTCCTGGCCCCGCCCAGCTGGGAGGACCTGGAGGCCAGGCTGATCGGCCGGGGCACCGAAACCCCGGAGGTCATCGCCCGGCGCCTGCAGACCGCCCGCGTCGAAATGGCGGCCCAACACGACTTCGACCGGGTGGTGGTCAACAGTCGATTGGAGTCTGCCTGCGCCGAATTGGTATCCTTGCTGGTGGGAACTGCGCCGGACCGGCACGATACGTCTGGCCGGACCGGGCGCCAGAGCACCTCCCATCCCGATTGAGCACCGAATCCTCAATATTTTTCAGTGGCTTTCCGGTAGCGACGAGCCGCTCCAATCCGCCAGGAGATTGACCTACGTGACTAACTCGCAGTCCGACGCGGCGCTGGCCGCCGTCCCCGACCGGTTCGATCCGTCCGCCGGGGGCCCGGGCGCCTACGACACCCCGCTGGGCATCACCAACCCGCCCATCGACGAGCTGCTGGACCGCGTCTCGAGCAAGTACGCGCTGGTCATCTACGCGGCCAAGCGGGCTCGCCAGATCAACGACTACTACAACCAGCTCGGCGAGGGCATCCTCGAATACGTGGGCCCGCTGGTCGAGCCGGGGCTGCAGGAGAAGCCGCTTTCGATCGCGCTGCGCGAGATCCACGGCGACCTGCTCGAGCACACCGAGGGCGAGTAACGGGGCCGGGCCGGGCGCGCTGTGTACGACCGCAATCGGGCTTTTACACGGGCCGCGAGGATCGTCGTCGGCGTCTCCGGCGGCATCGCCGCCTACAAGGCGTGCACCGTCGTCCGCCAGCTGTCTGAGGCCGGTCATTCGGTCCGGGTCATCCCGACCGAGTCCGCGCTGCGTTTCGTCGGCGCGGCCACCTTTGAGGCGCTCTCCGGCCAGCCGGTGCACACCGGCGTCTTCAACGACGTTCCCGAGGTCCCGCACGTCCAGCTCGGCAAGCAGGCCGACCTGGTCGTGGTGGCGCCGGCGACGGCGGATCTGCTGGCGCGCGCGGTGCACGGCCGGGCCGACGATCTGCTGACCGCCACGCTGCTCACCGCCCGATGCCCGGTGCTGTTCGCGCCGGCCATGCACACCGAGATGTGGTTGCACCCGGCCACCGTCGACAACGTGGCCACGTTGCGCCGGCGGGGCGCGGTGGTGCTCGAGCCCGCCGCCGGGCGCCTCACCGGGACGGACAGCGGGTCGGGCCGGCTGCCCGAAGCCGAGGAGATCACCACCCTGGCCCACCTGCTGCTGGAACGCCACGACGCGCTGCCCTACGACCTCGCCGGCTGCAAGATGCTGGTCACCGCCGGCGGCACCCGCGAACCGGTCGACCCGGTGCGCTTCATCGGCAACCGCAGCTCTGGCAAGCAGGGCTATGCCGTGGCGCGGGTGGCGGCCCAGCGCGGCGCCGAGGTCACCCTGATCGCCGGGCACACCGCCGGGCTGATCGATCCCGCCGGTGTCGAGGTCGTCCACGTCAGCTCCGCGGCCCAGCTGGGCGACGCGGTGTCCAAGCGCGCCCCGGAGGCCGACGTGCTGGTGATGGCCGCCGCGGTCGCCGACTTCCGGCCCGCGCACGTTGCCGCCGCGAAGATCAAAAAGAGCGCCTCGAATGAGACGGCGCCCCCGACGATCGAGCTGGTGCGCAACGACGACGTGCTCGCCGGGGCGGTGCGGGCCCGCGCCCACGGGCAGTTGCCCAACATGCGGGCCATCGTCGGCTTTGCCGCCGAGACCGGCGACGCCAGCGGCGACGTGCTGTTTCACGCCCGGGCCAAGCTGCAGCGCAAGGGCTGCGATCTGCTGGTGGTCAACGCCGTCGGCGAGGGCCGCGCGTTCGAGGTGGACAGCAACGACGGCTGGCTGCTGGCCTCCGACGGCACCGAGTCCGCACTGCAGCACGGCTCCAAGACATTGATGGCCAGTCGTATCGTGGATGCGATCGCCGCGTTCCTGCACGGGGACAGCGGGTAAAGCGGTCGAGTTCTTCCCGGCACCGGGACGGGGTGCCGGCCGGGCTGATGCGGGCCGATATAATTCGGTTGACTAACTATTTGGAAGGATTGGCATGAGCGAAAAGGGTCGCCTGTTTACCAGTGAGTCGGTGACTGAGGGACATCCCGACAAGATCTGTGACGCGATCAGCGACTCGGTCCTCGACGCCCTGCTGGCGCAGGACCCCCGCTCACGTGTCGCGGTCGAGACCCTGGTGACCACCGGGCAGGTGCACGTGGTCGGCGAGGTGACGACGACGGCCAAGGAGGCCTTCGCCGACATCACCAACACGGTCCGCGAGCGCATCCTCGACATCGGCTACGACTCGTCGGACAAGGGCTTCGACGGGGCGTCCTGCGGGGTCAACATCGGCATCGGCGCGCAGTCGCCCGACATCGCCCAGGGCGTCGACACCGCCCACGAGACCCGCGTCGAGGGTGCCGCCGACCCGCTGGACGCGCAGGGCGCCGGCGACCAGGGCCTGATGTTCGGCTACGCGATCAACGACACCCCCGAGCGGATGCCGCTGCCCATCGCGCTGGCCCACCGCCTGTCGCGCCGGCTGACGGAGGTCCGCAAGAACGGCGTGCTGCCCTACCTGCGCCCCGACGGCAAGACGCAGGTGACCATCGAATTCGAGGACGACGTCCCGGTCCGGCTGGACACCGTGGTCATCTCCACTCAGCACGCGGCCGACATCGACCTGGAGAACACCCTGACCCCCGACATCCGGGAAAAGGTGCTCAACACCGTGCTCAACGACCTGGCGCACGACACGCTGGACACCTCCTCGACGCGGCTGCTGGTCAACCCGACCGGCAAGTTCGTCGTCGGCGGCCCGATGGGTGACGCCGGGCTGACCGGGCGCAAGATCATCGTCGACACCTACGGCGGCTGGGCGCGGCACGGCGGCGGGGCGTTCTCCGGCAAGGACCCGTCCAAGGTGGACCGCTCGGCGGCGTACGCGATGCGCTGGGTGGCCAAGAACATCGTCGCCGCCGGGCTCGCGGAGCGGGTCGAGGTGCAGGTGGCCTACGCCATCGGCAAGGCCGCGCCGGTCGGGCTGTTCATCGAGACCTTCGGGACCGCGACCGTCGACCCGGTCAAGATCGAGAAGATCGTCCCGGAGGTGTTCGACCTGCGTCCCGGCGCGATCATCCGCGACCTGGACCTGCTGCGCCCGATCTACGCGCAGACCGCCGCCTACGGGCACTTCGGCCGCACCGACGTCGAACTGCCCTGGGAGCAGCTGAACAAGGTCGACGACCTCAAGCGCGCCATCTAGAGTGGCCGCCGCCTCGAATGTGACGTCGCAGTCACGCTCGGCGCCGAGCGTGACCACAGTGTCACGTTCGACGGGTCACCGCGGTGGGCCCGGGTGGTCGGAATCGAGCGCGGGCAGCCCGTCGATGCTGCGCCGGTTGCGGTTGATCAGCCGGGTGTAGGCCTCGTCGGAGGCCTTGTGGTGATACGCGTTGAGGACCGGTCGCTCGTCGACCAGCTCGTAGTAGGGCACCGCGAATCCGCACGCGTCGGCGATCCGCTCCACATTGACCACGATGATGGCGCGGATCCCCGCATGCCGGTCACCGAAATGCGTGATGAGATCGGCGAATTCGGCGTCGTCGGGCCGGATCACCCGCCCGGTTCCGAACAGCCGCAGGATCCGCGAGTTGCGGGTGAACGAGCAGAACATGACAGTGATGCGGCCGTTGTCGCGCAGATGGGCGATGGTCTCCACGCCGCTGCCGAACAGGTCCAGGTAGGCCACGGTGCGCTCGTCGAGCACCGCGAACGTGTCGCAATATCCCTTGGGCGACAGGTTGATTCGTCCTCCCTCGGAGGGCGCGGTGGCGACGAAGAACACGGCCTGTTCGCGGATGAAGTCGCGCAGCGATTCGTCGATGCTTCCGAATTCCTTCGCCATGCGCCGAGCCTAGCGTGCGGCGCGGACCAACCTGCCGTGTGCGATCAGCGAGCCGACTTGCTTGAGCCGCTTGCTGCGGACGCTGACGTCGTACGCCTGGATGTGGTCGACGCTGGCCAGGCGCTCAGCAAGGTAGCGGTAGAAGTGTTCGGGGTCGCGGCAGATCACCACGACCATCAGGTTGGCGGGGCCACTGACCGTGGCGACCGACGCGACCTCGTCGTGCCGCACGATCTGCTCGGCCACCGACGTGAGGTGTTGCGGCACAACCGATATCCAGATTATGGCGTGCAGCATGAATCCGAGCCGCTCCGGCAGCACGTCGAGGTCGAAGGAGAGGGTGCCACTGCCCTGCAGGGCGACCATCCGGCGTTTGACGCGGGCCGGTGACCACCCGGTGAGCCCGGCCAGGGCGCTGTCGGAAATGCGGCCGTCCTCGGCCAGCGCATCCAGCAGCGGCTGATCCTCCGGCGTCGGTCCGACGGGCCGATCCGGGTGTGCGCAGTGCGCTGGCCGCAGCGCGGCGACCTGGTGCCCGTCCAGGGCGTGTCCATGTCCGGTCCAGTGCGCGTGCATCGGTGCGCCAAAAACGTTGATTACCAAGTCGACCCGCATGTCGAGGACCGTTGACGTGCGGGGCAGGCGGTGTAGCAGACCGGCCTCGGTGTCGTCCAGGGGAGCGCGGACAACGCACACCAGCTCGGTGCCGCCCGATAACACGTTGGCGTGGGTGACATCGGCTCGGCGGACCAGCGCCTCGGCGAGCCGGAGTAGGTCGTCGGGCTTGGCGCGCACCCGGACTATCCACTGGCACTCGCCGTATACCCGCGGGTTGACCACGCCGACGGCGCGGAGCACTCCGTCGCGGCGCAGCGCGCGATAGCGACGCGCGACGGTCTGTTCACCGGCGCCGACGACCTCGGCGATACGCCGGAAGGGCGCGCGCGGTGACAGCTGCAGCGCGTGCAGAATATGACCGTCCAGCGCCTCCATCGTGGGAAAAATCTACATGAATTCGCGATGGATGGTCTGTTTTTGACGCCCGACGCGGTTCTGCTGGCTAAAAGGTGCGGTGCCGCCCACCATGGAGCCACACACTTTCGGCATCGGAGGCGCCCAATGCAACAGGCCGGCAACACCATCCCGGCGGCGGAGGAAGCGCGGTGAAACTGGGAATCGGCCTGCCGAACCACATCGCCGACGTTCCCGGACCCGCCGTCGCGCAGTGGTCACGTCGCGGCGAAGAGCTCGGCTTCGAATCCGTCGCGACGATCGATCGGCTGTTCTCTTCGGGTGTCGACTCGTTGATCGCGCTGGCCACCGCGGCCGGCGCCACCAACGAACTGACCCTGGTGACCAATGTCCTACTGGCCCCGATGTATCCGGTCATCCCGCTGGCCAAGCAACTCGTCAGCCTGGCGCGGGTCTCGGGCGGTCGGCTAACCGTCGGACTGGGTGTGGGCAACCGGAGCGACGAATATGCCGCTACCGGCGCCGACTTTCACCGGCGGGGCCGGGCCCTCGATGCGCAGGTCGAGCGGCTGCGCAGCCTCTGGGCCGGCGAACCTCTCGCCGATGGCACCGCCTTATGTGGTGCGCCCGTGCGGATTCCGCTGCTGTTCGGCGGGCGGTCCGCGGCCACCGTGCGCCGGGTCGTCACCACCGGCGACGGGTGGGCGGCCGGGGCGGTGCGCCTCTATGACGAACAGGCCGACGTGGCGGCGCGCATCCGCAGCGGCTGGCAGGACGCGGGCCGCCCCGCGCGCCCGTACCTCCAGGCATCGGTGAATTTCGCGCTGGGTCCGGCCGAGACCGTAGCGGCCGGAAGGGACCACCTGGCGCGGTATTACGCATTCGCGCCGGGGTATGCCCAGGTGAACGTCGCCGACATGGTCTGTTCGGCAGCCGACGCCCGCGACACCGTCCGCCGATATCGGGACCTCGGCTTCGACCGCTTGCTCTTCCATCCGACCTCCGCCTCGGTCGAGCAGCTCGACTACCTCGCGGACGCGATTCTCGGTTGCCTGTGACTCAGCCGGTGAAGCGGTAGTCGTCGAGATCGAATCGCCGGCTGCGCCAGTACACCTCCGGCGTGGTGCCCGGCCGAAGCGGCACGTCGCCGTTCTTGTCGAAGTAGTAGCTGTTGGCCAGCTTGCAGCTGTCCTGCCAGAAGATCTGCCGGTGCCGCCGGCGCATCATCTCGGCGAAGTAGCGGGCGTTGGCTTCCTCGCTGACCTCGACACGGGCCGCGCCGAGGCGCTCGGCCCGCTTCAGGCAGCGCACGATGTGATGGGTCTGCGCCTCGATCAGCGCGAAATACGATGAGCCGACGTAACCGTACGGCCCGAACACCGTGAACAGGTTGGGAAAACCCGGAACCGATACCCCTTCGTAGGCCTGCAACCGGTGCTCGTCCCAGAACCGGCTGAGCGAGCGCCCACCGGGCCCGGTCACCGCGAAGGTGGGCACGTTGTCGGGGTCCATCACCTTGAAGCCGGTGGCCAGGATCAGCACGTCGATCCGGTGGTGTTCGCCGTCGGTGGTGGCCACCGCGTCGGGCGTGATCTTGTCGATCGGTTCGGTGACCAGCCGCACGTTGTCCCGGTTGAAGGTGGCCAGGTAGCCGTTGTGGAAGCCGGGGCGCTTGCAGCCGACCGCGTATTTCGGGGTGAGCTTCTCGCGCACCTCCGGGTCGCGAACCTGTTGGCGCAGATACGATTTCCCCAGCGTGGCCATCCGCTTGGCCAGCGGAAGCACCGTGAAATAGTGCGCCGAGATCGGGAAGGTGACCTCCACGTAGGCCTGGCTGAGCAGCCGCTGCACGGACTTGCCGCCGGGAATGCGCATCGCCCAGCGCGCCGGCGCCGGCAGCGGGACGTCCAGTTTCGGGAAGCACCAGATCGGGGTGCGCTGAAACACGGTGAGCGACTTGACGATTGGCGCGATCTCGGGGATCACCTGCACGGCCGAGGCCCCGGTGCCGATCACCGCGACGCGCTTGCCGGACAGGTCCTGGCCGTGGTCCCACCGCGCGGTGTGCATCGTGATGCCGCCGAATGAGTCCACCCCGTCGATGTCGGGCAGATTCGGCACGGTCAGCACGCCGCAGGCGCTGATCAGGAACCGGGCGGTGACGGTGCCGCCGGGATCGGTGTGCACCCGCCACAGCCGCTGTTCGTCGTCGAACTCGGCGGCTAACACTTTGGTGTTGAACCGGATTCGCGAGCGGATGCCGTACTTGTCGGCGCAGTGCTCGGCGTAGGCCTTGAGCTCGCGGCCGGGCGCGTAGGTGCGCGACCAGTGCCGGCTCTGCTCGAAGGAGAACTGGTAGGAGAACGACGGAATGTCCACGGCGATACCGGGATAGGTGTTCCAGTGCCAGGTGCCGCCCACCCCGTCGCCGGCCTCGATCACCCGGTAGTCGGGCAGCCCCGCCTTGTCCAGCTTGATGGCCGCGCCGATGCCGGAGAATCCCGCGCCGATGATCAGCGTGTGGTGGTCGGGAACTGCTGGTGAGCTCATCGGTGCCCGCCTGGCTGTGTCATGGATCCACCGTACGCCCGGGCCTCAGCCCTGCAGGGCGGTTCGCAGCGCGACCAGGCCGCGCTCCATCGCGGCGGTGGCCGCCGGCACCACACCGGCATAGCCCAGGTAGCCGTGCACCAGCGTCTCGGCGTTGTGCACCTGCGCGGCGACACCTGCGGCCGCCAGCCGCTCGCCGTAGCGGATGCCGTCGTCGCGCAGCGGGTCATACCCGGCCACCCCGATGTAGGCCGGTGGCAGATTGCTCAGGTCCGTCGCCCGTCCCGGCGCCATGTCGGCCGGCGGGTCGGACAGGTCGACATCGCCCGCGTACCACCGGGAGAACTCGGCGACGGCCTTGACGTCGAGGATCGGCGCGGTGGCGTTTTCGGCGAAGGAGGGCAGCGAGGCGTCCCACATGGTCGACGGGTACCACAGCAGCTGGAACCGCACCGGCGGCCCGCCGCGGTCGCGGGCCCGCTGTGCCGTCACGGCGGCGAGGGTGCCGCCGGCCGAATCCCCGGCCACGGCGATCCGGCCCGGGTCGCCGTGCAGCCCGGCCGCGTTCTCGGCCGCCCAAAGCGTTGCGGCCCAAGCATCTTCGACCGCGGCTGGGTAGGGGTGTTCGGGGGCCAGCCGGTAGTCCACCGACACCACGATCGCCCCGGCGCCGACCGCGTGCTGGCGGGCCGTGCCGTCGTGGGTGTCCAGGTCGCCGATGACGAAACCGCCGCCGTGGAAGTACAGCACCACCGGCGCCGGGCGACTCTCGGAATGGATTGGCGGCCAATAGATCCGGACCGCGATCGCGCCCTGCGGGCCGGGGATGGTGCGGTCCTCGACCCGCAGCTCGGGATGCAGCGGCCGGCGCGGCAGGTCGCGGAACCGCTGCCGGGCCGCGTCGATTCCGTCCTCGGTGGATAGCCGGAAGGGAACCGCATCCAGTACCTTCTGCAGGATGGGGTCGATCCCGGGTTTCTCGTCGGCAGGGTTGTCCAAGCGGGGCATGGAGGTACCGTACGCACCCCGTCTGGTCGCCGGCGCCTGGGTGGTGGCCGGCTGGGTGGCCCTGGCTTACGGCATCTATCTGACCGTGCTGGCGCTGCGCTCCCCGCCCGGGGTGGAGCTGACCGGGCACTGGGTGTTGCAGCCGGCGTTCAAGGCCTCGATGGCGTTGCTGCTGACGCTGGCCGCCGCCGGGCACGGACAGGTGCGGGAGCGGCGCTGGCTGATGCCGGCGCTGCTGCTGTCGGCGGTCGGCGACTGGGTGCTCGCCCTGCCGTGGTGGACGCTGTCCTTCCTGGTCGGCCTGGCGGCGTTTCTGTTCGCGCACATGTGTTTCATCGGCGTCCTGCTGCCGCTGGTCCCGCTGCCCTCCGGCGCGTCCGGGCCCGGTCGGCCGTCGACGCCGCGGATCGCCGCGGCGGTCCTGATGTGCCTGGCGTCGATCGGGTTGCTGGTCTGGTTCTGGCCGCGTCTGGGCCCGGACAAGCTGACGCTGCCGGTCACGCTGTACATCGTGGTGCTGACCGCCATGGTGTGCGCGGCGCTGCTGGCGAAACTGCCGACGATCTGGACGGCGGTGGGCGCGGTGTGTTTCGCGGCGTCGGACTCGATGATCGCCATCGGCCGGTTCATCCTGGGCAACGAGGCGCTGGCGGTGCCGATCTGGTGGGCGTACGCGGCGGCCCAGATCCTGATCACGGCGGGATTCTTCTTCGGTCGCGAAGCGGCCGGCGACGCGGCCGGCGAAGCGACCGGCGACGCGATCGGTGATGCCGTGGAACCCGTTGAGTAGCAACGCGTTTCGCGGCCCAGGGCGGCCGTGAGCCCGGGTCCGCGCACGCCGGTCGAGGTGGAACCCATCGCCCGGGTGCTGCCGATGCTGTCGGTGCCGCACCTGGACCGCGAATTCGACTACCTGGTGTCGGCCGAGCAGTCCGACGACGCCCAGCCCGGCGTGCGGGTGCGGGTGCGCTTCCACGGCCGGCTGGTCGACGGGTTCCTGCTGGAGCGCCGCCACGACACCGACCACCAGGGCAAGCTGGGCTGGCTGGATCGGGTGGTGTCGCCCGAGCCGGTGCTGACGGCGGAGATCCGGCGGCTGGTCGACGCGGTGGCGGCCCGCTACGCGGGTACCCGCCCCGACGTGTTGCGGCTGGCGGTGCCGGCCCGGCACGCCAGGGTGGAGCGGGAGGCCCGGGCTGCGGCCGGCATACCGATGCCGGCGCCGGTCGACCCGTCCGGCTGGGAAGGCTACGGCCGCGGCGCCCAGTTCCTGGCCGCGCTGGCCGAGTCGCGGGCCGCCCGGGCGGTCTGGCAGGCGCTGCCCGGCGAGCCGTGGACCGACCGATTCGCCGAGGCCGCCGCCCAGACCGTGCGCGCCGGCCGGTCGGTGCTGGCGATCGTCCCCGACCAGCGCGATCTGGACGCGCTCAGCCACGCCGTGACGACCCGCATCGACGCGGCCGGCGTGGTCGCCCTGTCGGCCGGGCTGGGCCCGGCCGCCCGGTACCGGCGCTGGCTGGCGGCGCTGCGCGGCAGCGCGCGGGTGGTGATCGGCACCCGCAGCGCGGTGTTCGCGCCGCTGAGCGACCTGGGCCTGGTGATGGTGTGGGCCGACGCCGACGACAGCCTGGCCGAGCCGCGGGCGCCCTATCCGCACGCCCGCGAGGTGGCGATGCTGCGCGCGCACCAGGCCCGCTGCGCCGCGCTGATCGGCGGTTACGCGCGCACCGCGGAGGCCCAGGCGCTGGTGCGCAGCGGCTGGGCGCACGACATCGTCGCCGCCCGGCCGGTGGTGCGGGCCCGCACCCCGCGGGTGATCGCGCTCGACGACACGGGTTACGCCGACGAGCGCGACCCGGCGGCGCGCACCGCGCGCATCCCGTCCGTCGCGCTGCGCGCGGCCCGCTCGGCGCTGCAGCACGGGGCGCCGGTGCTGGTGCAAGTGCCGCGTCGGGGCTACGTCCCGTCGCTGGCCTGCGCGCGCTGCCGCACCATCGCCCGCTGCCGGCACTGCACGGGGCCGCTCTCGCTGGCCGAGTCGCCGGGGGAGGGCGGCGGCGGGCTGGTCTGCCGCTGGTGCGGGCGCGTCGACCCGACGCGGCGGTGCGCGCGGTGCGGCTCCGACGCGGTGCGCGCCGTCGTCGTCGGCGCCCGCCGCACCGCCGAGGAGCTCGGCCGCGCGTTTGCGGGCACGACGGTGATCACCTCGTCGGGCGACGCCGTCGTGCCCGAGGTCGCCGACGGGCCCGCGCTGGTGGTCGCCACGCCGGGGGCCGAACCGCGGGCGCGCGGCGACTACGGGGCGGCGTTGCTGTTGGACACCTGGGCGCTGCTGGGCCGGCAGGACCTGCGCGCGGCCGAGGACGCGTTGTGGCGCTGGATGACCGCCGCTGCGCTGGTGCGGCCCCGCGGGGACGGCGGGGTGGTGATGGTGGTCGCCGAAACGTCGCTTCCCACCGTGCAATCGCTGATCCGCTGGGATCCGGTGGGCCACGCGGAATCCGAGCTGACCGCGCGGGCCGAGGTCGGGCTGCCGCCCAGCGTGCACATGGCCGCCGTCGACGGAACCCCGGCCGCGGTGAACGCGCTGCTGGATGAGGCCGGACTGACCGGCGGGCAAACCCTGCACGCCGACCTGCTCGGGCCGGTGGACCTGCCGCCCGGGGCGCGCCGCCCGGCGGGAACCCCGCCCGGCGCCCCGGTGACCCGGATGCTGGTGCGGGTGCCGCGCCGCGACGGCCTGGCGCTGGCGGCGGCGCTGCGCCGCGGCGTCGGCGTGCTCAGCGCCCGGCAAACCCACGAACCGGCCAGGGTGCAGATCGACCCGCTGCACATCGGCTGACCGCCACAAACCGTTAACCTAGGCGATAGTATGCGCATGCAATAATCACTGTTTACGACATTAGAAGGTTGCTACACTTTCTTTCCTTCGCCGCCGACAGGCCGGAGACCATCCCGAGAGGGGCGATATGGCCGCGGACCACACCACGGTTGACGAGTCGCTGGACGCGATCACCGACGCTTTGCTGACGGCCTCCCGTTTGCTGATGGCCATCTCGGCCCGCTCGGTCGGGCAGGTCGACGAGACCATCACCATCCCGCAGTTCCGGACCCTGGTCATCCTGTCCAACCGCGGCCCGGTCAACCTGGCCACCCTGGCCGGGCTGCTGGGTGTGCAACCGTCGGCCACCGGGCGGATGGTCGACCGGTTGGTGGCCGCGGGGCTGATCGACCGCCTGCCGCACCCGACCTCGCGGCGCGAGCTGCTCGCCGCGCTGACCACCCGCGGCCGCGACGTGGTGCACCAGGTCACCGCGCACCGGCGCGCCGAGATCGCGGCCATCGTGGCGAAGATGCCGCCCGCGGAGCGGCACGGCCTGGTGCGCGCGCTGACCGCCTTCACCGCTGCCGGGGGCGAGCCCGACGTCCACCTGGACGCCGAGATCGACCTGTAAACCGTTCAGCCGCTTCGCTTTTCGGCGGTGACGAGCAGGTACTCCCAGCCCATGGTGCCGTCGCTGAGGTGCTGCGCGGCGAGTTCGACGAGCTGGGCGTCGAGTTCGGCGGCCAGCACCCGGTTGTGGCCGATGTTCGCGTACGCCTCGATCGTCGGGCCGTAGTGCTGCTTGAAGTAGGCGTGCACGTCCTCGGCGCTGCCGAACCGGTTCACCGGCAACATGCCCCGCGCGGTGGTGATCTCGCCGATCCGCTCGCCCAGCAGCGCGCGCACATAACCCGGGCGGCCCCACAGCGCCGCCGGCGGCACCGGATGCGACAGGCTGGGACGGTAGGGCCGAATGGTGGCCAGCATCCGGCCGAAGAAGCCTTCCGGGGTCCAGCTGATCAGCCCGATCCGTCCGCCCGGCCGGCACACCCGGACCAGCTCGTCGGCGGCGCGCTGGTGGTCGGGGGCGAACTGCACGCCGATCGCGGAGACGACCGCGTCGAACTCGCCGTCGCCGAACGGCAGCGCCTGCGCATTCGCCTCCCGGTAGTCGATCGTCAGCCCCATGCCGGCGGCCCTGTCCCGCGACCGCTGCAGCAGTTCGGGGGTGAGGTCGGTGGAGACGACGGACGCGCCGGCGGCGGCGGCCGGCAACGTGATGTTGCCCGAGCCGGCGGCGACGTCGAGGACCCGCACGCCCGGCCCGATCCCGGCGGCCTCGACCAGGGTGGGACCCAGCGGGGCCATCACCTCCTCGGCCATCAGGGCGTAGTCGCCCAGCGCCCATACCGTGCGATGGCGGGCGGCCACCGAAGCGTCGGCAGTGGTGGTGTCGAGGGTCATCTGGCCTCCTGGTGGGACGGAAAGGCGATGTCGCGAGGTGGGACCACCCCGGACAAACAATTGCTCTGAGCAATAGTAGCCACAAGCAATAGTGTACGCACGCAATTTCTGTGCGACGCCGCGGCCGTACTTCGCCGGGGCTTTCTAGACTGTGCCGGTGCGCCTCGTCTTCGCCGGTACGCCCGAACCCGCGCTGCCGGCGCTGCGTCGCCTCCTCGACTCGCCGCGCCACGAGGTGATCGCCGTGCTGACCCGGCCCGACGCCGCTTCCGGCCGGCGCGGCAAGCCCGAGCCGTCGCCGGTGGCCCGCGAGGCGCTCGACCGCGGAATCCCGGTGCTGCGGCCGGCGCGGCCGAACTCGCCCGAATTCGTCGCCGAACTGGCGCAGTTGGCGCCGGACTGCTGCGCGGTGGTGGCCTACGGCGCGCTGCTGCGCGACGAGCTGCTGGCGGTTCCCCCGCACGGGTGGATCAACCTGCACTTCTCGCTGCTGCCGGCCTGGCGCGGCGCGGCGCCGGTGCAGGCGGCCATCGCGGCGGGGGACACCATCACCGGGGCGACGACGTTCCGGATCGAGCCGGCCCTGGACTCGGGCCCGATCTACGGGGTCGTGACCGAGGCGATCCGCCCCACCGACACCGCCGGGGAACTGCTTGCGCGACTGGCGGTTTCGGGCGCGGAGCTGCTGTCCGCCACCCTGGACGGCATCGCCGACTCGACGCTGACGCCGCGACCGCAACCAGCCGAGGGCGTCAGCATCGCGCCCAAGATCACCGTCGAGCAGGCCCGGGTGCGCTGGGACCTGCCGGCGCCGGTGGTGGAGCGCCGCATCCGCGCCGTCACGCCCAACCCGGGCGCCTGGACGGTGATCGGCGACCTGCGCATCAAACTCGGACCCGTGCGGCTCGGCGCGGCCTCCGACCTGCCCGCTCCGCCGGAACCGTTGCCGCCCGGCGCAATTCACGTCGACCGCAAGAGCGTCTGGGTGGGCACCGCATCCGATCCGGTGCGGTTGGATCAAATCCAGCCGCCCGGAAAGAAATTCATGAACGCCGTGGACTGGGCGCGCGGCGCCCGGCTCGATCCCGCGGCGCGGGCCACATGAGCCGGCCACAGCAGCGGGGGCGCGGCAAGAGGCGCCGGCCGCTGGACCCGGCCCGGGGTGCGGCCTTCGAGGTGTTGAGGGCGGTCAGCGAGCGCGACGCGTATGCGAACCTGGCGCTGCCCGCACTGCTGCGCGAGCGCGGAATCACCGGCCGTGACGCCGCATTCGCCACCGAGCTGACCTACGGCACCTGCCGCACCCGGGGCCTGCTGGACGCGGTCATCGGCGCGGCGGCCGGGCGCCCGCCGGAAGCCATCGACCCGGTGCTGCTCGACCTGCTGCGCCTGGGCACCTACCAGTTGCTGCGCACCAGGGTGGATGCCCACGCCGCGGTGTCCACCACCGTCGAGCAGGCCGCCATCGAATTCGACTCGGCGCGAGCAGGTTTCGTCAACGGGGTGCTGCGCAGGATCGCCGGCCGCGACGAGCGGTCCTGGGTGCAGGAGCTAGCCCCGGACCCGGCCCGCGATCCGATCGGACACGCCGCGTTCGTGCACGCCCATCCCCGGTGGATCGCCCAGGCCTTCGCCGACGCGCTGGGCGCCGCCGCGGCCGAACTCGACGCGGTGCTGGCCAGCGACGACGAACGACCGCAGGTGCATCTGGCGGCGCGACCGGGCGCGCTGACCGCCGCCGAGCTGGCCGACGCGGTGGGCGGCACGGTCGGCCGCCACTCGCCCTTCGCGGTGTATCTGGCCGGCGGCGACCCCGGCCGGCTGGCGCCGGTGCGCGACGGGCTGGCCCTGGTCCAGGACGAGGGCAGCCAACTGGTGGCCCGGGCGCTGACGCTGGCCCCGGTGGACGGCGACTGCGGACGGTGGCTGGACCTGTGCGCCGGGCCGGGCGGCAAGACGGCTCTGCTGGCTTCCCTTGGCGCCCAAAGGTTTTCGGGGCCACAGTTCCGGGTCACCGCGGTCGAGCCGGCGCCGCGTCGCGCGGACCTGGTGGTCGAGAACACCCGCGGATTGCCGGTCGAGGTGCTGCGGGTGGACGGGCGGCACACCGGCCTGCAGCCGGCGTTCGACCGGGTGCTCGTCGACGCGCCGTGCACCGGGCTGGGGGCGCTGCGCCGCCGGCCGGAGGCCCGGTGGCGGCGGCAGCCCGGCGACGTGCCGACGCTGACCAAGCTGCAGCGCGAGTTGCTGGGCGCCGCGATCGCGCTGACCCGGCCGGGCGGGGTGGTGCTCTATGCGACCTGCTCGCCGCACCTGGCCGAGACGGTCGGCGTGGTTGCCGACGCGTTGCGCCGCCACCCGGTCAGCGCGCTGGACACCCGGCCGCTGTTCGAGCCGGTCGCCGACCTGGGCGACGGGCCGCATGTTCAGCTCTGGCCGCACCGACACGGCACCGACGCCATGTTCGCGTCGGCGCTACGCCGCGAAGCGGAGTAGCGGCGACGCGACACAAATGGACCTGGCCGCGGCCGCGCTGCGCCGCGAAGCGGGGTAGGGCGGCCGCGAACCCGAACGGACCTGGCCGCGTCCGCGCTGCGCCGCGAAGCGGAGTAGCGCGGACGCGACACAAATGAACCTGGCCGCGTCCGCGCTGCGCCGCGAAGCGGAGTAGGGCGGCCGCGAACCCGAACGGACCTGGCCGCGTCGGCGCTGCGCCGGATGTGAACCGAGCGGCGCCGCTTCAGTAGTCTGGCGCTCATGCCTTGCAACACGGGACAGCCGCGGGGACCGCTGATCGCGCCGTCGATCCTGTCCGCCGACTTCTCCCGGCTGGCCGACGAAGCCGCCGCCGTGACCGGCGCCGACTGGTTGCACGTCGACGTGATGGACAACCACTTCGTGCCGAATCTCACGATCGGGCTGCCGGTGGTCCAGAGCCTGCTGGCCACCACCACGATCCCGATGGACTGCCATCTGATGATCGAGAACCCGGACCGCTGGGCGCCGCCCTACGCCGAGGCCGGCGCCCACAACGTCACCTTCCACGCCGAGGCCACCGACAACCCGATCGGCGTCGCCCGCGACATCCGCGCCGCCGGCGCCAAGGCGGGGATCAGCGTGAAGCCGGGCACCCCGCTGGAGCCGTACCTGGAGATCCTGCCGCAGTTCGACACCCTGCTGATCATGTCGGTGGAGCCCGGCTTCGGCGGCCAGAGCTTCATCCCCGAAGTCCTCGGCAAGGTGCGCACCGCCCGCAAGCTGATCGACGCGGGGGAGCTGACCATCCTGGTCGAGATCGACGGCGGCATCAACGCCGACACCATCGAGCAGGCCGCCGAGGCCGGCGTCGACTGCTTCGTCGCCGGGTCGGCCGTGTACGGCGCCGACGACCCGGCCGCAGCGGTCGAGGCGCTGCGCCGGCAGGCCCTGGGCGCGTCCCAGCACCTGCGTCGATGACCGCGTCGCTGGGCGACCGCCTGGACGCCGCGATGCGCCTGGCGATCGAACAGTCCAATCAGGTCAAGGGCAACACCTATCCCAACCCGCCGGTGGGGGCCGTCGTCCTGGACGGCCGCGGCGAGGTGGTCGGCGTCGGCGGCACCGAACCGGCCGGTGGCGACCACGCCGAGATCCTGGCGCTGCGCCGCGCCGGCGACCTGGCCGCCGGCGGAACCGTCGTCGTCACCCTCGAGCCGTGCAACCACCACGGCAAGACGCCGCCGTGCGTGGACGCGCTGCTGGAGGCCGGGGTGAGCACGGTGGTCTACGCCGTCGCCGACCCGAACCCGCAGGCCGCCGGCGGCGCGGGTCGGCTCCAGGAGGCGGGCGTGACGGTGCGCTCCGGGCTGCTGGCCGACGAGGTGTCCGGCGGCCCGCTGCGGGAGTGGCTGCACAAGCAGCGCACCGGGCTGCCGCATCTGACCTGGAAATACGCCAGCAGCGTCGACGGGCGCAGCGCGGCCGCCGACGGGTCCAGCCGATGGATTTCGAGCGAAGCCTCGCGGCTGGACCTGCACCGCCGCCGCGCGGCCGCCGACGCGATCGTGGTGGGGACCGGCACGGTGCTGGCCGACGACCCGGCGTTGACCGCCCGGCTGCCCGACGGCACGCTGGCCGACCGGCAGCCGCTGCGAGTGGTCGTCGGGATGCGCGAAATACCTTCGGAGGCAAAGGTTCTCAACGACGATTCGCGGACCATGGTGATCCGCACGCATGATCCCGCCGAGGTGCTCAAGGCGGTGTCGGACCGCACCGACGTGCTGCTGGAGGGCGGCCCCACCCTGGCCGGCGCGTTCGTGCGGGCCGGGCTGGTGAACCGGATCCTGGTCTACCTCGCGCCCACCCTGCTGGGTGGCCCGGTCACCGCGGTCGACGACGTCGGGGTGCCGACGATCGCGAAGGCGCTGCGCTGGCAGTTCGACGGGGTCGACCGGGTGGGCCCCGACCTGCTGCTCAGCCTGGTGCCGCGCAGCGGCTAACGCTCACCCAGCGAGACCGCTTGCGGCTCAACGATTTCCGGTTCCTCAGCGTGTTCCTTGCGGCCGCCGATCAACAGGCCCAGCAGCGCACCGGCGATGCAGATCACCACGGTGGCCGCGAAGATGTCGCCGTACATCATGGCGAACGCCTTGAGGTACATCGTTCCCTGCGCGGCGATGCGCTCCAGCAGGCTGGCGTTGGGCGGGATCGCGGCGGTCAGGTTCGCCACGATCTGGTTGAACCGGTACAGGCCCCACGCGCTCAGCGCGGCCACACCGATCAGCATGCCGGTCATCCGGGCCACCACCACGGCCGCCGAGGCGATGCCGTGCTGGGCGGACGGAACCACCCGCAGCGCGGCGGAGGTCAGCGGCCCGATCACCAGGCCCAGGCCGACGCCGGCCACCAACAGGTCGGCGTGCAGCACGGGGACGCTGAACAGCCCGAGCACGTTGTGCTTCTGGCTCAACACGTCCTGGCGCCAGTAGTGGATCAGCCAGTAGCCGTAGGCGGCGATGAGCAGCCCGACGAACGTCATCGCCCGGTCGCCGACCCGGGTGGCGATCCACCCGCCCAGTACCGCGCCGATCGGCAACGCGATCAAGAACCACAGCAGCAGCCCGGCGGCCTGCGTCTGGTCCTGGCCCAGCACGCCCTGGCCGAACAGCTCCACGTCCACCAGCGTCACCATCAGCGCCGCGCCGGCGAACAGGGACGCGCCCAGCGCGGCCAAAAACGGGCGGAAGTGCACCCCGGCCGGCTCGATCAGCCGGGTACGGGCGAAGCGCTCCCAGAGCAGAAACAGGATCCCCACCACGACCGCGCCGAGCACCAGCGGCAACCCGTAGCTGGGCAGGATCTGCTTGCCGTCGGGCTCCGGGTTGTACAGGCCGATCACCGCCAGGCCCAGCGCGACCGCCAGCAGCACCCCGCCGACCAGGTCGACCTTCTCGGGCTGCTCCACCTTTTCGTGCGAGGGCAGGCTGAACTGGATCATCACCATGGCGATCAGGGTCAGCGGCACGTTGATCCAGAACACGTAGCGCCAGTCGTGGAACAGGAAGACGATGAAGATCCCGTACAGCGGGCCGAGCACGCTGCCGAGTTCCTGGGCGGCGCCGATGCCGCCGAGCACGCCGGCCCGGTTACGCTGCGCCCACAGGTCGGCGCCCAGCGCAAGCGTGACCGGCAGCAGCGCGCCGCTGGCCACACCCTGGATGGTGCGGCCGCCGATCAGCAGGTGGAAGTCGCCCCAGTGCCCGGCCAGCGCGGTGACCACCGAGCCGACCATGAACAGCGCCAGGCTGACCTGCAGCACCAGCTTGCGGCCGAACCGGTCGGACGCCCGGCCCAGCAGCGGCATGGCGGCGATGTAGCCCAGCAGGTACATCGTGATGATCCAGGTGATGCGCTGCAGCTGATTGATCGGGATGTGGACGTCGGTCATGATGTCGCGCATGATCGTCACGACCACGTAGGCGTCCAGGGCGCCCAGCAGCACCGCCAGACTGCCCGCGCTGATCGCGACGCGACGCCCGGTTTGAGCGGTCACGAGCTCACCGGGGGCTTGGTGACCTGGACCTGCTCGCCCCAATTCGACAGCGTCACCTGCACGGAATTCCCGGAGCTCTTCTGCAGGTTGGCCTGAACCAGCTGGTGGTCGCCGGTCTCCTGGACCCACACGGTGCTCGGCACCGGCTGGGTGGCGTTGAACTGCGGCATGATCTTGTTCACCGCGTCCGCCGAGACGTTCCCGCTGATCCGGATGGTGCTCTGACCGTTGATGGTTT
This sequence comes from Mycobacterium timonense, assembly GCF_025821985.1. Classification (NCBI taxonomy): domain Bacteria; kingdom Bacillati; phylum Actinomycetota; class Actinomycetes; order Mycobacteriales; family Mycobacteriaceae; genus Mycobacterium; species Mycobacterium timonense. The sequence goes on along the minus strand of NZ_JACKSY010000013.1, from coordinate 114,877 downwards.
CGCGGCCCTCGGCCTTGGCGTTGCTGAAGTTCGCCAGCGCGTTGCCCAGCCCGTTGTCGGGGTTGAGCAGCACCGACACGTCGTAGATGTCGGACGCCTTGCCGAAGTCGCTCCACTTGTTCGGGGTGAGGGTGGCGTACAGGGTGCCGTCGACGACGACGAAGTTGGCGTCGATGTCCGAGCCGCCCAGGGTGATCGTGGCGTTGCCCTTCGCGGCGGTGGCCGGCGTGGTGGTGAGGTCACCGGTCAGCGTCTTGATGGGCAGCCCGGAGATCTTGCCCTGGATGCTCAGCACCAGGTGCACGCTCTTGACGTTCTTGGTCGCGTCGGCCGACTGCTTGACCAGGCTGGTGGGGTCGGGCAGCGGCGCACCGCTCTGCTTGGAGCCCGACGAGCAGCCGGCGATCAAGGCGGTGGCGAGGGTCAGGGATGCGAAAACGGCCGATAGGCGGCGGCGGGTCTGCATACCCAGCATCGTAGAGGGTGCCGGTGACTGCCCTGGTGAACGCGGGGGGCCGGTGTCTCACAGGCGGCGGTGTTTGCCCTGCTCACCAGCCTGCGCGGGGGCGAATTAGCCTGGGGGGATGTTTACCGGAATTGTCGAGGAGCTCGGCGAGGTGACCGCCCGCGACGTGCTCGCCGATGCGGCGCGGCTGACCATCCGCGGGGCCGTGGTGACCGCCGACGCCGGGCACGGCGATTCGATCGCCGTCAACGGTGTCTGCCTGACCGTCGCCGAGCTGCTGCCCGACGGCCGGTTCACCGCCGACGTGATGGGCGAGACGCTGAACCGGTCCAACCTGGGCGCGCTGCAGGTCGGCAGCCGGGTGAACCTGGAACGCGCGGCCGCCGTCAACAGCCGGCTGGGCGGGCACATCGTGCAGGGCCACGTCGACGGCACCGGGCGGATCGTGGCGCGCACCCCGTCCGAGCACTGGGAGGTGGTGCGCATCGAGGTGCCGCCGGAGGTGGCCCGCTACGTGGTGGAGAAGGGGTCGATCACGGTCGACGGCATCTCGCTGACGGTGTCCGGGCTGGGCGGCGAGCCCCGCGACTGGTTCGAGGTGTCGCTGATCCCCACCACCCGGGAGCTGACCACGCTGGGCGGCGCCCCGGTGGGGACGCAGGTCAATCTCGAGGTCGACGTGATTGCCAAGTACGTCGAGCGGCTGATGTCCCGCTGATCAAGCCATGGCAATAACCGCGGCGCCGCCGTGGTTCATACTGAATGCAACACGTGGGCTTCTCGTGTGAGCCGTTTCTACAGTGTTCCCGCCGCCAAGCGGGGACGGCGAGGTAGCAGAGATGACGAGGTTGGACTCCGTCGAAAGGGCGGTTGCCGACATTGCGGCCGGCAAGGCCGTCATCGTCATCGACGACGAAGACCGGGAGAACGAGGGCGATCTGATCTTCGCCGCCGAGAAGGCGACGCCGGAGATGGTGGCGTTCATGGTGCGCTACACCTCGGGCTACCTGTGTGTGCCGCTGGACGGGGCGATCTGCGACCGCCTGGGCCTGCTGCCGATGTATGCGGTCAACCAGGACAAGCACGGGACCGCTTACACGGTCACGGTCGACGCGAGAAACGGTGTGGGCACCGGGATTTCGGCCTCGGACCGGGCCACCACCATGCGCCTGCTGGCCGATCCCACCAGCATCGCCGAGGATTTCACCCGGCCCGGTCATGTGGTTCCGTTGCGCGCCAAGGACGGTGGCGTGCTGCGCCGGCCCGGTCACACCGAGGCCGCCGTGGACCTGGCCCGGATGGCCGGCCTGCAGCCGGCCGGCGCCATCTGCGAGATCGTCAGCCAGAAGGACGAGGGCTCGATGGCGCAGACCGACGAGCTGCGGGTGTTCGCCGACGAACACGACCTCGCCATGATCACCATCGCCGACCTGATCGAGTGGCGCCGCAAGCACGAGAAGCACATCGAGCGCATCGCGGAGGCCCGGATCCCGACTCGGCACGGCGAGTTTCGCGCCATCGGTTACACCAGCATCTACGAGGAGGTCGAACACGTCGCGCTGGTTCGCGGCGAGATCGCCGGCCCCAACTCCGACGGCGACGACGTGCTGGTGCGGGTGCACTCGGAGTGCCTGACCGGTGACGTGTTCGGTTCGCGCCGTTGCGATTGCGGACCCCAGCTCGACGCCGCCATGGCCATGGTGGCCCGCGAGGGGCGCGGCATCGTGCTGTACATGCGCGGGCACGAGGGCCGCGGCATCGGGCTGATGCACAAGCTGCAGGCCTACCAGCTGCAGGACGCCGGCGAGGACACCGTCGACGCCAACCTCAAACTCGGATTGCCTGCTGACGCAAGGGATTACGGAATCGGCGCGCAGATCCTGGTCGATCTGGGGGTGCGTTCGATGCGGCTGCTGACCAACAACCCCGCCAAGCGGGTGGGGCTGGACGGCTACGGTCTGCACATCATCGAGCGGGTGCCGCTGCCGGTGCGCGCCAACGCCGAGAACATTCGTTACCTGATGACCAAGCGCGATAAGATGGGCCACGATCTGGCCGGCCTGGATGATTTTCACGAATCGGTCCATCTGCCAGGCGAATTCGGCGGCGCCCTGTGAGCCGCGCCGGCGATGATGCAGAGCGGAGCGATGGTGCAGAGCGAAGCGATGAGGAGGAGTGGCGCCCATGAGCCCAGCCGCCGGCGTGCCGGAGATGCCGGCGCTCGACGCGTCCGGCGTGCGGCTGGGCATCGTGGCGAGCACCTGGCACAGTCGGATCTGTGACGCGCTGCTGGCCGGTGCCCGCAAAGTCGCCGCCGACTCGGGAGTCGAGAACCCCACGGTGGTCCGCGTGCTCGGTGCCATCGAAATCCCGGTGGTCGCACAGGAACTCGCCCGCAACCACGACGCCGTCGTCGCGTTGGGCGTCGTGATCCGCGGGCAGACACCGCATTTCGAGTACGTCTGCGACGCCGTCACCCAGGGCATCACCCGGGTTTCGCTGGACGCGTCGACGCCGGTCGCCAACGGCGTGCTGACCACCGACAACGAGCAGCAGGCGCTGGACCGGGCCGGGCTGCCGGACTCGGCCGAGGACAAGGGGGCGCAGGCGGCCGGGGCGGCGCTGTCCGCCGCGCTCACCCTGCGTGAGTTGCGCGCTCGGTCGTGACCCCGCCGGAACCCGAACGCTGGGATGTGGTACTGCGCCCGCACCGCACCCCGTTATTCGTCTACGGGGCAGCGGTTCTCATCGCCGCCGCGCACATCGCCCTGGGCCTGCTGCTCAAGGTCGGATCCACCGGCGTGGTGTTCCGCACCTCCGACCAGGTGGCCATCGCGGTGTTGGGCCTGGTGATCGCCGGCGTGGTGCTGTTGTTCGCGCGGCCCCGGCTGCGGATCGGTCCGGCCGGTGTGTCGGTCCGAAACCTGTTGGGCGACAAGCTGATCGAATGGCCCGACGTCGTCGGCGTCTCGTTCCCGGTGGGTCACCGGTGGGCGCGCATCGACCTGCCCGACGACGAGTACATCCCGGTGATGGCCATCCAGGCCGTCGACAAGGGCCGTGCCGTGGACGCCATGGACACCGTGCGCTCACTGCTGGCGCGTTATCGCCCCGACCTGCAGGGCTGACCCGGCCGCGCAGGGGGCCGGGTCAGCGGACGCTCAGTACCGGGTGCAGTCCGTCATCATCTGCTGGAAGATTGGCAGCGCCTGCTGGGCGCCCTGGTTGTGCTCGATCGCATGCAGCAGGTTCACCCGCTGATCGGGCGACGACGCCAGATACTGCTGCAGGAATTGCTGGTTGGGCGGCGATTGGTCGAGGTACTGCGCGGCCATCGGGTTTTCCGCGTGGACCGCGCGCATCGCCTGGTCGTAGCTACAGGTGGTGTTGATCATCGGACCGTAATCGGGGTCGGCCGACGCGACCCCGGCCCCAGCGGTCGACGCCAATGCCAGGCCGCCGACGGTGACGGCCAGTTTGGCCAACGAGCGCTTCATCATTTACGGACTCCCTCCATCGCTTCGCACCCACTCTACGTTGAGCTAGAAGCTTGGTAGCCGGAACTGAGGCCGGCCAAACCGGCCGCCCCGCCCCGCGGCCCGCTCAGCCGCCCCCGACCTGCCCGTTTTCCGGGTCCTCGGTTTCGCCGCTCCAGCTGCCGGGCAGCAGCGGCATTCGCGGGCCGTCGTCCAGCGCATCACCGGCGACTGTGGTCAACCCCACGGGTGCCGAACCGGTCGTGCCGGTGGTGCCGGCGAACCCGATCGAGCCGGCGCCGCGGTCCGAGGCGGTCACGGATTCGGGGTCCCCGCCGGGGTCGGTGTCGAGGTATTCGTGGCGGTATCCGGGGTCGATCTGACCCGGCCGCGGGCGCCGCCGGCGGCGGACCTGTTCGCGCCGGTCCGCCGCGGCCGGCGCCGCCGCCGTCGCGAAATCGGGTGACGTCTGTCCGGCGCGGGTCCCGGCGGACAGGTTTCCGCCGGCCCCGAGGCCGGGCGGCCCGACCGCGTACGGGGCGCTGAAGCCGGGAACGCCGGTGGCTGGCGGCGGCGTGGGTGGTCCGACCGGGGCCGGTGCGGTGGCCGGCGTGCCCGCGGGCGCCGGGGCCGGCGACACGGTCGCGGCGGAGGCGCCCGGGCCGGGGGCCAGCACGGCAGCGGCTCCACCGCCGGAGGGCGCGGCCGCCACCCCGGGCAGGACGGGCGCGGGGGCGCCCCCCGCCAACCCGGCGAGTCCGGCCAGCCCGGCCACACCCGGCGCCCCCACGGCGGCGGGGATGAAGGGCGCGATCAGGCCGAACGAGAGCTGGGTCAACTGCGGCACCTGCGGAGTGAAGTACAGCAGCGACTCGCCCGCCCAGTGCGGCACCTCGGTGGCCAGCAGCGGATCGCTCATCAGGTCCGACAACGTCGCGGACGGGTTCGACAGCGACTGGCTCAGGTCGCCGCTGATGGCCCTGGCCACCTCCTGCACCCGCGTCACCCACCAGCTCAGCTGGGTGGGGCCGCCGCCGGCGTCCTGGTTGGCGACGCCGGTTTTCTGGATCTGCGGCGGCGGCGCGGTGGGCGGTTTCCACGTCATCGCGGTCTCCGACACCGCCTCGTAGATCGCCATCGTGGTGGCCGCCTGCAGCCACATCTGCAGATACTCGATCTCGTTCTGCGCGATCGGAATCGTGTTGACGCCAAAGAAGTTCGTCGCCACCAACTGCGCGAAGACGGCGTGGTTGGTGGCCAGCTGCTCCAGCGTCGGCATCGCCGACAGCGCGGCGGTGTAGGCCGCGGCCACCGTCTCGGCCTCCCGGGCCGCGGCCGTGCTGTTGGTGCTGTTCTGCAACAGCCATACCAGATAGGGCACGTGCGCGGCCACGAACGCCTCGGCGCTGGGGCCCTGCCAGGTGCCGGCCTGCACCGCCGCCAGCAGGTCGCCGAGTTCGGCGGCGGCCGAGGCGTATTCGGCGCTCAGCGCCTGCCAGGCCTGCTCGGCCGCGAGCAACGACCCGGGGCCGGGTCCGCTGGACAGCGCCGCCGAATGCACTTCCGGCGGGAAGGCGGCCCAGATCGGCATGGTCATCGCCGTCTCCCCGCGGCGGACCCTGCTGCCATGACGCGCTCCTCCCCGACGAACGAGGCGACCCGTAGGTAATGGAGGGTAACCCGAAGATATCCGCAGATACGGATAGATTCCGGCGGATTCACCGGAAATGCGAAGCTGACTGTCAGTCGTCGGACAGCCGGGCCAGAAACCCGTTCAGGATCAGCGTCTGCGCCAGCCCGATCTGCTGCGCGGCGCTCAGCCCGGGCAGCTCGGCCACCCGGAACGGCTCGGCGCGGCCGGCCAGGAACAGCATCGCGGCCTCGTGGTCGGATCCGGCGCTCACCGACAGTTGAGCGAACTGCAGCACCACGCCGTCGCCGGCGCGCGTCACCCGGGCATACAGCGGCTGGTGTTTGCGCACCAGCGTGTGCCCGTCCACCCCGACCGTGTCGCGCACCGACCCGACCGGTGGGCACCGGCCGCGCCGCACCAACACCTCCTCCATCGCGCCGAGACCGTCGGCGATGACGGCGTCGTCGTCCAGGGCCCGCACCGCGTCGCGCACCGCCTCGCCCAAGCCGGCGCGAACATGGGCGTCGTCCAGATGGCGCGGCGGCAGCCGGTCGTGCACCCGGGGATCGCGCAGGCTCAGCGCGTGCAGCGCGCTGGTGACGAGGGTGAGCACCGTCGGCGCGTGCAGCCCCACGGTCAGATGCACCGACGGCTCGGAATGTGTTCGGGCCGAATGCACTTGGCCGCGCGGCAGATACAGCACGTCGCCGGGTCGCAGGCACACATCGGTCCACGACGCCGGGCCGTCGGCGCCGACGCCCTTGCGGCTTTGGATCTGCTGCGGTGGCACGGGCGGCCCGTCGGACACCCGCCACGTCTTGCAGCCCTCGATCTGCAGCACCAACACGTCGTGCGGGTCGTAGTGCGGGACGAACCCGGTGGAGTGCGGGGGAGTGACGTAGGCGTTGACCCGGGTGGGGAAGTTCAGCTCGACCTCGATCGCGTGCGACAGCGAGGCGACCGTGCGCAGATACCGCTCCAGCCCATTGAGCACCAGGGTGTAACCGTCGGCCAGGCCGTCGCGGGCGCCGCCGGCGTTCAGCGTGCCGTCGCCGCGACGGTAACCGGCCGGATCCCGGTCCTCGCCGTCCTTGACCAGCCGCACCGCGGCGGGGTCCGGCCGCACCTGCTCCAGCAGCCCGTCGACGGCCGAGGGTCCCGGCAACAGCCCGTCGAAGTAGCCGGGCCGGCAGCGGTCGATGTGATGGTGCCGGGTCGCCCAGATCTCGTTCAGGAAGGCGTCGACCCCAAGGGGCCGCAGCAACCAGGCAAGCGAGGACTCGACGGCCAATTCCCTCCCAACCCCTCAGTCGCAACGGGTCGCCCGTGGCGAGCGGTATGCCCCACAGTAGACCGGCCGCCGCACCGTGCCGGCCGCGTCGCCGCCGGCTACTAGCCTGGATCTGTGCCAGATCCCGCCACCTATCGCCCCGCACCCGGGTCCATCCCGGTCGAGCCCGGCGTGTACCGATTCCGGGATCCGCACGGGCGGGTCATCTACGTCGGCAAGGCCAAGAGCCTGCGCAGCCGGCTGACGTCCTACTTCGCCGACGTCGCCAACCTGCACCCGCGCACCCGGCAGATGGTGACCACCGCGGCCAAGGTCGAGTGGACGGTGGTCAACACCGAGGTCGAGGCGCTGCAGCTCGAATACAACTGGATCAAGGAATTCGACCCGCGCTTCAACGTCCGCTACCGCGACGACAAGTCCTACCCGGTGCTGGCCGTCACCCTCAACGAGGAGTTCCCGCGGCTGATGGTCTATCGCGGCCCGCGCCGCAAGGGGGTGCGCTATTTCGGGCCGTACTCGCACGCCTGGGCCATCCGCGAGACGCTGGACCTGCTCACCCGGGTGTTTCCGGCCCGCACCTGCTCCGCGGGAGTGTTCAAGCGACACAAGCAGATTGACCGACCCTGCCTGCTCGGCTACATCGACAAGTGCTCGGCGCCGTGCATCGGTCGGGTCAGCGCCGAGCAGCACCGCCAGATCGTGGACGACTTCTGCGACTTCCTGTCCGGCAAGACCGACCGGTTCGCCCGGGAGCTGGAACAGCAGATGAACGCCGCGGCCGCCGAACTCGATTTCGAGCGGGCCGCCCGGCTGCGCGACGACCTGGGCGCGCTGAAGCAGGCGATGGAGAAACAGGCCGTGGTGCTCGGCGACGGCACCGACGCCGACGTGGTGGCCTTCGCCGACGACGAACTCGAGGCCGCGGTGCAGGTGTTCCATGTGCGGGGCGGCCGGGTGCGCGGTCAGCGCGGCTGGATCGTGGAGAAGTCCGCCGACCCCGGCGATTCCGGCGAGGAACAGCTTGTGGAGCAGTTCCTGGCCCAGTTCTACGGCGAGCAGGCCGAATTGGGTGGCGCCGCAGACGAATCGGTGAACCCGGTGCCGCGCGAGGTGCTGGTGCCCTGCCTGCCGTCCAACGCCGACGAGCTGACCAGCTGGCTGTCCGGGCTGCGCGGGTCGCGGGTGGCGTTGCGGGTGCCGCGCCGCGGCGACAAACGGGCGCTGGCCGAAACCGTGCAGCGCAACGCGAAAGAGGCTCTGCAGCAACACAAGCTGAAGCGGGCCGGCGACTTCAACGCCAGATCGGCTGCGTTGCAGAACATTCAGGAGGCCCTCGGCCTGTCCGAGGCGCCGCTACGCATCGAGTGCGTGGACATCAGCCACGTGCAGGGCACCGACGTGGTGGGGTCGTTGGTGGTGTTCGAGGACGGCCTGCCGCGCAAATCGGACTACCGCCACTTCGCGATCCGGGAAGCCGCCGGGCAGGGGCGCTCCGACGACGTCGCCTCCATCGCCGAGGTGACCCGGCGCCGGTTCGCGCGACACCTGAGCGAGCAGAACGACCCGAATATGCTTTCGCCGGAAGGAAAATCGCGCCGGTTCGCCTACCCGCCCAACCTGTACGTGGTCGACGGCGGTGCGCCGCAGGTCAATGCGGCCAGCGCGGTGCTGGAGGAGCTCGGCATCACCGACGTCGCGGTGATCGGCCTGGCCAAGCGGCTGGAAGAGGTGTGGGTGCCCTCGGAGCCCGATCCGGTCATCATGCCGCGCAACAGCGAGGGGTTGTACCTGCTGCAACGCGTCCGTGACGAGGCGCACCGGTTCGCCATCACCTACCATCGCAGCAAGCGATCCAAGCGAATGACGGCATCGGTGCTGGATTCGGTGCCAGGATTGGGAGAACATCGCCGCAAGGCGTTGGTAAGCCATTTCGGATCGATAGCCCGCCTCAAGGAGGCCACCGTCGACCAGATCACCGCCGTACCCGGCATCGGGGTGGCCACCGCGACCGCCGTCCTGGAGGCGTTGCGGCCCGACGAGTCCAAGGCCGCGCCGTGACGGGCCCGGGTGAGCTCGCGGGGAGCCGGCCGGTGGACGCGCACCTGGAAAACGGGGCCGGCATCGACGTCGTGCTGGTGACCGGATTGTCCGGCGCCGGACGGGGTACCGCGGCCAAGGTGCTCGAGGACCTCGGCTGGTATGTGGCCGACAACCTGCCCCCGCAGCTGATCACCCGGATGGTCGACCTGGGCATGGACGCCGGCTCGCGGATCACCCAGCTGGCGGTGGTGATGGACGTGCGGTCGCGCGGTTTCACCGGCGATCTGGACTCGGTGCGCACCGAACTGGCCACCCGCAACATCGCTCCGCGGGTGGTGTTCATGGAAGCATCCGACGACATGTTGGTGCGCCGCTACGAGCAGAACCGCCGCAGCCATCCGCTGCAGGGCGATCAGACGCTAGCCGAGGGCATCGCCGCCGAGCGGCGGATGCTGGCGCCGGTGCGGGCCACCGCGGATCTGATCATCGACACCTCGACGCTGTCGGTGCGTGCCCTGCGCGAGACCATCGAGCGGGCGTTCGGCGGCGGCGCCAGCGCGACCATCAGCGTCACCGTCGAGTCGTTCGGCTTCAAGTACGGCCTGCCGATGGACGCCGACATGGTGATGGACGTGCGCTTCCTGCCGAACCCGCACTGGGTCGACGAATTGCGGCCCCGCACCGGGCAGGATCCCGCCGTGCGCGACTACGTGTTGGGCCAGCCCGGCGCGGCCGAGTTTCTCGACGCCTACCATCGGTTGCTGTCTCTGGTCGTCGACGGCTACCGCCGGGAGGGCAAGCGCTACATGACGGTCGCCATTGGCTGCACCGGCGGCAAGCATCGCAGCGTGGCGATCGCCGAGGCGCTGATGCAACGGCTGCAGGCCCAGCACGGTGAGGCCCAACTGTCGGTGCGGGTGTTGCACCGGGATCTGGGCCGCGAATGAGCGAGCCGATCAACCGGGGCATCGTCGCGCTGGGCGGCGGACACGGCCTGTACGCGACGCTCTCGGCGGCCCGCCGGCTCACCCCCTATGTCACCGCCGTGGTGACCGTCGCCGACGACGGCGGGTCTTCGGGCCGGCTGCGCAGCGAGCTGGGCGTGGTGCCGCCGGGCGATCTGCGAATGGCGTTGGCGGCCTTGGCTTCTGACAGCCCGCACGGCCGACTGTGGGCGACCATCCTGCAGCACCGGTTCGGCGGCAGCGGCGCGCTGGCCGGGCACCCGATCGGCAACCTGATGCTGGCCGGGCTCTCGGAGGTGCTGGCCGACCCGGTGGCCGCCCTCGACGAGCTGGGCCGCATCCTCGGGGTCAAGGGCCGGGTGTTGCCGATGTGCCCGATCGCGCTGCAGATCGAGGCCGACGTGTCGGGCCTGGAGGCCGATCCGCGGATGTTCCGGGTCATCCGCGGGCAGGTGGCGATCGCGACCACGCCCGGCAAGGTGCGTCGGGTGCGGCTGCTGCCGGACAACCCGCCGGCGACCCGGCAGGCCGTCGACGCCATCATGGCCGCCGACCTGGTGGTGCTCGGCCCGGGCTCGTGGTTCACCAGCGTCATTCCGCACGTGATGGTGCCCGGGCTGGCGGCGGCGCTACGGGCGACCACCGCCCGCCGCGCGCTGGTGCTCAACCTGGTGGCCGAGCCGGGGGAGACGGCGGGCTTCTCTGTCGAGCGTCATCTGCACGTACTCGCCCAGCACGCACCGGGATTCACCGTGCACGACATCATCATCGACGCCGAACGGGTGCCCAGCGAGCGGGAACGCGAGCAATTGCGCCGCACCGCCACACTGCTTTCGGCCGAGGTCCACTTCGCCGACGTGGCCAGACCTGGTACACCTTTACATGATCCAGGCAAGCTCGCGGCGGCCCTGGACGGGGTCCGGGCGGCCCGCAAGGCCCCGGGCGCATCCCCGGTCACGGCCACCGCGGATATTCGGGTTGACGGTGCAAGCCCACCGGCAGGTGGCAACGGACCGGCCGGCAGCGGACCAAGGGGTGACGACGCGTGGCGATGACGACCGAAGTCAAGGACGAACTGAGCCGCCTGGTCGTGAAATCGGTCAGTGCGCGCCGGGCGGAGGTCACGTCCCTGCTGCGGTTCGCCGGCGGCCTACACATCGTCGGCGGTCGCGTCGTGGTCGAGGCCGAGGTGGATCTGGGCAACGTGGCGCGGCGGCTGCGCAAGGACATTTTCGAGCTCTACGGCTACAACGCGGTCGTGCATGTGTTGTCCGCCAGCGGGATTCGCAAGAGCACCCGGTACGTGCTCCGGGTGGCCAACGACGGCGAGGCGCTGGCCCGCCAGACCGGCCTGTTGGACAACCGGGGCCGCCCGGTGCGGGGGCTGCCCGCCCAGGTGGTGGGCGGCAGCATCGCCGACGCCGAAGCCGCCTGGCGCGGAGCGTTCTTGGCGCACGGGTCGCTGACCGAGCCGGGCCGCTCGTCGGCGCTGGAGGTCAGCTGCCCCGGGCCGGAGGCCGCGCTGGCGTTGGTGGGCGCGGCGCGCCGGCTGGGGGTCAGCGCCAAGGCCCGCGAGGTGCGCGGCGCCGACCGGGTGGTGGTGCGCGACGGCGAGGCGATCGGCGCGCTGCTGACGCGGATGGGCGCCCAGGACACCCGGCTCATCTGGGAGGAGCGCCGGATGCGGCGCGAGGTGCGCGCGACGGCCAACCGGTTGGCCAACTTCGACGACGCCAACCTGCGCCGCTCGGCGCGGGCGGCGGTGGCGGCGGCGGCCCGGGTGGAGCGGGCGCTGGAGATCCTCGGCGACACCGTGCCCGACCATCTGGCCTCGGCCGGCAAGCTGCGCGTCGAGCACCGGCAGGCCTCGCTGGAGGAGCTGGGACGCCTCGCCGACCCGCCGATGACGAAAGACGCTGTGGCGGGCCGTATTCGGCGGTTGTTGTCGATGGCCGACCGCAAGGCCAAGATCGAGGGCATTCCCGACACCGAGTCGGCGGTGACGCCGGACCTGCTCGAGGACGCCTAGCGCGGTGGCGATGCGCGCCGACGGCGCGTCGTCGCGCTGGCAAAGCCCGGAGCGCGGCGCGGAGTCGTGGGGCGCCCCTGGCTCGCAGCGCCCGATTCGCCGAGAGTGTCGGCGTGCGTGGCCGCGGGCACGCCGCCCCGAGTCACCCTTTCACCCCTGCCGTGTCCCTGCCACACCGAATTCTATGAATTGAATATGGGTCGGCGCATTCGATAGCATGCTGACGGGGTAAATTCGCGCGCGTAACTTGGCGTGCCGGTCCGGTCAAGTGCCGATTAAAGGCGAGTCTCCTGGACAGCAAATTTCATAGCGATGACATAATTTCTTTGAAATCGATATGAGTCACGGGCATATCGGCTGCACCACGTCGGATTACGTGCTCCACCACCCATTTTCCCGCTGACGCCGCGCTGGCGGGCTCGTTCCGATGGGCGGTCGCGCGCCGCCGTGCGGGTGCGATGGCTAAACAAATCCGCGGCCAACACAATTTGTGGTATCGAGATTTTTATTCACCGATAGCCGCCCGGGGAACGCCCGCTCCGGCTTTGCGACACCCATTCACCGCCTCGCCGTGCCGGATTTGCCCGAGGTAAAGAGGTATATCGGCGACTTGTTCGCCGAAGCGCCGACTCCCAGCGCTCGCGGCGCGGCCCGGCGGCGCCGGCGATGCCGGCCGATCGTGGCGAAGGGCGATTCCGTAACCCCTGGCTAGTGTCTCGGCTACACGCGGACATGACCGCCGCCCAGCAAACTCATGGTGATGCGCTGGCGGCGGCACGGATTGGGCCGGACGTGGCGACACGGCCGGAGGCGGAGGAATGCATGGATTTCGGGTCGTTACCGCCGGAGATCAACTCGGGCAGGATCTACTCAGGACCGGGGTCGGCGCCGTTGCTGGCAGCGGCGGCGGCCTGGCACGGGCTGGCGGCCGAAATGCATTCGGCCGCAGCGTCGTACGGTTCGGCGATCGCGGAGCTGCGCACCTTGTGGCATGGGCCTTCGTCGACGGCGATGGCCGCCGCGGCGGCGCCCTTCATCGCCTGGCTCGACGGCACCGCGGTGCAGGCCGAGCAGACCGCCGCCCAGGCAACGGCGGCGGCGGCGGCCTATGACTCGGTTTTCGCGGCCACCGTCCCGCCGCCGGTGATCGCCGCCAACCGGGCGTTGTTGGCGTCGCTGATCGCGACCAACGTGCTGGGCCAGAACACCCCGGCGATCGCGGCCACGGAGGCCCACTACGCCGAGATGTGGGCCCAAGACGCCGCCGCGATGTACGCCTATGCCGGCGCGTCGGCGGTCGCGACCCGGCTCACCCCGTTCGGCGCACCACCACAGACCGCCGACGCCAACGCGGCGGCCGACCAATCGGCCGCGGCTGCCTCCGCGCTGCAGTCGTCGACCGCATCCAGCGTGGAATCCGCACTGTCACAAGCCGTTTCGCAAGTCCCCGTCGCGGCGCAGGTGAACGCGACCGCGGTGACGGCGGCGGCTCAACTCCCGCTGAGCCTGACGGACATCACCGGGATTCTGAAGACCTTCAACAGCGTCATGGGCACCATCTCCGGGCCGTACACGCCGCTCGGCGTGGCCAATCTGGCGAAGAACTGGTACCAGATCGCGCTCAGCATCCCGAGCGTGGGGACGGGCATCCAAGGAATCGGACCCCTGTTGCACCCCAAAGCGCTCACCGGGGTGTTGGCGCCGCTGCTGCGCAGCGATCTGCTGACGGGCTCGACCGCGCTGTCGAGTGCGGGCACGGTTTCGGCGTCGGCGGGCCGTGCCGGGTTGGTCGGAGCGTTGTCGGTGCCGGCGAATTGGGCCTCGGCGGTCCCGGCGGTCCGGACGGTGGCCGCCGAGCTGCCGGAGACCATGCTGGACGCCGCCCCGGCGATGGCCGTCAACGGTCAGCAGGGCATGTTCGGCCCGACGGCCCTGTCGAGCCTGGCCGGACGCGCGGTCGGCGGGACCGCGACCCGCGCCGTCGCCGGGTCGACCGTGCGTGTGCCCGGTGCCGTGGCCGTCGACGACCTCGCGACCACGTCCACCGTCATCGTCATTCCGCCGAACGCGAAATAGGAGATACAGCAATGGTTTTCAGCGATTTCGCGACGCTGCCACCGGAGGTCATCTCCACCCAGATCCATGTCGGCCCGGGCGCCGTTCCGCTGCTGGCCGCCGCGGCGGCATGGGACGGGCTGGCCGCCGAATTGCACGGCACCGCGGCTTCCTACGCCTCGGTGATCTCGGAACTCGTCGGCGAATCGTGGCAGGGCTCGTCGTCGGAGTCCATGGCCGCCGCGGCGGCGCCCTACGTGGCGTGGCTGTCGGCCACGGCAGGCCTGGCCGAGCAGACTGCCGCTCAGGCCCGGGCCGCGGCCGCGGCCTACGAGTCGGCCGTCGCGGCCACCGTGCCGCCGGCGGTGGTGGCGGCGAACCGCAGCCTGCTTGCCACGCTGTTGCAGACCAACATCCTGGGGCAGAACGACGCGGCGATCGCGGCGACCGAGGACGAGTACGGCCAGATGTGGGCCCAAGACGTCGCCGCCATGTTCAGTTATGCCGCCGCGTCGGAATCGGCCGGTGAGCTGACGCCGTTCGAGCAGGCGCCGGCCACCACCAATGACGCCGGACCGGCGACCCAGGCGGCCGCCGCGGCCGCGGCGGAGTCAACGTCGCTGTCGTCCTGGCTGAAACAGCTAGAGGCCTACATCACCTCGCTCACCGGTCAATACACCCAGTTCTGGCAGAACTTGATCGGCGGTGCCACGGGGAGCACGGAGATAGCACCGTTCTGGGAGACGCTGTATTCGAGCATTTCGCAGGTCGGCACTCAGGCGACGTGGACCAACGTCGTCAATGCCACCATCGGCCTTGGGGTTTCGCAGTGGAAGAACTTCTTCATCTATGCGCCGTGGAGTGCCGCGATGGCCAAATCGTCGTTGGGCGCCGGGCTGGCGTCGCCCGGCCACATCGCTTCCGGCATCGCGGCAAAGCCGGTATCGGCCGTGCTGGGTAATGCGCCGACAGTGGGCGAGCTGTCGGTGCCGGCCGGCTGGGCGACGGCCGCCCCGGCGATCAGGCTGGCCTCCACCGCGCTGCCGGCCACCAGCCTGGCCGCGGCCGCGGCGACGGATTTCTCGGGCGTGGTGAACGAGGCGACCCTGGGCAGCCTGGCGGGCGGCGCGCTGGGCAGCCCGGCGGCGCGCGTCGTCAGCACAACGGGCATCCCAACCCGCGCGATCACCGGCGAGCGCCGGCAGGGACCGGTCAAGCTCGACCGCATCATCGCTCAACTGCAGCAGATGCCCGAGCAGGTGCAGCACTGGAACGTCGACGAGGCCGGCCTCGACGACCTGGTCGCCAGGCTCAGGACGACGCCGGGCGTGCACGCCGTGCACGTGACGGACGGAGAGCAAGTCGCGGTCGGATCGCCCGCATCGAAACTGGGGTAGCGCAACGGTTTCCGCGTCGCCGCCGCACACCGCCATAGAGCATCGAAGGAGGATGCATGAAACTGCTGCTAGCGCTTCTCGGTGTAGCGCTGGGCATCGTCACCGCGGTACCCGCGCACGCCGTCCCGGGAGAGGACGAGGCGGCCGCCGATGACAACAATGAGGTCTTCATCGCCGATCTGCACAAGGTGGGGATCAGCTTTCAGGACCCGGGCCAAGCCGTGAGCGCCGGAAAAGCGGTGTGCGGCTTGCTCGCTCGCGGCGTCTCCGGCCTTCAACTCCTCAACGACCTGCGGGACAACAACCCCGCACTGACCACCAACGGCGCCGCCCAGTTCGCGACGATATCGGCCAAGTCGTACTGCCCACGTCAACTCGAGTCCGCCGAGGCCGGTAAGGGCGGCGGCTGATCAACACCCACTGCCGCGGCGTATCCATCACCGTTGAAAAGAAAAGCCTGATGTTGCAGCACCAAACGCCTGCCCTTGAACTGGGGCCAGTGATGGATTTCGGCACCCGTGCGCCGGAAAGCAATTCGGGGCGGATGCATTCGGGCCCCGGCGCCGGATCGCTGATGGACGCCGCCAAGGCCTGGGGTGTGCTGGGCGCCCAACTCGCGGACACGGCGCTGACCTACCGGGCGGTGATCGCGGAGCTGGATCGGCGAGACCAGCGCGCGTCGACCAGCGCGATCACCCAGGCCGTCGCGCCCTATCTGGCCTGGCTGGACGCCACCGCCGCGCGGGCCCGGCAGACGGCCACCCAGGCCACGGCGGCCGCGGGTGCCTACGGCTTGGCGCTCGCGGCGGTGGTGGCACCCCATGTGATCGCTGCCAACCGGCTACGGCGGATCTCGCTGGCCGAGGCGAACTGTCTGGGCCAGCTCAGCCCGGCGGTCGCCGACGCCGACGCCGACTACGAACGGATGTGGGCGCAAGACGCCGCCGCCATGTATGCCTACGCCCGCGCCTCGGCCGGCTTCTGGAAGCTGACACCGTTCGATTCGCCGCCACCCGCCGCCGACCCCGCGCCCGCCGGGGTCACCTCACCGTCGCGCAACTGGGCTCTGACCGCCGCGCCGGAGGTCATAACGACTGGCCGACAAGTGATCTCGACCATCTCCGACGCGCTCGGCGCGCTGTCCGTCTCGCCGCTGGCCACCTTCGATACGTCTTTGCTGTCGGCGACGGGGGCGCTGTCCAAGTTGAGTTCGCTGTCGGCGCCGCTGGACTTCGCGCTCAACCACCTCAGTGCCCTCAACAAGGCCGCCGCGCTGGGCAGGGCCGCGGTGATGTGCTCGCCGCGGCCCGGCGGGGGCGGCGGCACGAATTCCGCGGCGCCCCGGGTGAGCGTCGGGCGGGGCGCGGCGATCGGGATCTTGTCAGTCCCACGGGCGTGGACCAGATCGGTGCCGAGCCCGGCGTCGCCGAATTCGCCGGCGGCTCCCCTCGATCGGAGCCAGTGAGCCACCCGCCCGCTACCGCTACCGACGCGGACGGGTGCCCGCCGGTAGCCGCGTCGGACCGCTGGCCATGTGGACGCTTCCGGCGCCGAGGCGGCGGGTAGTTTGTTTGCCATTGCTGGTCGCGACGGGGGTTGGGGGGCTACGGTCGGGTGATGAAACGGCTTTCGAGTGTCGATGCGGCGTTTTGGTCGGCGGAAACCGCCGGCTGGCATATGCATGTGGGGGCGTTGGCGATCTGCGACCCGAAGGGGTCCGCGGAGTACACCTTTGAACGACTCCGTCAATTACTGATCGAGCGACTGCCGGAGGTGCCGCAGTTGCGATGGCGGGTCACCGGCGCGCCGCTGGGACTGGACCGGCCGTGGTTCGTCGAAGACGAGGAGCTGGACGTCGATTTCCACCTCCGCCGCATCGGTGTTCCGGCTCCGGGCGGTCGCCGCGAGCTCGAGGAGCTGGTGGGCCGGTTGATGTCCTACAAGCTGGATCGCTCGCGGCCGTTGTGGGAGATGTGGGTGATCGAGGGCCTGGACGGCAACGCGGGCGGCCGGTTCGCGACGCTCACCAAGATGCATCACGCCATCGTCGACGGTGTCTCCGGCGCCGGGCTGGGCGAGATCCTGCTGGACGCCACGCCGGAACCCCGGCCGCCGCAACAGGAGACGGTGGGATCGCTGGTCGGGTTCCAGCTGCCCGGGCTGGAGCGGCGGGCGGTGGGGGCGCTGATCAACGTCGGCGTCAAGACGCCGTTCCGCATCGCGCGGCTGCTGGAGCAGACCGTGCGCCAGCAGGTTGCCACGCTCGGGGTGCGCAGCCGGCCGCCACGCTACTTCGAAGCGCCGAAAACCCGCTTCAATGCGCCGGTTTCGCCGCACCGCCGGGTCACCGGCTGCCGGGTGGAACTGGCCCGCGCCAAGGCGATCAAGGACGCCTACGACGTCAAGCTCAACGACGTGGTGCTGGCCCTGGTGGCCGGCGCCGTCCGCGACTATCTGCAGAAGCGCGGTGAGCTGCCGGCCAAGCCGCTCATCGCGCAGATCCCGGTCTCCACCCGCACCGACGAGAACAAGGACGACATCGGCAACAAGGTCAGCTCGATGACGGTGTCGTTGGCCACCCACATCGAGGATCCCGGCGAGCGGCTGCGGGCCATCCACGACAGCACGCAGAGCGCCAAGCTGATGGCCAAGGCGTTGTCGGCGCATCAGATCATGGGGCTGACGGAGACCACCCCGCCGGGGCTGTTGCACCTGGCCGCGCGGGCCTACACGGCCAGCGGGTTGTCGCGAAACCTGGCTCCCATCAACCTGGTTGTGTCCAACGTGCCCGGCCCGCCGTTCCCGTTGTACATGGCCGGCGCCAAGCTGGACTCGCTGGTGCCGCTGGGGCCGCCGGTCATGGACGTCGCGCTGAACATCACCTGCTTCTCCTACACCGACTACCTGGACTTCGGTTTCGTCACCACCCCCGAGGTGGCCAACGACATCGACGACATGGCCGATCGGATCGAGCCGGCCCTGACCGATCTGGAGAAGGCCGCCGCGGGCGAGACCGGCTGAGCGCGAGTCTGCTTCAGCGAGCGGAAGTCTCTTCGGTGAGCGTCACGCCAGCGTGACCGCCGCAAGCGAGCGTCACGCTAGCGTGACGCCGCGCCGGGCCAAGGCGGCGCTGACCCGGCTGACAATGTCGGCGGGGCGATCCCCAGCGACCACTTGAATGACGATCCAGCCCAGGCGCTCGAGCGTTTCGCGGCGCCTGATGTCCCACGTGTATTGCCAGCGGTCCCGGCGATGTTGCTCACCGTCGTACTCGGCAGCGACCATGAAATCCTCCCAACCCATGTCGAGGTAGTACGTCACGCCGCCAAACTCGTCACTGACCGGGATCTGCGTTTGTGGTCGGGGAAGCCCCGCCCGAATCAGCAACAGTCGCAACCACGTTTCCTTTGGCGACTGCGCGCCGGCATCCGCGAGCCCAATCGCCGCGCGCGCCGACTGCATGCCGCGTCGGCCCGGATACCGATCGGCGAGCAGCTGACACTCCGCTACCTTGCAGTCGGTTGCGCGAAGCAGGTCGTCGATCACGGCCACCGCGTCGTTGACCGGATGCCAGCATCCCAGGTCGACAGCCGTCCGGGCCGGCGTCGTCACGGGAACACCGTCGACCAGGGCGTATTCGTCGCTTTCAAGACGGTCACTGTGAATCCGCAATCCCGGCAACGGGTTTCTGTTGCTATGCAGAATCTCCAGCGGTGCCGTCGCATCCACCCACCGGGCGCCGTGAACGGCGGCAGCCGACAGGCCAGCGATGACGCCGCGCCGACGCGACCACAGCCATCCTGCGCGGGCGCGAGTCAGCGCCGAGAGTTCGGCGCCAGGATGGATATACACATCGCGGAACAATCTCTTGTAGCGCGTTCGCAACGCGCTCTTGACTACTTCTCCGTCCGCGACGGCCTCACTGCCGATGAATGGCTCCACCATCGCGGCAGCGTCGCATAAACCGCAACGAACGACAGTTCGGTGCGGCCTGCCTGTCCACACCCCCGGGCGTCACGCCAGCGTGACGCTCGAGCCCGGGAGCCACTCTGGCGTGACGCTCGAGCCCCGGAGAAACCCGGGCCGGCGACATGTGCGATGCCCCCGGCGACGAGACTCAGTCGCGCTCGGGCGGATTTGTCGCGTACACCCAGGACAAAAACCGCGCCACGGCCTCCGCAGACCGATGAGCCCGCGGCGAGCTGAAGATGTCGAAAGCGTGTTGGGCGTGCGGCAATTCGGCGTAGGCGACCGGCGACTTCGACACCGCGCGCAGCTCCTCGACGAACTCCTGCGCTTCGCCGACCGGGATCAGGGAATCGTCGCGGCCGTGCAGGACGAAGAACGGCGGCGCGTCGGCCCGCAGCCGCCGGATCGGCGAGGCGTCGACGTAGATGTCGCGGTGGGTGGCGAATTTCTTTTTGACGACGAACTTTTCGAGCAGCTGGACGAATTCGCGCCGCCCCTCGCCTTCGGTGGTGAACCAGTCGTAGCGGCCGTACACCGGCACCGCGGCCACCACCGAGGTGTCGGCATCCTCGAAGCCCGGCTGGTACTTCGGGTCGTTGGGGGTCAGCGCCGCCAGCGAACACAGATGCCCGCCGGCCGACCCGCCGGTGATCGCCACGAAATTCGGATCACCACCGTAGCGGGCGATGTTCTCCTTCACCCAGGCCAGCGCGCGCTTGACGTCGACGATGTGGTCGGGCCAGGTGTGCCGCGGCGACACCCGGTAGCCGATCGACACGCACACCCAACCGCGTGCGGCCAAATGGCTCATCAGCGGATAGGCCTGCGGCCGGCGCATTCCGATCGCCCAGGCGCCGCCGGGCACCTGCAGCAGCACCGGGGCCTTGCCGTCGCGCGGCAGGTCACGGCGCCGCCAGATGTCGGCCAGGTTGGCGCGGCCGTGCGGACCGTAGGACACCACGTTCGTCTTCTCGACGTAGCGCCGCCGGGCCACGATGCCGCCGAGCGGCAGGGTGCGCCGCCCGCTGCGGGTCGGGCGGGACTGGGGGAGCTTGTCCATCGCCTCGGTGTAGTCGTCACCGAGTTGGTCGCGCAACCCCGCCTCCAGCACCGGGCCCGGGGTGGTGATGCCCCGATACTTGATCACGCCCAGGATGGCCCAGGACGCCGCGGTCAGGGCCAGCGCCGCCTTACCGCGCCGGCCGGCGAAGTCGCCCCGGCGCCCGCGCCGCAGCGCATCGAGCAGCGAGGCGGAGAAGTAGATGCCCGGCACCTCGGAGGCCGGCCAGCCGAACCAGAAGACCAGCACGGTGGGGTAGCCCTTGCGGGCCAGCGGGCGTAATCCGTTGGCCGCGTTGGCCAATTCCACCGCGGCGCGGGCCAGCGGCTGGGGCTTGCGGAGCGTTCGCATCAGCCGCATCAGCCGCCCACCCGGGCCCGCAAATCGGCGCGCAGGATCTTGCCGGTGCTGCTGCGGGGCAGCTCGTCGAGGACCGAAATTTCGCGGGGCACCTTGTAGTTGGCCAGGTTGTCGCGCACGTGTTGCTTGAGCGCCTCGGGCGTCGCCCGCGCCTCCGGTGCCAGCACCACGAACGCCGCCAGCCGCTGCCCGTACTGCTCGTCGTCCACGCCGATCACCGCCGCCTCGGCCACGTCGGGATGTGTCGCCAACGTCTTCTCCACCTCGATCGGGTAGACGTTCTCTCCGCCGGAGACGATCATCTCGTCGTCGCGGCCGACCACGAACAACCGGCCCGCGGAGTCCAGGTACCCGAGGTCGCCCGAGGACATGAAGCCTTCGTGGAAGTCCTTGCTGCTGCCCGAGGTGTAGCCGTCGAACTGGGTGTTGTTGCGGACGTAGATGGTGCCCACCTTGCCGGCGGGCAGCTCGTTGAATTCGGGGTCCAGGATCCGGATTTCGGTGCCGCCGGCGGCCCGGCCGGCGGTGTCGGGGGCGGCCCGCAGGTCGGCCGGGGTGGCGGTGGCGATCATGCCGGCCTCGGTGGCGTTGTAGTTGTTGTAGATCACGTCGCCGAACTCGTCCATGAACGCGACGACGACGTCGGGACGCATCCGCGACCCCGAGGCCGCCGCGAAGCGCAGCGACCGGCACTCGTAGCGGCGGCGCACCTCGGCGGGCAGGTCCATGATCCGGTCGAACATCACCGGCACCACCACCAGGCCGGTGGCGCGGTGCCGGTCGATCAGGTCCAGGGTGGCCTCCGGGTCGAATTTGCGCCGGGTGATCACCGGGCAGGCGAATGACGCGGCCAGCAGCAGTTGGGAAAAGCCCCAGGCGTGAAACATCGGCGCCACGATCACGACGGGCTCCTCGGCCCGCCACGGCGTGCGGTCCAGGATCGCCTTGAGCGTGCCGATGCCGGCGTTGCCGCCGGATTGCTTGGCGCCCTTGGGAGTTCCGGTGGTGCCGGAGGTGAGCAGAATCATCTTGCCCTTGCGCCCGGTGCGGATGGGCCGCGCCCCGGCCTTCGAAGCGATCAGCTTGTCGACGGTGTGCTGGTGCTCGGTGTCGGTCCACGCCACGATGCGGATCGCGTCGGGCCTGCCGGCCAGCGCGCGGTCCACCGTCGCGGTGAACTCCTCGTCGTAGATGACGGCGTCCACACCCTCGCGGGTGATCACGTCGGCCAGCGCGGGCCCGGCGAACGAGGTGTTGAGCAACACGATGTCCGCGCCGATCCGGTCGGCGGCCACCAGCGCCTCGACGAAGCCGCGGTGATTGCGGCACATGATCCCGATCACCGCCGGCGCACCGGACGGCAGCGCCTGCAGCGCGGCCGCCAGCGCGTCGCACCGCTCGTCGAGCTGCCGCCAGGTCAGGCTGCCCCGCTCGTCGACCAGCCCGGGCCGGTCCGGGCAGCGTTGCGCGGCGGCGGCGAATCCGGACGTCATGCCCATGCCCTCGCGGCGCATGGCCGCGGCGATCCGCAGATAGCGGTCCGGCCGCATGGGTGCGAGCAGGCGGGCGCGGCGCATCGTGGCGATCAGGCCCAGGGTCTCGCGCACAGGATTCGGCATGGCTCAGCCCAGGATCGGGAACCGGCGCTCGGCGGCGAGCTCGTTCAGCGCCTGCTGCATCACCGAGCGCACGTACTCGTCGACCTCGTCGACGTCCGGGTCCTCGCCGAACTGCTTGGCGATGTCGATGGGGTCGAGCACCCGGGTCACGATCTTGGCCGGCAGCGGCAGGTTGGGCGGGATGACCGCGCTCAGCCCGAACGGGAAGCCGAACGACACCGGCAGGATCGCGCTACGCAGTAGGCGTTTGATGCCCAGCCGCTCGGCCAGCCAGGTGCCGCGGGTCAGGTACAGCTGGGTCTCCTGCCCGCCGATGGACACCGCCGGCACGATCGGCACGCCGGCCTCGATCGCGGTGCGCACGTACCCCTTCCGGCCGTCGAAGTCGATGACGTTCTCGGCCAGGGTGGGACGGTAGGCGTCGTAGTCGCCGCCGGGGAACACGATCACCACGCCGCCGGACCGCAACGCCGCGGCCGCGTTCTCCCGGTTGGCCCGGATGTAGCCGGTGCGCCGGAAGAAATCGCCGGTGGGCCCGGTCATCAGGATGTCGTGGCTGAGCGTGTAGATCGGCCGGTCGTAGCCGTATTTGTCGTAGAAGTGCACGGAAAAGATCGGCACGTCCATCGGGAACATGCCGCCGGAGTGGTTGCCGACCACCAACGCCCCGCCGGGCGGGAACGACTCCAGGCCGTGCACCTCCGACCGGAAGTAGGCCTTGAGGACCGGGCGCATCACCGTCATCAGGCGCTGGGTCAGGACGGGGTCGAATTTGCCGATGTCCCCGCCGTCGGCGTTGTCGCTGTCGGTCACGTTCCTCCCTTGACGCTCGCCCGAGGCCGCCGGGGCCGCGTCGAGTCCCTCGATGGTAGCGACCGGCGGCGGGCCGCTGTCATGGTGTTTCGCCTTTTTCGTTCCGGCGCGTGGCGCGGCCCCGGCCGGGAGGTTACTGTTACGACGCCCCGAGTGACCCCCGGAGAAACGGAATGCGATGGACGTAGCCGGTCTGTCCCCCGAGCGCCGCGCGCGCTCGAGCGCTCCGCACCGCACGGCCGGCACCCCCGACCGGCGCGGGCGCCGGCCGGCCACCAAGCCGGACGCCGTGCCGATCACCAAGCCGGTCACCCAGCCGCACACCGTGCCGGACACCGCGGACCAGCAGCAGGCCGACTACTTCATGCGCCTGCTCACCGGGCGGCGCGGCCTGATCGACCAGCGCCTGGACGGGTATCGGCAGAAGATCGCGAAAGCCGAGGCAAAAGGCGACGCCGACGCGGTGGCCGGATTGCGGCGCCTGACCCGCATCGCCGAGCAGGATCGGCAGGCGGTGGACGGCCTAATCGACAAGCTGCGCCGGCGATTCGCCCGGCGGGCCTGAAACCGCCGCTCCGCAGCGCTTTTCGCTACCACCCGGCCACCGCCGGCCCACCAGTCGCCGACCAATTGCGGGCGCGGCCGCGACCGGCACCCACCGAATCGACACACCCGCCCGGCGGTGCCGATACATTCGATGGGCCAGCTGTTCGGTGCAGAGGAACGAGGCCGCCCATGGGATTCATGACCCCGGAGTTCCCCGACGTCGACCCCCAAACCTGGACCGGCCTGCCGCGGTCGACCCGGCGGCAGATCATGACCCGGCACTGGGTCGAGCACGGCTTCGGCTCCCCGTATGCGGTGTACCTGTTCTACGTGTTCAAGATCGCCGGCTACGTCGCCGGCGCGGCCGCGGTGATCTCGCTGACGCCGGGCCTGGGCGGGCTCGGGCGCATCGCCGACTGGTGGACGCAGCCCATCGTGTACCAGAAGCTGGTCGTCTTCACGCTGCTGTTCGAGATCCTGGGCCTGGGCTGCGGATCGGGGCCGCTGACCGCGCGGTTCTGGCCGCCGTTCGGCGGCTTCCTGTACTGGTTGCGGCCCAACACGATTCGGCTGCCGCCGTGGCCGGACAAGGTCCCGCTCACCGCCGGGGACAGCCGCACCGTCGTCGACGTCGCGCTGTATCTGGTGGTGCTGGGCTCGGGCGTCGCGGCGCTGCTGTCGCCGGGGCGGGGCGGGCCGGTCACCGCGGCCGGCGACGTCGGCCTGATCGATCCCATCCTGGTGGTGCCGGCCATCGTCGCGCTGGCACTGCTGGGGTTGCGGGACAAGACGATCTTTCTGGCCGCGCGGGGCGAACACTACGGATTGACGCTGCTGGTCTTCTTTTTCGGCTTCACCGACCAGATCGCCGCCTTCAAGATCATCATGCTGGCGCTGTGGTGGGGCGCGGCGACCTCCAAGCTCAACCACCACTTCCCCTACGTGGTGGCGGTCATGATGAGCAACAGCCCGCTGCTGCGCGCCCGCGCGTTCAACTGGTTCAAACGCCGGCTCTATCTCGACCCCGTCGACGACCTGCGGCCGTCCTGGATCCCGAAGGTGATGGCCCACGTCGGCGGCACCACCGCCGAATTCCTGGTCCCGCTGGTGCTGGTGTTCGTCGCCGACGGACACCGCTGGGCCTGGTTCCTGATCGCCTTCATGGTGCTGTTCCACCTCAACATCGCCTCCACCATTCCGATGGGAGTCCCGCTGGAGTGGAACGTCTTCTTCATCTTCTCGCTGTTCTACCTGTTCGGGCACTACGCCGGCGTCACAGCCACCGGGCTGAGCTCACCGCTGCTGCTGGTCATCCTGATCGCCGCGCTGGCCGTGGTGCCGATCCTGGGAAACCTTTTCCCGCAACAGATCTCGTTCCTGCCGGCGATGCGCTACTACGCGGGCAACTGGGCCACCAGCACCTGGTGCTTCCGCAGGGGCGCCGAAGACAAGATCGAGGCCAACATCACCAAGGCATCGGCGCTGGTGCCCAATCAGCTTGCCCGCCTTTATGATCCGCAATCCGCCGAACTGATGATCGACAAGTTGATGGGCTGGCGGTCGATGCACACGCACGGGCGGGCGCTGGGCGGGCTGGTGCCGCGCGCCCTGCCCGGCGGTGCCGACGAGGCCGACTACCTGCTGCGCGACGGCGAGATCGTCGCCGGCCCGCTGATCGGCTGGAACTTCGGCGAGGGCCACCTGCACAACGAACAGCTGCTGGCCGCCGTGCAGCGCCGCTGCAACTTCGACGAGGGCGAGGTGCGGGTGATCATCCTGGAAGCCCAACCCATCCAGCGCCAGACGCAGGCCTACCGCATCGTCGACGCCAAGACCGGGCTGATCGAAGCGGGCCACGTCGACGTCGCGAGCATGCTGAGCCGGCAGCCCTGGCCCGAGCCCGGCGACGAATACCCCGTCCACGTCCATGGCTAGGGCGGTGGTGGTCGGGGCCGGGCCCAACGGGCTGGCCGCGGCGATCCAGCTGGCCCGCCGCGGCGTCGAGGTGCAGGTGCTCGAGGCCGGCGAGACGCCCGGCGGGGGAGCGCGGTCGGGTGAGCTGACGGTGCCCGGGGTCATCCACGACCTGTGCTCGGCCACCCACCCGTTCGGGGTCGGCTCGCCGTTCTGGAAGGAGATCGACCTGCCGAGCTACGGGCTGGTGTGGAAGTGGCCGCAGATCGACTGCGCCCATCCGCTCGACGACGGCAGCGCCGGTGTGCTGTACCGGTCGATCGAGCAGACGACGGCCGGCATGGGGCCCGACGCCACCCGGTGGCGGCGCGCCGTCGGGGACCTGGCGGCCGGATTCGACCAGCTGGCAAGCGATTTGATGCGCCCGGTGCTGCGCGTCCCGCGCCATCCGGTGCGCCTCGCCCGGTTCGGGCCCCGCGCGCTGCTGCCGGCCACCGTGCTGGCCCGCTGGTTTCGCACCGAGCAGGCCCGGGCGCTGTTCGGCGGCGCCGCCGCGCACATCTACACCCGGCTGGACCGTCCGCTGACCGCCTCGCTGGGCCTGCTGTTTTTGGCCAGCGGGCACCGGTACGGCTGGCCGGTCGCCGAAGGGGGATCGGGCTCGATCATCCATGCCCTGGTCGCCGCCCTGCGCGCGCACGGCGGCGACGTCGCCACCGGCGTCACGGTCAGCGACCGGCGCGACATCCCGGACGCCGACATCGTCATGCTCGACCTGACCCCCGCCGCGGCGCTGCGGCTCTACGGCGAGCTGATGCCGGCGCGCATCGCGCGGTCCTACCGCCGCTACCGGCAGGGCTCCTCGGCGTTCAAGGTCGACTTCGCCGTCGAGGGCGACATCCCGTGGACCAACCCGCACTGCGCCCGGGCCGGCAGCGTGCACCTGGGCGGGAGCTTCGCCGAGATCGCCGACACCGAACGCCAACGCGCGCAGGGCAAGCTGGCGCCGCGCCCGTTCGTCCTGGTGGGACAGCAATACCTGGCCGACCCGTCCCGCTCGGCCGGCGGCATCAACCCGATCTGGGCCTACGCGCACGTGCCGTTCGGCTACACCGGCGACGCCACCGCCCTCGTCGTCGATCAGATCGAGCGGTTCGCGCCCGGATTCCGCGACCGCGTCGTCGCCACCGTCAGCAGGGGCACCGCCGACCTGGCCGCCTACAACGCCAACTACATCGGCGGCGATATCCTCGGCGGCGCCAACGACGGGCTGCAGGTCATCCTGCGGCCGCGCGTCTCGGTCAGCCCGTACGCCACCGGCGTCCCCGGTGTCTATCTGTGTTCGCAGTCCACGCCGCCGGGACCGGGCATCCACGGGCTGTGTGGCTATCACGCCGCCGAGGCCGCGCTGGGCTGGCTGCGCCGCCGCGGCGGCTAGCTTGCGCAGGCTGTGGCCGAGGTCACCGGGGCGATACCGGAGCGGCAACCGGCCGCGGCACTGATCTAGGCTGGCGACGAGCGCAAATCAGCCGACACAGGAAAGAAGACGGAGGAGAGACAAGTGACGGTCCGGGTAGGCATCAACGGCTTCGGTCGAATCGGGCGCAACTTCTACCGGGCCTTGCTGGCTCAACAGGAGCAGGGCACCGCCGACATCGAGGTGGTCGCGGTCAACGACATCACCGACAACAGCACCCTGGCTCACCTGCTGAAATTCGACTCCATCCTGGGCCGGCTGCCCTACGACGTCAGCCTGGAGGGCGAGGACACCATCGTGGTGGGCCCGGCCAAGATCAAGGCGCTGGAGGTGCGCGAGGGCCCGGCCGCGCTGCCCTGGGGCGACCTGGGCGTCGACGTCGTCGTCGAATCCACCGGGCTGTTCACCAACGCGGCCAAGGCCAAGGGCCACCTGGACGCCGGCGCCAAGAAGGTGATCATCTCCGCGCCGGCCACCGACGAGGACATCACCGTGGTGCTGGGCGTCAACGACGACAAGTACGACGGCAGCCAGAACATCATCTCCAACGCGTCGTGCACCACCAACTGCCTGGCGCCGCTGACCAAGGTGCTCGACGACGAGTTCGGCATCGTCCGCGGCCTGATGACCACGATCCACGCCTACACCCAGGACCAGAACCTGCAGGACGGGCCGCACAAGGACCTGCGCCGGGCGCGCGCCGCCGCGCTGAACATCGTGCCCACCTCCACCGGCGCGGCCAAGGCGATCGGGCTGGTCATGCCCAACCTCAAGGGCAAGCTGGACGGCTACGCGCTGCGGGTGCCGATCCCCACCGGCTCGGTCACCGACCTGACCGCCGAGCTGAAGAAGCCGGCCAGCGTCGAGGACATCAACGCGGCGTTCAAGGCCGCCGCCGAGGGCCGGCTCAAGGGCATCCTGAAGTACTACGACGCGCCGATCGTCTCCAGCGACATCGTCACCGACCCGCACAGCTCGATCTTCGACTCCGGGCTGACCAAGGTGATCGACAACCAAGCCAAGGTGGTGTCCTGGTACGACAACGAGTGGGGCTACTCCAACCGCCTCGTCGACCTGGTCGCCCTGGTCGGCAAGTCGCTGTAAGCCGTGGCTGTCCACAATCTCGAAGACCTTCTCGCCGAAGGTGTTTCCGGACGCGGTGTGCTGGTGCGTTCGGACCTGAACGTGCCGCTGGACTCCGATGGTGAGCAAGGCCGGATCACCGACCCCGGCCGGATCACCGCGTCGGTGCCGACGTTGAGCGCACTGGTCGAGGCGGGCGCCAAGGTGGTGGTCGCCGCGCACCTCGGGCGTCCCAAGAACGGGCCGGACCCGGCGTTGTCGCTGGCCCCGGTGGCCGCCGCGCTCGGCGAGCAGCTGGGCCGGCACGTGCAGCTGGCCTCGGACGTGGTGGGCACCGACGCCCTGGCCCGCGCCGAGGGGTTGACCGACGGCGACGTCCTGCTGCTGGAAAACATCCGGTTCGACGCCCGCGAAACGTCCAAGGACGACGCCGAGCGGCTCGCGCTGGCCCGGCAGCTGGCCGAATTGGTCGGTCCCACAGGCGCTTTCGTCTCCGACGGTTTCGGCGTGGTGCACCGCAAGCAGGCCTCGGTGTACGACGTCGCCACGCTGCTGCCGCACTACGCCGGCACGCTGGTGGCCGAGGAGATCGCCGTGCTGGAGCAGCTGACCGGCTCCACCAAACGCCCCTACGCGGTGGTGCTCGGCGGGTCCAAGGTGTCCGACAAGCTCGGCGTCATCGAGTCGCTGGCCACCAAGGCCGACAGCATCGTCATCGGCGGCGGCATGTGCTTCACCTTCCTTGCCGCGCAAGGGTTTTCGGTCGGTAAGTCGCTGCTGGAAACCGAGATGGTGGACACCTGCCGCCGGCTGCTGGACACCTACGTCGACGTGCTGCGGCTGCCGGTGGACATCGTGGCGGCCGACAGGTTCGCCGCCGACGCGGCGCCGCAGACCGTGCCGGCCGACGCCATCCCCGACGACCTGATGGGCCTGGACATCGGGCCGGGATCGGTCAAGCGGTTCACCGCGCTGCTGTCCAACGCCGAGACGATCTTCTGGAACGGCCCGATGGGCGTGTTCGAGTTCCCGGCGTTCGCCGCGGGCACCAAGGGCCTGGCCGAAGCGATCGCGGCGGCGACCGGCAAGGGCGCCTTCTCCGTGGTCGGCGGCGGCGACTCGGCGGCCGCGGTGCGCGCGCTGGGCATCCCGGAGAGCGGCTTCTCGCACATTTCCACCGGCGGCGGGGCGTCGCTGGAATACCTTGAGGGCAAGGCACTTCCGGGCATCGAGGTGCTGGGACGTCCGCAGCCGACGGGAGGCGCCGCGTGAGCCGCAAGCCACTGATCGCCGGCAACTGGAAGATGAACCTCAACCACTTCGAGGCCATCGCGCTGGTGCAAAAGATCGCGTTCGCGCTGCCGGACAAGTACTACGACAAGGTGGACGTCACGGTGCTGCCGCCGTTCACCGACCTGCGCAGCGTGCAGACCCTGGTCGACGGCGACAAGCTGCGGCTCAGCTACGGCGCCCAGGACCTGTCCCAGCACGACTCGGGCGCCTACACCGGCGACATCAGCGGGGCCTTTCTGGCCAAGCTGGGCTGCACGTTCGTCGTCGTCGGGCACTCGGAGCGGCGCACCTACCACAACGAGGACGACGCGCTGGTGGCCGCCAAGGCCGCGGCCGCGCTCAAGCACGAGCTGACCCCGATCATCTGCATCGGCGAGCACCTCGAGGTCCGCGAGGCGGGCAACCACGTCATCCACTGCGAGGAGCAGCTGCGCGGCTCGCTGGCCGGGCTGTCCGCCGAGCAGATCGGCAAGGTCGTCATCGCCTACGAGCCGGTGTGGGCGATTGGAACCGGACGGGTGGCCAGTGCGTCCGATGCTCAAGAGGTGTGCGCGGCGATCCGGAAAGAGTTGGCGTCACTCGCCTCGGCGCAGATCGCCGACTCGGTGCGGGTGCTCTACGGCGGCTCGGTGAACGCGAAGAACGTCGGGGAGTTGATCGCCCAGGACGACATCGACGGCGGCCTGGTGGGCGGCGCGTCGCTGGACGGCGAGCAGTTCGCCACGCTGGCCGCCATCGCCGCCGGCGGGCCGCTGCCGTGAGAACGAGCCCGCCCCGGTAGGCTGGCCGTCATGCAGTTGGCTTTGCAGATCACCCTGGTCGTCACCAGCATCCTGGTGGTGTTGCTGGTGCTGCTGCACCGCGCCAAGGGTGGCGGGCTGTCCACGCTGTTCGGGGGCGGCGTGCAGTCCAGCCTGTCCGGGTCCACGGTGGTGGAGAAGAACCTGGACCGGCTGACGCTGTTCATCACCGGCATTTGGCTGGTCTGCATCATCGGCATGGCCCTGCTGATCAAGTACCGCTGACCGGCTGCCCGCGCGGCTCACAGCGCGGCGGTGAGCCGCCACAGCGCCTCGCGGTCGACGGAGGCCGAGCGGTCCAGCGGGCTCAGCACCACATCGGTTGCTCCGGCGTCGAAATAGCGGCGCACCTGGCGCAGCACCGACTCCTCCGGCCCGATCGCGGCGAGCTCAACAGCATTGGAAAGTCCTTCTCGGGCAATCACATTGCGATACGACGGGATGGTCTCGTAGAAACTCAGCTGCTGCGCGGCGGCGGCGCGGGCGCCCTCCACGTCGTCGGACAGCAGCACCGGCACCGCGGCGATGATGCGCGGCGCCGGGCGGCCGGCCTCGGCGGCCGCCTTGGTGATCCGGGGCACAATGAACTCCTCGATGGTCCGGGGCCCCGCCAGATAGGGCAGCGTCCCGTCGGCCAGTTCGCCGGTGACCTGCAGCGCCTTGGGTCCCATCGCCGCCACGTACACCGGGATCGGGGTGCCGCCGGGGACCCGCACCGGAAAGCTGGGGGCGGCGGACAGTTCGCTGCCGTGAAAGTCGACGGCGCCGCTGTGAAAGACCGACCCCAGGATGGTCAGGTGCTCGCGCAGCCGCGTGATCGTGTTGGGCCATTCGGTGCCGAACGTCCGGCGTTCCAGGTCGGCCGCGCCCAGCCCCAGCCCGAGGCTGAAGCGACCGTGCGCGGCGGCCTGCGCCGTCTGCGCCAACGAGGCCACGATCAGCGGGTGACGCGGGTTGATCGGCACCACCGACGTGCCGACGCCGAGCCCGGGCACCGCGGCCCCGACCAGCGCGGCCAGCGCGATCGCGTCATAGCTCTGCTGCTGGGCCAGCCACACCTGCCCGACCCCGAGCTCGTGGGCGCGTCGGGCCTGGGCGATCACGTCGTCGACCAGATTGGCGGCGTCGGGGTGGGCCATGAGAATGATTCCGGCGGACATGTCGTCAACCAACGCGGGCGCCCGCGCGACAATTCCGGGCGGCCCCGGGCGCCGCGATTGCGCCGACGGGCGGCCGCCGGCGCCGGCACCGATACTGGGTTCCATGGTTGAGGCATCCGAGGGCACGCTGGAACCGATCGGCGCCGTCCAGCGCACCCTGGTGGGGCGCGAGGCCACCGAGCCGATGCGGGCCGACATTCGGCTGCTCGGCGCCATCCTGGGCGACACGGTGCGCGAGCAGAACGGCCAGCAGGTGTTCGAGCTCGTCGAACGCGCCCGGGTGGAATCGTTCCGGGTGCGGCGCTCCGAGATCGACCGGGCCGAGCTGGCCCGGATGTTCGCGGGCATCGACATCCACCAGGCCATCCCGGTCATCCGCGCCTTCAGCCATTTCGCGCTGCTGGCCAACGTCGCCGAGGACATCCACCGGGAGCGCCGCCGGGCGATCCACGTCGCCGCCGGCGAACCGCCGCAGGACAGCAGCCTGGCCGCCACCTACGCCAAACTCGATCGCGCACAACTGGATTCGGCTACGGTGGCCGAGGCGCTGCGGGGCGCGGTGGTGTCCCCGGTGATCACCGCCCACCCCACCGAGACCCGGCGGCGCACCGTCTTCGTCACCCAGCACCGGATCACCGAGCTGATGCGGCTGCACGCCGAGGGGCACACCGAAACCGACGACGGCCGCAACATCGAGCTGGAGCTGCGCCGCCAGGTCCTCACGCTGTGGCAGACCGCGCTGATCCGGCTGTCCCGCCTGCAGATCACCGACGAGATCGAGGTGGGGCTGCGCTACTACGCCGCCGCCTTCTTCAAGGTCATCCCGCAGGTCAACGCCGAGGTCCGCAACGCGCTGCGGGCCCGCTGGCCCGGCGCCGACCTGCTCGACGAGCCGATCGTGGCACCCGGCTCCTGGATCGGCGGCGACCGCGACGGCAACCCCAACGTGACGGCCGACGTGGTGCGCCGGGCCACCGGCGACGCCGCCTACACCGCGCTGGCGCACTATCTGGCCGAGCTGACCGCCTGCGAGCAGGAGCTGTCGATGTCGGCGCGCCTGGTCGCGGTCACCCCCGAGCTGGCCGCGCTGGCCGAGGACTGCGCCGAGAAGGCCCGCGCCGACGAGCCGTACCGGCGGGCGCTGCGGGTGATCCGCGGCCGGCTCACCGCCACCGCCGGCGAGATCCTGGACCGCCGACCGCAACACGAGCTGGACCTGGGTTTGCCGCCGTACGCCACGCCGGCCGAACTGCGGGCCGACCTCGACACCGTCGACGCGTCGTTGCGCGCGCACGGCAGCGCGCTGCTGGCCGACGACCGCCTGGCCCTGCTGCGAGAAGGCGTGCGGGTCTTCGGGTTTCACCTGTGTGGCCTGGACATGCGGCAGAACTCCGACGTGCACGAGGAAGTGGTGGCCGAGCTGCTGGCCTGGGCGGGCGTGCACCCGGACTACCGGTCGCTGCCCGAGGACGAGCGGGTGGAGCTGCTGGCGGCCGAGCTGGGCACCCGCCGGCCGCTGGTCGGGGACCGCGCGGAACTGTCCGAGCTGGCCGACAAGGAGCTGGGTGTGGTGCGCGCGGCGGCGCACGCCATCCGGCGGTACGGCCCGGCCGCCGTGCCCAACTACGTCATCTCGATGTGCCGCTCGGTCTCCGATGTGCTCGAGGCCGCGATCCTGCTCAAGGAGGCGGGGCTGATCGACGCGTCGGGCCCCGAACCCTATTGCCCGGTGGGCATCTCGCCGCTGTTCGAGACCATCGAGGACCTGCACAACGGCGCGGCGATCCTGCACGCGATGCTCGAGCTCCCGCTGTACCGGGCGTTGGTGGCCGCCCGCGGACAGAGCCAGGAGGTGATGCTGGGCTACTCCGACTCCAACAAGGACGGCGGGTACCTGGCGTCGAGCTGGGCGGTGTACCGCGCCGAGCTGGCGCTGGTCGAGGTGGCCCGCAAAACCGGAATCCGGTTGCGGCTCTTCCACGGTCGTGGCGGCACCGTCGGGCGCGGCGGCGGACCGAGCTACGAAGCGATCCTGGCGCAGCCCCCCGGCGCGGTGAACGGCTCGCTGCGGCTCACCGAGCAGGGCGAGGTGATCGCCGCCAAATACGCCGAACCTCAAGTGGCGCAACGCAATCTGGAAAGCCTGGTGGCCGCCACGCTGGAGTCGACGCTGCTCGACGTCGAGGGCCTGGGCGACACCGCCGAACCCGCGTATGCCGTGCTCGACGAGGTGGCGGTGCTGGCGCAGCGCGCCTACGCCGAATTGGTGCACGAGACACCGGGTTTCGTGGACTACTTCATGGCCTCCACCCCGGTCAGCGAGATCGGCTCGCTGAACATCGGCAGCCGGCCCACCTCACGCAAGCCCACCGAGTCCATCGCGGATTTGCGCGCCATTCCCTGGGTGCTGGCCTGGAGTCAGTCCCGGGTGATGCTGCCCGGTTGGTACGGCACCGGTTCAGCGTTCGAGCAGTGGATCGCGGCCGGCCCGCAGAGCCGGGCCGAGCGGGTCGACATCCTGCACGACCTGTACCGTCGCTGGCCGTTCTTCCGCAGCGTGCTGTCGAACCTGGCCCAGGTGCTGGCCAAAAGCGACCTGGGCCTGGCCGCGCAGTACGCCGAGCTGGTCGACGACGCGGCACTGCGGCAGCGGGTGTTCGGCAAGATCGCCGACGAGCACCGCCGCACCATCGCCATGCACAAGCTGATCACCGGCCAGGACAACCTGCTCGCCGACAACCCCGCGCTGGCGCGTTCGGTGTTCAACCGCTTCCCCTACCTCGAGCCGCTCAACCACCTGCAGGTGGAGCTGCTGCGCCGCTACCGCAGCGGCGACGACGACGAACTGGTGCAGCGCGGCATCCTGCTGACGATGAACGGACTGGCCAGCGCGCTGCGAAACAGCGGCTGACGACACGCGAATTGCTCACCCCGGCGGCCCGGTCGCGCATACGCTGAGCCGACGCGACCTCGACCAAGGAGACCCGTGAGCGGACCCGGCCTTCCCCTGTGGCTGCTGCTGGTGTGCGCGGTCGCCGCCGCGATCGCGGTCGCGGTGGGTGCCATCTGGCTGGGGCGCCGGCTGCTGCACGGCCGGCAACAGAACCCGGCGATCGCGTCGTCTCTCACCGTCGTCGGGTTCGTCTACGGTGCGCTGCTGGGCTTCACCGTGGTGGCCACCTGGGAGCACTTCTCGTCCACCCAGGTCGTGGTGTCCGCCGAGGCGTCGGCGCTGACCACCATGTACCGCCAGAGCGTGGCCATGCCGGAACCGGAACGCACCGAAATCCAGGAGCTGCTGCGCAAATACGCCGGCGCGGTGGCCGGTCCGGAGTGGAACAAGCAGCGCAACGAGGGCGCCCGCGCCGCGATCACCCGGATGTATCGCACCGTCGGTCGCCAGCAGCCCAACATCGCCGCCCGGCCGATCAATCAGCAATTCCTCAACCAGCTGAGCGAGCTGGCATCCGACCGCAACGAGCGGATCGTCGGCACCAAACCGCGCATACCCCCGCTGCTGTGGGCGGGCCTGATCTTCGGCGCGGTGGTGCTGGTCGCCTTCACCGGTTTCCTGCGGCTGGGCAGCACCGTCGGCCACGTCGTGGTGTCCGGCACCGTCGCGGCGCTGCTTGCGCTGCTGCTGTGCACCGTGTTCGAACTCGACCACTCGTATGCCACCGATCAGCGCATCACGTCCGGGCCGTTCCAGCACGCCCTGGACATTTTCGACGCCGTCGACAACGACAGCCGCTACTTCCCGCGCTGAGCGTTGGCGTTGCGTCACCGCGCTGCGGCGTCGTTATGGTTGAGTTGGCCGCGCCGCCCGCGTGCCGGGGGCGCCTACACCAACGGGGGAGGTTGGCATTTGAAGACCATCACATTCGGCAAGACGGGGCTCGAGGTTTCCCGGTTGGCGTTCGGCACCTGGGAGTTCTGCAGTGACTGGGGCCATGCCGACGAGGACGCCGCGATCACCATGATCCGCAGCGCCCGCGACCTCGGGATCAACTTCTTCGACACCGCCCAGCAGTACGGCTTCGGGGCGTCTGAACGCCTGCTGGGCAAGGCTTTGCGCGACGACCTCGCCCGCGCGCGCGACGAGGTGGTGATCGCCACCAAGGGTGGACTGCGCGCCACCGACAGCGGACTGGTCCGCGATGCCAGCCCACAATGGCTGCGCAAGGGCGTGGAGTCCAGCCTGACCGCGCTGGGCATCGACCACATCGACGTGTACCTGGTGCACTGGCCCGACCCCCGGATGCCGGCCGCCGAAACCGCCGGGGCTCTCGCGGAATTGGTGTCGGAGGGCAAGATTCGGCATGTCGGGGTGTCCAACTACGACACCGCGCAGGTGGAGGAGTTTTCGGCCACGCTGCCGGTGGAGGTCGTGCAGCCGCCGTATCACCTGTTTCGGCGTGACATCGAGGACACACTGCTGCCGTATGCCCGCGAGCACGACATCGGGGTGATGGTGTACGGCCCGCTGGCGCACGGTTTGCTGACCGGGACGGTCAAGCCGGACACCCGGTTCGCCCCGCAGGATTGGCGCGCCAAGAGCGACATCTTCAGCGGTGACGGCTTCCTGCGCAACCTGGAAGTCGTTGCGCAGCTTCAGGAATTGGCGTCCGACCTGGGGGTGACGATCAGCCAGCTGGCGATCGCGCGGGTGCTGGCGCAGCCGGGTGTGCACGTCGCCATCGTGGGCGCCCAGCACCTGCACTACCTGCAGGAGAGCGCCCGCGCGGCCGACGTCACGCTGTCGGATGCCGACCTGGCCGCCGTCGACAACATCCTGGCGGCGGCGACACCGGTCGGCGGGCCCTATCCCGAGATGCACCAGAAGGCGAGCTGAGTCAGCCCTTCAGCAGCTCACCGACATGCGCGGTGACGGAATCGGCAAGGGCCTGCAGGTCATAACCGCCTTCCAGCACCGCCACCAGCCGGCCGTCGCAGAGCTTTTCCGCCGACTTCATCAATTCCCTTGTGACCCAGCCGAAGTCGTCGGTCGTCATGGTCAGTGAGCCGAGCGGATCGCGTTCGTGGGCGTCGAAGCCGGCGGACACGATGATCAACTCGGGTGAGAAGGCTTGCAGCGCAGGCACAATCCGATCGGTGAAGGCGGCCCGCAATTCGGCGCCGCCGTCCCCGGGTGCCAGCGGAGAGTTGAAGATGTTGCCCACCCCGGTTTCGGCCGCCGCGCCGGTGCCGGGAAACAGCGGCATCTGGTGGGTGGACGCGTACAGCACGCTGGGGTCGGAGTAGAAGATCTGCTGCGTGCCGTTGCCGTGGTGCACGTCGAAGTCGACGATGGCCACCCGCATCAGCCCGTGCTTGCGCTGAGCGTGCCGCGCGCCGATGCTGATGTTGTTGAACAAGCAGAAGCCCATGGCCCGTTCGGTTTCGGCGTGATGCCCCGGCGGACGGCACGCCACGAACGCGTTCTGCACGTCACCGGCCAGCACCCGGTCCACGGCCTGCAGCGTGGCGCCCACCCCGCGCAGCGCCGTCTCCCAGGTCGAGGGCTCCATCATGGTGTCGCCGCCGTCGAGGTAGACGTAACCGTGTTGCGGCCGCGCCGCTTCCAGCGCGTCGACGTAGCGGTTGGAATGCACGTAGCGCGTGGCCGCCAACTCGGCCGGCTCGGCCGTCTCGCGCACCAGCGCGTCGAACCCGGGCCGGCTCAGCGCGGCCGCCACGGCGCGGTACCGATCAGGGCGCTCCGGATGGCCGGGTGCGGTCCGGTGGGCGGCGAAGTCGGGATGGTGCAGCAGCAGGGTGGCCATCGAGGTTCCGCCGGGCGGCTACTGTGCGGTCCGGTTGCGCAGCCGATCCACCAGGCCGCGCACCGCGTGCTCGGTGACCGACAGCGGCGACATCACGGTCTCGCCCACCTTCACCAAGTCGTCGACCCGCGCGACGATCGCCTCCACCGGCTCGACCAGCACGATCAGCCGCTTGGCCAGATCGTCCAGGCTGGCCAGGGTGCCGTCCAGGTGGTCCAGGCCGGTCTCCATCCGCTCCACCGTGGCGTTCAGCGCCGCGAGGGAACTGCTGAGCTCCTTGAGCGTGCTGCTCAAACCGTCGAGGACGTCTTCGACCTGCTCGACCGTTTTGTCGGCGTTCAGCGCGGCCTGGGTGAGCGTCTTGATCCGGCTTCGCTCTTGGCCCCCGCGCACGGTTCTGTCTGCCATGCCCGTCATTATCACCCGCCCCGGGCCGCGGCAGGCCCCGACGGTGCGGCTAGCCCTGGACGGCGGTGCCGGGCGGCAGCTTGGCGGCGGCCTCCCGGTCGAGCAGCCACAGCGTGGTGTCCAGCCCGACCGCCCCGGCTGCGGGCACCGAGACCGGGGCGGCGCCGTTGATGGCCGCGGCCACCGCGTCGGCCTTGCCGGCGCCCGACACCATCAGCCACACCTCGCGGGAGCGCGCAATCGCGGGCAGCGTCAACGTGATTCGCTGTGGGGGCGGCTTGGGGGAGTCCTCGACCGGCACCACCATGCGGGTGGTCTCCAGCACCGCGGGGGTGTCCGGGAACAGCGAATTGATGTGGCCCTCCGGGCCCATGCCCAGCAGGTGCACATCGAAATTCGGGACCGGCTGCCCGGGCGCGGCGTTGGCGGCCAGCAGCTGCTCGTAGGCCAGCGCCGCCGCGGCCAGGTCGCTGCCGAATTCGCCGTCGCTGGCCGGCATCGGGTGCACCTGGCTGGACGGAATGTCGACATGGGACAGCAGCGCCTCACGCGCCTGCTTCTCGTTGCGCTCGTCGTCGTCCTCGGGGACGTAGCGTTCGTCGCCCCAGAACAGGTGCACGGCCGACCAGTCGATCGGCCGCCCCGCCAGCGACTTCAGCAGCCCGATGCCGTTGCCGCCGCCGGTCAGCACGATCAGCGCCCGGCCCCGGGCCGCCACGGCGTCGGCGATGGTGTCGGCCAGTCGCGCCGCGGCGGCGGTGACCAGGGCCTGGCTGTCCGGGAAAATTTCGATGCGGGTGCTCACACGTATTGCACTTTCTCGATGCCTTCCAGCGCTGATTGATAAATCTCGTCGGCGTCCAGCCGGCGCAGGTCTTCGGCCAGACACTCGCCGGTTTCCCTGCGCGCCAACGGAAGTAGGGCATCCGGGCGGGACGTGCGGCTCAGCGTGGCGGTGCGGCCCTCCTGCGGGCGGCTCAACACGATGGTTTCGCTGCTGCGCGCCAGTTCGACCTTGAGCTCGCCCACCGCCCGGCGCACCGGGCCGTCGATGCGGCTGGCCAGCCAGCCGGCCAGGACGTCGAGCGCCGGCTCGGTCTTCAAACCCGACACCAGCGCCGATTCGATCGGCTCGTGCGGCGCCAAGTCGACGGCCGCGGCCAGCAACGCCCGCCAATAGGTGATGCGCGCCCAGGCCAGATCGGTGTCGCCCGCGGTGTAGCCGGGCAGCCGGCTCTTGATCGCCGCCAGCGGGTCGACCCCGTTGGTCGCGTCCGTGATGCGGCGAATCGCCAACCGGCCCAACGGATCCTGCGCGGGCACCGCGGGCGCCACGTCCGGCCACCAGACCACCACCGGGATGTCGGGGAGCAGGAACGGGGTGACCACGCTGGCGGCGTGCCCGGACAGTGCCCCGGACAGCCACAGCACCACGACCTCGCTGGCGCCGGTGTCGCCGCCGGCGCGCAGCTGCGCGTCCAGGCGGGGTTTGTCGGCGTACGGGTTGCCCCGCAGCGTGACGATGATCCGGCTGGGGTGTTCATGGCTGGCGTCGTTGGCCGCCTTCAGCGACTCCTCGAGGATCTCCTCGCTGTCGGGCGCGATGATCAGGGTCAGCACCCGGCCCATGGCGACGGCGCCGACCCTTTCCCGCAGTTCGTCCAGCTTCTTGTTGACCGCGGTGGTAGTGGCGTCCGGCATGTCAATTATCAATTGCGCCACTCCTCCTCATCGCTGCGCTCTGCATCGTCGTGGCGCGTATCAATTGCGCCACTCCTCCTCATCGCTGCGCTCTGCATCGTCGTGGCGCGTATCAATTGCGCCACTCCTTTTCATCGCCAGGAGTCATGGCCGCCGCCATTCGCGGCCCGTCCGGTGCAGCATCTCGAACGCCGAATCCGGGCCCCAGGTGCCGGCCTCGTAGGGCTCGGGCCTGCCGCCGCTCGCCCAGTTGTCGAGCACGGGATCGAGGATGTGCCAAGCCAATTCGACTTCGGCGTTGACCGGGAACAGGGACGGCTCACCCAGCAGCACGTCGAGGATCAACTGCTCGTAGGCCTCCGGTGATTCCTCGGCGAACGCCGACCCGTAGGAGAAGTCCATGTTGACGTCGCGGACCTCCATCGCGGTGCCCGGCACCTTGGAACCGAACCGCAGCGTGACACCCTCGTCGGGCTGCACCCGGATCACCATGGCGTTGGCGCCCAGCTCATCGGTCATCGTCGCGTCGAACGGCAGATGCGGCGCGCGTTTGAACACCAGGGCTATCTCGGTCACCCTGCGGCCCAAGCGTTTTCCGGTCCGCAGGTAGAACGGCACCCCGGCCCAGCGGCGGGTGTCCACCTCGAGGGTGATGGCGGCGAACGTCTCGGTGATCGAGTCCTTGGCGAAGCCCTCCTCGTCGAGCAGCCCGACCACCTTCTCGCCGCCCTGCCAGCCCGCGGTGTACTGGCCGCGGCTGGTGGTCTCGTCGAGCGGGTGGGCGAGGTGGGTGGCCGAGAGCACCTTGATCTTCTCGGCCTGCAGCGCCAACGGGCTGAAGCTGACCGGCTCTTCCATCGCGGTCAGCGCCAGCAGCTGCATCAGGTGGTTCTGGATGACGTCGCGCGCGGCGCCGATGCCGTCGTAGTAGCCGGCCCGCCCGCCCAAGCCGATGTCCTCGGCCATGGTGATCTGCACGTGGTCGACGTAGTGCGAGTTCCAGATCGGGTCGAACAACTGGTTGGCGAACCGCAGCGCCAGGATGTTGCGGACCGTCTCCTTGCCCAGGTAGTGGTCGATGCGGAAGACCGACTCCTCGGGAAAGACGGCGTTGACGGCCTTGTTCAGGCTCTGCGCGCTCTCCAAGTCGTGGCCGAACGGCTTCTCGATGACAACTCGGCTCCAGCGGTCGCCCTGCGGGCGGGCCAGCCCGGACTTGTGCAGTTGTTCGCACACGACGGGGAAGGACTTGGGCGGGATGGCCAGGTAGAAGGCGTGATTACCGCCGGTGCCCCGCTCGGCGTCGAGTTTGTCCAGCGTCTCGGCGAGCCGGCCGAACGCCTCGTCGTCGTCGAAAGCGCCTGGCACGAAACGGAATCCCTCGGCCAGCCGATCCCAGTTCTCCTGCCGGAACGGGGTGCGGCAGTGCTCCTTGACGGCCTCGTATACCACCTTGCCGAAATCCTGGGTGCTCCAATCCCTTCGGGCGAAGCCGACCAGCGAGAAGCTGGGCGGCAGCAGCCCGCGGTTGGCCAGGTCGTAGATGGCGGGCATGACCTTCTTGCGGGCCAGATCGCCGGTGACGCCGAAGATCACCATTCCGCACGGCCCGGCGATGCGCGGGAGCCGCTTGTCGCGCTTGTCGCGTAACGGGTTATGCCATTGCTGCGCGGTGCGAGCCGGGCTCATTTGGAGGCGGAGCCCAGCTGCTTCTGCGTTTCCTCCATCAGCTCGGTCCAGGAATCCACGAACTTCTCCACGCCCTCGTTCTCCAGCACCACGAAGACGTCCGGCAGGTCGACGCCGACCGCGGCCAGTTCGTCGAACACCCGCTGGGCGTCCGGACCGGTGCCGGTGACGGTGTCGCCGCGGATCACGCCGTGATCGGCGACCGCGTCAATCGTCTTCTCCGGCATGGTGTTCACCGTGTTGGGAGCGACCAGTTCGGTGACGTAGAGGGTGTCGGAGTAGTCCGGGTTCTTCACCCCCGTCGACGCCCACAGCGGGCGCTGCACGCGGGCCCCGTCGGCCTTGAGCGCCTGGTAGCGCTGGCCGCCCTCGAACACCTCCTGGTAGGCCGCGTAGGCCAGCCGGGCGTTGGCCACGCCGGCCTGCCCGCGCAGCGCCAGCGCCCGCTCGCCGCCGATCTTCTCCAGCCGCTTGTCGATCTCGGTGTCCACCCGGGACACGAAAAACGAAGCCACCGAATGGATCTTGGACAGGTCGTGGCCGGCTTCGCGCGCCTTCTCCATGCCGGCAAGGTAGGCGTCCATCACGGCGCGGTACCGCTCGACGGAGAAGATCAGCGTGACGTTGACCGAAATCCCTTCGGCCAGAACGGCGGTGATGGCCGGCAGCCCGGCCTGGGTCGCCGGGATCTTGATGAACAGGTTGGGCCGGTCGACGATCTTCCACAACTCGACGGCCTGGGCGATGGTCTTGTCGGTGTCGCCGGCCAGCCGCGGGTCCACCTCGATGGACACCCGGCCGTCGACACCGTCGGAGTTCTCCCACTCGCGGGTCAACACGTCGCAGGCGTTGCGCACGTCGTCCGTGGTGACCGTGCGGATGGTGGCGTCGACGTCGGCGCCCCGCGCGGCCAGTTCGGCGATCTGGCTGTCGTAGGCGTGGCCCTCGGCGAACGCCTTCTGGAAGATCGACGGGTTGGTGGTCACGCCGACAACGCATTTGGTGTCGATCAGCTCTTGCAGGTTGCCCGACCGCAGCCGGTCCCGGGACAGGTCGTCCAGCCACACGGAAACCCCCGCGGCGCTCAGTGCCGCGAGGTTAGGGTTCTGAGCGGTCATGTGAATTACCCTTTCCTCAGTTGTCCACGACTTCTTCCGCGGCGGCAGCGACGGCTTCGGCAGTGAAGCCGAATTCACGGAACAACGTTTTGTAGTCGGCGGATTCGCCGTAGTGCTCGATCGAGATGATCTTCCCGGTGTCGCCGACCAGCTTGTGCCAGCTCTGCGCCACCCCGGCCTCGACGGCCACCCGGGCCGACACCGACGGCGGCAGCACACTGTCGCGGTAGTCGTCGGGCTGGGACTCGAACCATTCCACGCACGGCATGGACACCACCCGCGCCACAATGTCCTTGTCCGCCAACAACTTCTGCGCCTCGACGGCCAGCTGTACCTCCGAGCCGGTGGCGATCAGGATGACGTCGGGCTCCTGGCCGGCCTCCTCGCCGTCCGAGCCCAGGATGTAGCCGCCCCGGGCGACACCGTCGGCGTCGGTGCCCTCGAGCACCGGCAGGCCCTGGCGGGTCAGGACCAATCCGACCGGGCCGCTGCCGTTGCCGCGGGCCAGGATGGTGCGCCAGGCGTAGGCGGTCTCGTTGGCGTCGGCCGGACGCACCACCGACAGCTTGGGGATGGCGCGCAACGCCGCCAGGTGCTCGATCGGCTGGTGCGTCGGCCCGTCCTCACCCAGCCCGATGGAATCGTGCGTCCACACGTAGATGGTGTCGATGTCCATCAGCGAGGCCAGCCGCACCGCCGGACGCATGTAGTCCGAGAACTGCAGGAAGGTGCCGCCGTAGGCGCGGGTCGGGCCGTGCAGCACGATGCCGGACAGGATCGCCCCCATGGCGTGTTCGCGGACACCGAAATGCAGCACCCGGCCATACCAGGAGGCGGTGAACTCCTTGGTGGAAATCGACGGGGGCCCAAAGGAATCCGCGTTGTTGATGGTGGTGAGGTTGCTCTCGGCCAGGTCGGCCGAGCCGCCCCAGAGCTCGGGCAGTTTCGGCGCCACGGCGTTGAGCACCGCGCCGGAGGCCTTGCGGGTGGCGATCGCGTCGGAACCCGGCTCCCAGTGCGGCAGGTCGGCGTCCCACCCGTCGGGCAGCTTCTCGGCCGTCAACCGCTCCAGCAGCGCCTTGCGCTCGGGCTCGCGCTGCGCCCAGGCGTCGAAATCGGTCTGCCACTTCTGGTGTGCCTCCCGGCCGCGGTCGACCAGCTTGCGGGTGTGGGCGATCACCTCGTCGCGCACCTGGAACGTCTTGTCCGGGTCGAAGCCGAGGATCTTCTTGACCGCGGCCACCTCCTCCTCGCCCAGCGCCGCGCCGTGCGCCTTGCCGGTGTTCATCGCGTTGGGCGCCGGATAGCCGATGATGGTGCGCAGCTCGATGAACGACGGCCGGTCGGTGACGGCCTTGGCCGCGGCGATGGCCTCCTCGATGGCGACGACGTTCTCGCCACCCTCGACGCGCTGCACGTGCCAGCCGTAGGCCTCGTAGCGGGCGGCGGTGTCCTCGCACAGGGCGATGTTGGTGTCGTCCTCGATGGAGATCTGGTTGTGGTCGTAGAACACGATCAGGTTGCCCAGTTGCTGCACGGCCGCCAGCGACGAGGCCTCCGACGTGACGCCCTCCTCGATGTCGCCGTCGGAGGCGATCACGTAGATGAAGTGGTCGAACGGGCTGGTGCCGGCGGCGGCGTCCGGGTCGAACAGCCCGCGCTCGTAGCGGGAGGCCATCGCCATGCCCACCGCGGAGGCCAGGCCCTGGCCCAGCGGGCCGGTGGTGATCTCCACACCCTTGGTGTGCCGGAACTCCGGGTGCCCGGGCGTCTTGGAGCCCCAGGTGCGCAGCGACTCGATGTCGGACAGCTCCAGACCGAAGCCACCCAGGTACAGCTGCAGGTACAGCGTCAGGCTGCTGTGCCCGGCCGACAGCACGAACCGGTCCCGGCCCAGCCAGTGGGTGTCGCTGGGGTCGTGCCGCATCACCCGCTGAAACAGCGTGTAGGCCAGGGGAGCCAGGCTCATCGCCGTCCCGGGATGTCCGTTGCCCACCTTTTGCACCGCGTCGGCGGCCAGCACCCGAATGGTGTCGACGGCGGCCGAGTCCAGCTCGGACCAGTCGTCGGGAAGGTGCGGTTGGGTCAGCGCAGAGATCTCTTCAAGTGTCGTCACAGACTCAGTCCTTGGGTCATCGAGCTGATCAATCCCACCCTAGTGCGGGAGGGCCGGCTGGTGCAGTGCAGGTTTTCGGGTACCCGCGGCCGGTAGGAGTGAAAATTACGCGCCCGTCGTCAGGCCTTAACATTCAGTTCGGGAATCCGGGAAAAGTCGGCCGGGAAGGGACCCACGGGCCCGGCATCGCCGCCACCCGGTCTACCATCGTGTGTAGTAGATGCTGCGCGCCGCTGCGACCCCAAGGAGTTATTGCGTGAGCGTTCGCGGGCGCGTCGCGCCGAGCCAAACGCCAAGCCGGATACCAGGCACCGTGCTGGCGTATCTGGCGCTGACCAAGCCGCGGGTCATCGAACTGCTGCTGGTGACCGCGATTCCGGCGATGCTGCTCGCCCAGCGCGGCACCGTGAACCCGCTGTTGATCGTCAACACGCTGATCGGCGGGATGCTGGCCGCGGGCGGCGCCAACGCGCTGAACTGCGTGGCCGACGCGGATATCGACAAGGTGATGAAGCGCACCGCACGCCGGCCGCTGGCCCGAGCGGCGGTGCCCACCCGCAACGCCTTGGTGTTCGGGCTGGTGCTGACGGCCGGCTCGTTCTTGTGGCTGTGGTGGACGACGAATCTGCTGTCGGGGCTGCTGGCGCTGGCGACGATCGCGTTTTACGT
Source organism: Mycobacterium timonense (assembly GCF_025821985.1). Classification (NCBI taxonomy): domain Bacteria; kingdom Bacillati; phylum Actinomycetota; class Actinomycetes; order Mycobacteriales; family Mycobacteriaceae; genus Mycobacterium; species Mycobacterium timonense. The sequence goes on along the minus strand of NZ_JACKSY010000013.1, from coordinate 69,947 downwards.
GTTCGTTTACACACTGCTGCTCAAGCGGCGCACCTCGCAGAACGTGGTGTGGGGCGGCGCGGCCGGCTGCATGCCGGTGATGATCGGCTGGTCGGCGGTCACCGGCACGATTCAGTGGCCGGCGCTGGTGATGTTCGCCATCATCTTCTTCTGGACGCCGCCGCACACCTGGGCGCTGGCGATGCGGTACAAGGACGACTACAAGGCGGCGGGCGTCCCGATGCTGCCGGCCGTGGCGACCGAGCGTCAGGTGACCAAGCAGATCCTGGTCTACACCTGGCTGACGGTGCTGGCCACGCTGGCGCTGGCGCTGGCGACCGGCTGGCTGTACGCGGCGGTCGCCCTGGTGGCCGGGGTGTGGTTCCTGGCGATGGCCCACCAGCTCTATGCCGGGGTGCGCGCCGGCGAGCCGGTCAAGCCGCTGCGGTTGTTCCTGCAGTCGAACAACTACCTGGCGGTGGTGTTCTGCGCGCTGGCGATCGACTCGGCGATCGGGCTGCCGACGCTGCTGTGAGCTGTTGGCGCCGGGCCCGGTCCCGCGTCACATCCGTCACGCCCGTCCCTGCGCGGAAGTGGACCGCGTGTGCCCGCCTCGCAGCGACAATCGGCTCGCCTCAACGGTTGTCGCTCAAAGGCGGGCACTTCGTCCATCGTCCTCGCGCCGTGGCCCATGTGGCCTGAGTGAAATGCCTAGGGGAGCAGCACGATCGAGCCGGTGGTTTTGCGGCCCTGCAGGTCGCGGTGGGCGCGGGCCGCGTCGGCCAACGGATAGCGTCCGCCCACTTCGACGGTGATGTCGCCGGCGGCGATCGCCGCGAACAATTCCTCTGCGCGCCAACTGAATTCCTGGCCGGTGCGGATGAAGTGCGCCAGCGACGGCCGGGTCAGGAACACCGAGCCGGCGGCGTTGAGGCGTTGCGGATCGAACGGCGGAACCGGGCCGCTGGCCGCCCCGAACAGCGCCAGGGTGCCCCGCACCGCCAGGCTGGCCAGGCTGGCGTCGAACGTGCTCGCGCCTACGCCGTCGTACGCCGCGGCCACCCCGGCGCCGTCGGTCAACGCGCGGATCCGGCTGCCGAATTCGTCGGCGTCGTCGGGGTAGGAGAGCACCTCGTCGGCACCCGCCTGCGCCGACCGGCGCGCCTTCTCCGGCGTCGACACCGTGGTGATCACCCGCGCGCCCAGCAGCTGCGCCCACTGCGTCAGGATCAGCCCGACCCCGCCGGCGCCGGCGTGCACCAGCACCGTGTCGCCGGCCTGCACCGGATACACCGACTTCAGCAGGTAGTGCGCGGTCAGCCCCTTCAGCAGCGCCGAGGCCGCCACGTCGGCGGCCACCCCGTCCGGCACGTGTGCGGTCAAAGACGCTGGGGCCGTTGCATATTCGGCGTAGCCGCCCGTCGCCGCGGCGCTGACCACCCGGTCCCCGACGTTGAAGCCGTCGACGCCGTCACCGGCGGCGGCGACGGTACCGCACAGTTCCTGGCCGATGATGAACGGCAGCTCGCGCGGGTACTGCCCGGAGCGGAAATAGGTGTCGATGTAGTTGACGCCGATGGCCTCGGCCTTGATCAGCACCTGCCCCGGCCCGGCCGTGGGCGTGGGGGTTTCGACGTAGCGCAGCACCTCGGGGCCGCCGGTTTCGCTGACTTCGATTGCGTGCATGTGCTTATCATGCCCGGGCATGAAACTCGCCCGTCCGGACGTCTTCCATCCCCGCATCGTGCTGGCGGGTCGCCGCGACGACCCCGGGCTGGTGTCCGCGCTGCGCCGGCGTGGCCTGCACGCGCGCCGGCTGCCCTGGGAGGACGCCGAGACGCTGCACGCCGACCTGGTGATCGTGCGGGCCGGCCCGGATGCCGCGCGGCGCGACGAGTTCCTGGCCTGGACCCGCCGGCCCCGGCACCTGCTCAACCCGCCCGCGGCGCTGGCGTGGAACCTCGACGCGCATTATCTGCGCGACCTGCGCGACGGCGGCGTGCCGACGCGGCCGGGCGCTCAGCCCGACACATCGTTGATCTTCCTGGGCGGCGCGCAGTCGCACGCCTGGCCGGCCGAGCCGGAATTCGAGTCCTGGGACCTCGGCCACGCCGCGCTCGCCGTGGCCGCCGACCACACCGGGATCGGCGTGCCGGAGGTGCTGTTCGCGCGCGCCGACCTGGCCGGGGACCGGCTGGTGCGGCTGGACCTGGTCGCGCCGGAACTGGGCTGGCGACACCTCGACACCCCGGGCCGCGAGGCCGCGCAGCGCCGGTTCGCGCTGGCGGTCGAGTCAGCCTGTGAGCGGCTCGGCCTGGGCCCGCTGTCGCATCGACGCCCATAGCGCGGCGGTGGCCGCGGTGCACGCGGCCGCCCCCGCCACGTGCACGGCCACCAGCGCGGCGGGCACCCCCGTGTAGTACTGCGCGGTGCCGACGGCGGCCTGCGCGCACAGCAGCACCAGCAGCACGCCGAGCCGCAGCAGGATGGGCCGCGCGGCGCGCACGGCCAGCAGCCCGAAACCCAGCCCGACGATCAGCGCCAGGTAGGCGACCAGCAGCGAGGAGTGCAGGTGCACCAGGGTGTCGACCTGCACCTTGAGCCGCGGCACCGTCCGGGTCGGGCTGCGGTCACCGGCGTGCGGCCCGGCGGCCGTCACCAGCGTGCCGGTGACCAGCACCGCGGCCAGATTGACGCCGGACAGCGCCGTGAGCACCCGCAGCGGGGTGGGCACCCGCGGCTGATCCACCCCGTCGTCGGGCTCGCCGATCTTCACGTACAGCAGCACCGACAGCCACACCATCGTCATCGAGGTCAGCAGGTGGATGGCCACCGTCCACCAGAGCAGCCCGGTGCGCACGGTGATGCCGCCGATGACCGCCTGCACGACGGTGGACACCGGCATCAGCCAGGCGTAGACGAGCACCTCGGGCCGTCGCCGCGCCCGGGTCACCGCCAGCACGGCCAGCGCCGCGGCGACGACGACCGCGAAGGTGATCATCCGGTTGCCGAATTCGACGGCCTGGTGGATGCGTGGCACCTCGGCGTGCGGCACCGGGACGAAGCTGCCCGGGAAGCATTGCGGCCAGGTGGGGCAGCCCAGGCCCGAGGCGGTGACGCGGACGATCGCGCCGGTGATGGCGATTCCGCCCTGGGTCAGGATGACGGCCACGGCGATCAGGCGCTGGACGCCCACGCTGGGATTGGGCAGCAGGTCCACCAACCGCAGCAGCGTTCGTCCGAGCATTGCCCGATGGTATGCGACCGAAAACTACAGCCCGTAGTAAGCCCGCCGGGTCCACGAGTTTTAAACCACGCACACGGGTGTCGGCGTGTCTCCGCCACCATTTACGTGTCGTGCCCCGGGCACCCGTGCCGCGTCGTGCCCCGGCGGCACCCGGGCACCCAGGGCGAGCGGCACCCGGGCCGTCAGGTGAAGCGGAACCAGCGCAGCGCCCCCAGCGCGCCGAGCGCCCCCCACGCGACCAGCACGGCCATCCCGAACCAGTCCGCCGACAGGGTCATCGCCCGGGAGAGCGCCTCGGTGAGCGCGCCCGATGGCGTCAACCGGGCCGCCCATTTGACGCCGGCCGGGATCACCCCGCTGTCCACGGTCAACGCGCCCAGGCCGGCGAAGACGAACCACATCAGGTTGGCCAGCGCGAGCACGATCTCGGCCCGCAGCGTCCCGCCGAGCAGCAGGCCCAGGGCCGCGAACACCGCGGTGCCCAGCGCGATCACCGCCGCACCCAGCGCCAGCGCGGCCAACGCCGGCCGCCATCCCAGCGCAAAACCGATGGCCCCCAACAGGATTGCCTGCAAGAACACCACCGTGACGACGGCCAGCGACTTGCCCGCGATGATGCCCCACACGGGAAGTGGTGTCGCCCCAAGACGTTTCAGCGCGCCGTAGCGGCGGTCGAAGGCCACCGCGATGGCCTGCCCGGTGAACGCGGTGGAGATCACGGCCAGCGCCATGATGACCGGGGTGAAGGTGGCGGCGCGGCGCTGGCCGAACGAGCCCAGCGGCAACAGGGTGAGCCCCACCAGCAGCGTGATCGGGATGAACATGGTCAGCAGCAGCTGCTCGCCGTTGCGCAGCAACAGCTTGAGCTCCAAACCGTATTGCGCGGCAAGCATTTTCGGCACCGCACTGGGCCGCGGGTTGGGGGTGAAGGTGCCCACGGGGAAGACGCCGGAATCGGTCACTGCCGTAGCTTTCTGCCGGTGAGGTCGAGAAACACATCCTCGAGGCTGCGTTGTTCGACGCGCATGTCGGTGGCCAGCACGTCGATCCGGGCGCACCACGCCGTGACCGTGGCCAGCACCTGGGGGTCGACCGGGCCCTCGACCAGATACTCGCCCGGTGTCAGCTCGGTGGCCTTGTAGTCCTCGGGCAGGGCGGCGCTCAGCAGCGACAGGTCCAGCCGCGGCGGTGCGCTGAACCGCAACTGGTCCTTGGCTCCGCTGCGCATCAACTCCGCGGGCGTGCCCGCAGCCACCGTCGCCCCGTGGTCGATGATCACCAGCCGGTCGGCCAGCTCCTCGGCTTCCTTGAGTTGATGCGTGGTCAGCACCACGGTCACCCCGTCGCGGCGCAGCGCGTCGATCAGTTCCCACACCAGCAGCCGGGCGTGTGCGTCCATGCCCGCGGTGGGCTCGTCGAGGAACACCAGCTCGGGCCGCCCGACCAGCGCACAGGCCAGCGCCAGCCGCTGCTGCTGGCCGCCGGAGAGTCGCCGATAGGTGGTGCGGGCGGCGTCGGTCAGGCCCAGCGTGTCCAGCAGCCAGGCCGGGTCCAGCGGGTCGGCGGCGTAGGCGGCCACCAGGTTGAGCATTTCGCCGGCGCGCGCCGCGGGATAGCCGCCGCCGCCCTGCAGCATCACCCCGATCCGCGGCCGCAGCCGGGCGTTGTCGGCGATCGGGTCCAGGCCGAGCACCTCGAGGGTGCCGGCGTCCGGGCGCACGAAGCCCTCGCACATCTCGACCGTCGTGGTCTTGCCCGCCCCGTTGGGGCCGAGCAGCGCCAGCACCTCGGCGGCGTGCACCTCGAGGTCGAGATCGCGGACCGCCGTGGTGGATCCGTAGTGCTTGCTGACCCCGCGCAGCCGCACGACCGTTTCAGGAACGTCCGCGCTCACGTGGAATCAGCGTAGGCGTCATGCGCCGGCGCCGGCCGGGGGGTCGACGAGGACCGCGCGGGGGCCACCGGGTCGATCACCGGTTGGCCGTCGGGCGCCCGCTGCGGCGCCGGCAGCGGCCGCCACGGCAGCCGGGTGTAGGTCAGCGCGATCAGCACCGCCACGATGACGGTGCTGGCCAGGGTGGCGTCGACGATCTGGAACAGGGCGAACCGGTCGCCGTTGGCGGTGGGGCCGAAGATGCCGACCACCAGGCTGATCACGATGGCGGCCACCCGGAAACCGGTGCGGGTCGCCCAGGCGGCCAGCGGGATGATCGCCCACAGCAGATACCAGGGCTGCACGACGGGAAACAGCAGCACGGTGACGCCCAGCGCGACGCCCAGCCCACCGATCGGGTGCAGCCGGCCGCGGAACACGGCCAGCAGCAGCCAGCCCACCATGACCGTGATGATCAGCACACCGATCGCGCGGGTCAGCCCCAGCACCGCGGTGGTGTGATCGCCCAGGCCCAGCAGGATGCCGACCTGCCCGGTGCCCAGCGCCAGCAGCGTCGGCGGCGACATCCAGCTGCGCACCACGTTGGCGGTGCCCAGCGTGTAGACCCAGCCGAACCCGAGCCCGCTGGCCCAGCCGACCAGCGCCATCACCGCCAGCGACAGCGCCGCCATGCCGCCGCCGGCCAGCAGCAGCGCGCGCAGGTTGCCACCGCACCGGTAGGCCAGCGCCATCGTGACGAAGCCCAGCGCCAGCAGCGACGGCAGCTTCACCTGCGACGACAGCGTGATCAGCACGGCGCCGGCCAGCAGCATGCCCAGCGGCTCCCAGTCCGGGCCGGGCCGCAGCGAGTGCGGCAGCAGCCGCGCGGAATCGATTCCGCGCAGCGCGAATTCGGCCCCGGCCAGCATCAGCCCGAGCATCAGCGCCTCGTTGTGCACGCCGGCCACCAGGTGCATGATCAGCAGCGGGTTGGCCGCGCCCAGCCACAGCGCGCTCACCTCGGCGACGCCGCAGCGCCGGGCCAGGCGGGGCGTCGCCCACACGATCAGCCCCACCCCGATCAGCTCGACCAGCCGGTGACACAGCACCGCGGCGACGATGTTCTCCCCGGTGATCGCCGAGATGCCCCGCCCGATCCACAGGAACAGCGGGCCGTACGGGGCGGGCGTCTCGCGCCACAGCGTGGGCACCGACAGCGTGAAGATGTGCGACAGCCCCAGCCCGGAGGCCGGGCCGACCCGGTACGGGTCGAGCCCCTCCAGCGAGATCTGGCTCTGCGCCAGATAGGAGTAGACGTCCTTGCTGTACATGGGCGGGGCGATCAGCAGCGGCAGCACCCACAGCAGCAGGGTGCGGTCGAGGTCGCCGCGCGACATCCGGCGGGTGCCCAGCGCGAACCGGCCGAGCATCAGCCAGGCCAGCGCCATCATCACCGCGCCGGTGGTGGTCATGGTCAGCGACACGGTCTGGATGCGCGACGGCAGGTTCAGCAGCCGCACGCCGAATGTGGGGTCCTGCACCACGGGCCGGGCCCCGGCGCCCAGCGCGCCGATCGCCATCAGCATGGTGCCGCTGGCGCCGAACAGCCGGGTGCGGCGCAGCGCGGTGAGCTCGGTATCGTTCAGCGGCGAGCCCACTGCCTGCTCGTCGCCGTGCAGACTCGCGATCGACGAGCTCAGCGTGTGGTGGCGGGCTGCCATCAGTGCAGCCTATCCGGTGTGACCAGGGCAACCGTCCACCCAGGGCACCCTTGCTAGACCGATCCCCGGAATTGCGTCACACTGGTGTTGTGAAAATCCGAACCAGCTTCGATGACGCTGCCGTGGGCGCGGCGGGCGCGGCTGTGCCGGATGGTCACACCCGCCGCGCCATCGTGCGCCTGCTGCTGGAATCCGGGTCGATCACCGCCGGCGAGATCGGTGACCGGCTGGGTCTGGCGGCCGCCGGGGTGCGGCGCCACCTCGACGCGCTGATCGAGGCGGGCGACGCCGAGTCCATCGCACCCGCGGCGTGGCAGCACGCGGGTCGCGGCCGTCCGGCCAAGCGCTACCGGTTGACGTCGGCCGGCCGGGCCAAGCTCGACCACGCCTACGACGATCTGGCCGCCGCGGCCATGCGCCAGCTGCGTGAAATCGGCGGTGAGGAGGCGGTTCAGGCGTTCGCCCGGCAGCGCATCGACGCCATTCTGGCCGGTGTCTCCGGCGCCGCCAGCGCGGCCGACGACGACATCGAGGCGGCCGCCCAGCGGATCGCCACCGCGCTGACCAAGGCGGGGTATGTCGCCACCACCACGCAGGTCGGCGGGCCGATCCACGGCGTGCAGATCTGCCAGCATCACTGCCCGGTGTCGCACGTCGCCGAGGAGTTCCCGGAGCTGTGCGACGCCGAACAGCAGGCGATGGCCGAGGTGCTGGGCACCCATGTCCAGCGGTTGGCGACCATCGTCAACGGCGACTGCGCGTGCACCACGCACGTGCCGCTGGCTCAGACAGCCAAGGCGCCCAGCCCGCGCCGCCACACCACGAGCAACAAAGGAGCGTCCCTATGACCCTCACGCCCGAGGCCAGCAAGACGGCCGTCGCGCCGCTGACCCAGGAAGAGGCGATCGCTTCGCTGGGGCGGTACGGCTACGGCTGGGCGGACTCCGACGTCGCAGGCGCCAGCGCACAGCGCGGCCTGTCCGAGGCCGTCGTCCGCGATATCTCGGCGAAGAAGAACGAGCCCGAGTGGATGCTGCAGACCCGGCTGAAGGCGCTGCGCATCTTCGAGCGCAAGCCGATGCCGACCTGGGGCTCGAACCTGGACGGCATCGACTTCGACAACATCAAGTACTTCGTGCGCTCCACCGAGAAGCAGGCCGCCAGCTGGGAGGACCTGCCCGAGGACATCCGCAACACCTATGACCGGCTGGGCATCCCGGAGGCCGAGAAGCAGCGGCTGGTCGCCGGGGTGGCGGCCCAGTACGAGTCCGAGGTGGTCTACCACCAGATCCGCGAGGACCTGGAAGCCCAGGGCGTCATCTTCATGGACACCGACACCGGTCTGCGCGAACACCCCGAGATCTTCCAGGAGTACTTCGGCACCGTGATCCCGGCCGGGGACAACAAGTTCTCCGCGCTGAACACCGCGGTGTGGAGCGGCGGTTCGTTCATCTACGTGCCGCCGGGCGTGCACGTGGACATCCCGCTGCAGGCCTACTTCCGGATCAACACCGAGAACATGGGCCAGTTCGAGCGGACGCTGATCATCGCCGACGAGGGCTCCTACGTGCACTACGTGGAGGGCTGCACGGCGCCGATCTACAAGTCCGACTCGCTGCACTCGGCGGTCGTCGAGATCATCGTGAAACCCAATGCGCGCGTTCGGTATACGACCATCCAGAACTGGTCGGGCAACGTCTACAACCTGGTCACCAAGCGGGCCCGGGCCGAGGCCGGCGCCACCATGGAGTGGATCGACGGCAACATCGGGTCGAAGGTCACCATGAAGTACCCGGCGGTGTGGATGACCGGCGAGCACGCCAAGGGCGAGGTGCTCTCGGTGGCCTTCGCCGGCGAGGACCAGCACCAGGACACCGGCGCGAAAATGCTGCACCTGGCCCCGAACACGTCGAGCAACATCGTGTCCAAGTCGGTGGCCCGCGGCGGCGGCCGCACCTCCTACCGCGGCCTGGTCCAGGTGAACAAGGGCGCGCACGGATCGCGTTCCAGCGTGAAATGCGATGCGCTGCTGGTGGATACGATCAGCCGCAGCGACACCTACCCGTACGTCGACATCCGCGAGGACGACGTCACTATGGGGCACGAGGCCACCGTGTCCAAGGTCAGCGAGAACCAGCTGTTCTACCTGATGAGCCGCGGGCTGACCGAGGACGAGGCGATGGCGATGGTGGTGCGTGGCTTCGTCGAGCCGATCGCCAAGGAGCTGCCCATGGAGTACGCGCTGGAGCTCAACCGGCTGATCGAGCTGCAGATGGAAGGCGCGGTCGGGTAGTGACGAATCTGACTGAAGCGGTTGAGGGTTCGTCCCTGGCCGCCGCGAACAAGGGGGAGCTGTTCGCCTCCTTCGACGTGGACGCCTTCGAGGTGCCGCACGGCCGCGACGAGATCTGGCGGTTCACCCCGCTGCGCCGGCTGCGCGGCCTGCACGACGGCTCGGCGCCCGCCACCGGCAAGGCCGAGGTCAGCGTCGGAGAGCAACCCGGCCTGCGGGTACAGACCGTGAGCCGCGGCGACGAGCGGCTGGGCCAGGGCGGCATCCCGACGGACCGTGTTGCCGCGCAGGCGTTTTCGTCGTTCAACTCCGCGACCCTGATCACCGTGCAGCGTGACACCCAAATCGCCGAGCCGATCGGCGTCACCGTCACCGGGCCCGGGGAGGGGGCGGTGGCCTACGGGCACCTGCAGATCCGCGTCGAAGAGCTCGCCGAGGCGGTGGTGGTGATCGACCACCGCGGCAGCGGAACCCTCGCCGACAACGTCGAATTCGTCGTCGACGACGCCGCCCGGCTCACCGTGGTGTGGCTGGCCGACTGGGCCGACGACGCCGTGCACGTCAGCATGCACCACGCCCGGCTGGGCAAGGACGCGGTGCTGCGCCACGTCGCGGTCACCCTCGGCGGTGAGGTGGTGCGGTTGACCGCCAATGTGCGCTACACGAGCACCGGCGGCGACGCCGAGCTGTTGGGCCTGTACTTCGCCGACGACGGCCAGCACCTGGAGTCGCGGCTGCTGGTCGACCACGCGCAGCCGGACTGCAAATCCAACGTGCTGTACAAGGGTGCGCTGCAAGGCGATCCGGCCTCCGCGCTGCCCGACGCGCACACGGTGTGGGTGGGCGACGTGTTGATCCGCGCCGAGGCCACCGGCACCGACACCTTCGAGGTGAACCGCAACCTGGTGCTCACCGACGGCGCGCGTGCCGACTCGGTGCCCAACCTGGAGATCGAGACCGGCGAGATCGCCGGGGCCGGACACGCCAGTGCCACCGGCCGTTTCGACGACGAGCAGCTGTTCTACCTGCGCTCCCGCGGCATCCCCGAAGAGCAGGCGCGGCGCCTGGTGATCCGCGGCTTCTTCGCCGAAATCATCTCCAAGATCGCGGTGCCCGAGATCCGGGAACGCCTCACCGCAGCCATCGAACACGAACTGGCCTTCACCGAATCGAGAGCAACAGCTTCATGACCACTCTGGAAATCAAAGACCTGCACGTCAGCGTCGTGAACCCGAACGCCGCCGAATCCGAGCGCGAGATCCCCATTCTCAACGGGGTCGACCTGACGGTGAAATCCGGTGAGACGCATGCCTTGATGGGCCCCAACGGCTCGGGCAAGTCGACGCTGTCCTACGCCATCGCCGGTCACCCCAAGTACACGGTGACCTCCGGCTCCATCACCCTGGACGGCCAGGACGTGCTGGCGATGAGCATCGACGAGCGCGCCCGCGCCGGCATCTTTCTGGCCATGCAGTACCCCGTCGAGGTGCCCGGCGTCTCGGTGTCGAACTTCCTGCGCTCGGCGGCGACCGCGGTGCGCGGCGAGGCCCCCAAACTGCGGCACTGGGTCAAAGAGGTCAAGGCGGCCATGGGTGCCCTCGAGATCGACCCCGCGTTCGCCGAGCGCAACGTCAACGAGGGCTTCTCCGGCGGGGAGAAGAAGCGCCACGAGATCCTGCAGCTGGAGCTGCTCAAGCCCAAGATCGCCATCCTCGACGAGACCGACTCGGGGCTCGACGTCGACGCGCTGCGGGTGGTCAGCGAGGGCGTCAACCGCTACGCGCAGGCCGAGCACGGCGGCATCCTGCTGATCACCCACTACACCCGCATCCTGCGCTACATCCACCCCGAATACGTGCACGTCTTCGTCGGCGGCCGGATCGCCGAATCCGGTGGCTCGGAGCTGGCCGACGAACTCGAGCAGAACGGCTACGTGCGCTTCACCCAAGCGGCGGCAGCGGGGGCGTAAGCATGACGGCGACACAACTGGATGTGGCCGCGATCCGCGCCGATTTCCCCATTCTGAAACGGATCATGCGCAGCGGAAACCAGTTGGCGTACCTGGATTCCGGTGCGACGTCGCAACGCCCACTGCAGGTGCTCGACGCCGAGCGGGAATTCCTGCTGACCTCCAACGGCGCCGTGCACCGCGGTGCGCACCAGCTGATGGAGGAGTCCACCGACGCCTACGAGCAGGGCCGCGCCGACATCGCGGCGTTCGTCGGCGCCGACCCGGACGAGCTGGTGTTCACCAAGAACGCCACCGAGGCGCTCAACCTGGTGTCGTACGTGGTGGGGGACAACCGTTTCGAGCGGGCCGTCGGCCCCGGTGACGTGATCGTCACCACCGAGCTGGAGCATCACGCCAACCTGGTGCCGTGGCAGGAGTTGGCCCGGCGCACCGGGGCGAGCCTGCGCTGGTACGGCGTCACCGACGACGGGCGGATCGACCTGGACTCGTTGCAGCTCGACGAGCGGGTCAAAGTGGTTGCCTTCAGCCATCATTCGAACGTGACCGGGGCGGTGGCGCCGGTGGCCGAGCTGGTGGGGCGGGCCCGCGCGGTGGGCGCGCTGACGGTGCTGGACGCCTGTCAGTCGGTGCCGCACCAGCCGGTGGACTTCCACGCGCTCGACGTCGACTTCGCCGCGTTCTCCGGGCACAAGATGTTGGGCCCCAACGGGATCGGCGTGCTCTACGGGCGCCGCGAGGTGTTGTCGCAGCTGCCGCCGTTCCTCACCGGTGGCTCGATGATCGAGACCGTGACCATGGAGTCCTCCAGCTACGCGCCGGTGCCGCAGCGGTTCGAGGCCGGCACCCCGATGGCCTCCCAGGTGGTCGGGTTGGCCGCGGCCGCCCGCTATCTCGGCGCCCTCGGCATGGACGCCGTGCAGGCCCACGAGGAGCGGCTGGTCGCCGCGGCCATCGAGGGCCTGTCCGGTATCGACGCGGTCCGCATCGTCGGGCCGACGTCGACCGAAAACCGTGGCTCGCCGGTGTCTTTCGTCGTCGACGGGGTGCACGCGCACGATGTCGGGCAGGTGCTCGACGACGAGGGCGTGGCGGTGCGGGTGGGCCACCACTGCGCGCTGCCGCTGCACCGCCGGTTCGGATTGGCGGCCACCGCCCGGGCGTCGTTCGCGGTGTACAACACCGCCGAGGAGGTCGACCGCCTGGTGGCGGGTGTGCGCCGCGCCCTGGACTTCTTCGGCGGAGCGTGAGCCGTGCGTCTGGAACAGATGTATCAGGACGTGATCCTCGATCACTACAAGCACCCGCAGCATCGCGGGTTGCGGGAACCGTTCGGCGCCGAGGTGTTTCACGTCAACCCGGTCTGCGGTGACGAGGTCACCCTGCGGGTGACGCTGTCCGACGACGGCGAGACCGTCGCCGACGTCTCCTATGACGGCCAGGGCTGCTCGATCAGCCAGGCGGCCACCTCGGTGCTCACCGAGCAGGTGATCGGCCGCAGCGTCGAGGAGGCGCTCGACACCATCGGTGCGTTCGCCGAGATGGTGTCCTCGCGCGGCGCTGTCGAGGGCGACGAGGACGTGCTCGGCGACGGGATCGCGTTCGCCGGAGTGGCCAAATACCCGGCCCGGGTGAAATGCGCGCTGCTGGGCTGGATGGCGTGCAAAGACGCGCTGGCCCAAGCCTATTCGAGAAGAGAGGTGACCGATGAGCGAAACCACCGCGCCGGATGACGAACTGCTCGCCGACGTCGAGGAGGCGATGCGCGACGTCGTCGACCCCGAACTAGGCATCAACGTCGTCGACCTGGGGCTCGTCTACGGGCTCAACGTCGAGGAGGGCGACGAGGGAACGGTCGCCCTGATCGACATGACGCTGACGTCGGCGGCCTGCCCGCTGACCGACGTCATCGAGGACCAGTCGCGCAGCGCGCTGGTGGGCGCCGGCCTGGTCGACGACCTGCGGATCAACTGGGTGTGGAACCCGCCGTGGGGCCCGGACAAGATCACCGACGAGGGCCGCGAGCAGCTGCGCGCGCTCGGCTTCACCGTCTAGAACCGTCTAAAGCAGCCCGCCTGAACAGCCGCTAAAGGTGCAGCGGCAGGTGTGGCAGGTGCAGGTGGTGGTGCGGATGCCCCATCGGCGGGCAGGTCTCGAGGCTGATCATCGTCGCGTGCAGCACCCCGCCGTCTTGAGTTCCATTGGCCCCCAAGCACTTTCCATTCGTGATCGCCTGGGCGTCCGACGGCGTCTGCTTCTGGTATGACGTCGAGTCGGCGACGGTCACGTTGGTGGGGCCGCCGGGGCGCAGGCCGGTGACGGCGATGGTGTTGCCGTCCACCGAGGCGACCGTGCCGAAGAACCCGGTCGGCGGCGGGCATTTGCCGTCCGCGGCCGGGGTCACCGTCACCGACTGCGCGGTGATCGCGCCGGGCGGCGGCGCGCTCTGCGGGGTGGCGCGCACGTTCACGCAGCTGCCGGGCGTCACGTCGGCCAGCTTCGCCGGGCCGACCTGAACCACCCGCGTCTGCGGGGTGTAGTCCACGGTGGCCGAGCCGGTGCGGGTCCGCAGCGCGATGGTGCCGTCCGAATTCGACTGGACCATGCCCTCGACGTAGTCCCTGCCCGCCGGCGGCGGCGCCGGTGACGCGGGGGGCGCCGCGCTGGGTGCCGGCGGCGGGACGGCGGTGACGGCCGGCGGGGCGCTGCTGCTCGACGAGTCGTGCGAGGGCCCGCACATGGCCACCCCGAACACGATGAGGGCGATCACCGCGCCGATCGCGATCTGCGTCCGCCGCGGCTTCAACGAAAGGGCAGGCACAGACTCTTCTCCGATCGCGCGGTTCGCCGTCGTCAGCAAGTACCCCCGCCGGCCGCGGTTCTCACGCCGCGGCCGGCAGAAGTGACGGCAGTCTCAGGCGGGGCCGGCCGGGCTCATCCGCCGTGGCCGGGCTGCTTGGGCTTGCCGCACTTGCCGTCGACGGCCTGACGTAGCTGAATGCTGGTCGCCTGCAGTGCGCCGCCGCTGTCGTTGGTTCCGCGCGCGGACAGGCATTTGCCGGGCGTGATCGCGTCGGTGTTGGCCGACGACTGCTTGGTGTATTTGGTCTTGTCGTCGACCGTCACGGTGGTCTGGGTGGTGTTGCCGCTGGGGTCGGTGCCGGTGACGTTGATGGTGTTACCGGAGACCGAGGCCACCGAGCCGCGGACCAGGGCCGGCTTGGCGGGCGCCTGCGACGGCGGCAGCGACGGGGCCGGGCTGCTGGATCCGCCCGGGGTGGGCTGGTGCGGCTTCGGGCAGGCGCCGTTGACGGACTGGCTGATCTTGACCGATGCGGCGGTGACCGGCTGGCCGGGCGCCGAGCCCTCGGTCGGCTTGACGCTGACGCAGCTGCCCGGGGTGACGTCGGGCAGCCCGGCCGGGACCGCCTCGGTGATCTTGGTGGTGGAGGTGAAGTTCACCGCGGCGGTGCCGTTGTCTTCCTTGGTGACCTGGATGGAGTTGCCCGCCACCGACGCGATCAGGCCGCTGACCTTCGCTTCGGCGTTCGGGGCGGCGGAGGTGCTGGTCGAGGTGACCGTGGAGGTCGAGGTGGACGTCGAGGTGGGGCTGGACTTGTTCGACGTGCCGCAGGCGGACAGGGACACCGCGGTGGCTCCCGCCACGGCGAACACCGCGACGCGGGCGAGCCCGTGACAGCTGGCAGACATCAAGGTTTCTCCAATCGCCGGTTTAACACCAACGTCATGGTTTACCCGCTGAAACTGTGCCTAACCTGTGGGTTCGCCGCCGGAGCTGCTCAGAACGCCGCTTCGGGCAGCTTCATGATCTCGTCGTCGATGGCTTCGATGATGCCGCGCAGCCCGCTCAGCCGCGGCAGCATGTTCTTGGCGAAGAACGCCGCGGTCGCGATCTTGCCCCGGTAGAACGCCTCGTCGTCGCCGCCGGCGCCGGCCGCCAGCGCGCGCTGTGCGACGTCGGCGTGCACCAGCAACCGCCACCCGATCAGCAGATCGCCGACCGCGAGCAGATAGCGCACAGAGGCCAGCCCCACCTTGTAGATGTCGGTCGGCTGCTCGGCCGCCGACATCAGGTAGCCGGTCAGCGCACCCGTCATCGCCGTGACGTCGTCGAAGGCGGTCTGCAGCAGCTCGGCGATCGGCCGCAGCGCCTCGTCGCAGTCGTCGACGGTCGCGGTGATCTGAGCCGTCACGAACTGCAGGGCCTGGCCGCGGTCGCGCACGATCTTGCGGAAGAAGAAGTCGAGCGCCTGGATGGCGGTGGTGCCCTCGTACAGCGAGTCGATCTTGGAGTCGCGGATGTACTGCTCGAGCGGGTAGTCCTGCAAGAAGCCCGAACCGCCCAGCGTCTGCAGCGACTCGGTCAGCACCTCGTAGGCCCGCTCCGAGCTCACCCCTTTCACGATCGGCAGCAGCAGATCGTCGACCCGGTGCGCCATGTCGTGATCGGCACCCGAAACACGTTGCGCCACTTGATCATCCTGATGTGCGGCGGCGTACATGTAGAGCGCGCGCAGGCCCTCGGCATACGCCTTCTGGGTCATCAGGCTGCGACGCACGTCGGGGTGGTGGATGATGGTGACCCGCGGCGCGGTCTTGTCGGCCATCTGCGTCAAGTCCGCGCCCTGCACCCGCTCCTTGGCGAACGCCAGCGCGTTGAGGTAGCCGGTGGACAGCGTGCCGGCGGCCTTGACCCCGATCGTCATCCGCGCCTGCTCGATCACGGTGAACATCTGCGCGATACCGCGGTGCACGTCGCCGACCAGGTAGCCGACGGCGGGCACATCCGTTGCGCCGAAAGTCAATTCGCAGGTGGGGGAGGACTTGATGCCCATCTTGTGTTCCACGCCGGTGACGAAAACCCCGTTGCGCGGCCCCAATTCGAACGTCTCCGGGTCGAACAGGTACTTGGGCACGTAGAACAGGCTCAGCCCCTTGGTGCCCGGGCCGGCGCCCTCGGGGCGCGCCAGCACCAGGTGGAAGATGTTCTCGGCGGTGTCGCCCACATCCCCGCCGGAGATGAAACGCTTGACGCCCTCGATGTGCCAGGTGCCGTCGGGTTGTTCGATGGCCTTGGCCCGGCCGGCGCCGACGTCGGAGCCGGCGTCGGGTTCGGTGAGCACCATGGTGGCCGCCCAGCCGCGCTCCACACCCTCGGCGGCCCAGCGCCGCTGCTGCTCGTTGCCCTCTAAGTACAACGCCTGGGACATGAACGGGCCCAGGCAGAAGAAGTTCGCCGACGGGTTGGCGCAGATCAGCATCTCGTTGACCGCCCACGCCAGCGGCGGCGGGGCGGGCATCCCGCCGATCTCCTCGGCCATGCCCAGCCGCCACCAGCCGGCCTCCTTGAGCGCGGCCACCGTCTTGGCCAGCTCCTCGGGCACGGTGATGGCGTGCTCGGCCGGGTCGAACACCGGCGGGTTGCGGTCGGCGAAGGCGAAGGTCTCGGCCACCGGGCCTTCGGCCAGGCGCGCGGCCTCGGCCAGAATGGTGCGTGCCGTCTCCTCGTCGAGGTCGCCGTAGCCTCCGCTGCCCAGCACGGCGCCGACATCGAGGACCTCGAACAGGTTGAACTCGAGATCACGAACGTTAGCGATGTAGTGGCCCAACGTGATTCCCTCACTGCTCGTTGCGGGCGGCGGAGCGTCAGGCTCAGTCTGTCGGACGCGAGAAAACGTACGCAACCGTAACCAGGCCGGCGCCGCTCAGGTCCGGGAACATCGGGTGGCCGCCGCGCGTTGGGAGCAAATGTGACAACAGTCGATCTCACCGCCGAGAAATTCAACGAAACCATCGAGGGCAACGACATCGTGCTCGTCGACTTCTGGGCGTCCTGGTGCGGCCCCTGCCGCCAGTTCGGGCCCACTTTCCAGGCGTCGTCAGAGAAACACCCCGACATCGTGCACGCCAAGGTCGACACCGAGGCCGAACAGCAGCTGGCCGCGGCCGCCCAGATCCGGTCCATTCCCACGCTGATGGCCTTCAAGAAGGGCAAACTGCTGTTCAACCAGCCCGGCGCGCTGCCGCCCGCCGCTCTGGAAGACCTGGTGCAGCAGGTCCGCGCATTCGACGTGGACGCGGCCATCGCCGAGCAAGGCGAATAACCCGACGCGCTACCGTGCACGGGTGAGTTTGGTACTGGTAGACCACCCGCGGCCCGGCGTCGCGCTGATCACCCTCAATCGCCCCGAGCGGATGAACTCCATGGCGTTCGACGTCATGGTCCCGCTCAAGGAGGCCCTGCAGAAGGTCACCTACGACAACGCGGTGCGGGTGGTCGTGCTGACCGGGGCCGGCCGCGGCTTCTCCTCGGGCGCCGACCACAAGTCCGCGGGCACGGTGCCCCACGTCGAGGGGCTGACCCGGCCCACTTATGCGCTGCGGTCCATGGAGATCCTCGACGAGGTCATCCTGGCGCTGCGCCGGCTGCATCAACCGGTGATCGCCGCGGTCAACGGCCCGGCCATCGGCGGCGGCCTGTGCCTGGCGCTGGCCGCCGACATCCGGGTGGCCTCCACCAGCGCCTACTTCCGCGCCGCGGGCATCAACAACGGGCTCACCGCCAGCGAGCTGGGCCTGTCCTACCTGCTGCCGCGGGCGATCGGGTCGTCGCGGGCCTTCGAGATCATGCTGACCGGCCGCGACGTCACCGCCGAAGAGGCCGAGCGGATCGGCCTGGTGTCCTGCCAGGTGCCCGAGGAGCAACTGCTGGACACCTGCTACGCCATCGCCGCGCGGATCGCGGCGTTCTCCCGGCCGGGAATCGAGTTGACCAAGCGCACGCTGTGGAGTGGACTGGACGCCGGTAGCCTGGAAGGGCACATGCAAGCCGAGGGCTTGGGACAGCTTTTCGTCCGCCTGCTCACCGCCAACTTCGAGGAAGCGGTTGCCGCGCGCGCGGAACGACGGCCGCCGGTGTTCACCGACGACAAATAGTTTTTCAGTTCAGGAGAGCGATCGTGATCACGGCCACGGACCTCGAGGTCCGCGCGGGCGCGCGCATCCTGCTCTCACCCGACGGGCCCGACCTACGCGTGCAGCCCGGCGACCGGATCGGGTTGGTCGGCCGCAACGGCGCCGGCAAGACCACCACCCTGCGCATCCTGGCGGGGGAGACCGAGCCGTACGCCGGGACGATCGCCCGCAGCGGCGAAATCGGTTATCTGCCACAGGATCCCAAAGAGGGCGACCTGGACGTGCTGGCCCGCGACCGGGTGCTGTCGGCGCGCGGGCTGGACGTGTTGCTCACCGACCTGGAAAAGCAGCAGGCGTTGATGGCCGAGGTCGCCGACGACGACGCCCGCGACCGCGCGATCCGCCGGTACGGCCAGCTCGAGGAGCGTTTCGTGGCCCTGGGCGGCTACGGCGCCGAGAGCGAGGCCAGCCGCATCTGCGCCAGCCTCGGCCTGCCGGAACGGGTGCTGACGCAGCAGCTGCGCACCCTGTCCGGCGGGCAGCGCCGCCGGGTGGAGCTGGCCCGCATCCTGTTCGCCGCCGCTGAGGGTGGGGCCACCGGTTCTGGTTCGGCGACCACGCTGCTGCTCGACGAGCCGACCAACCACCTGGACGCCGATTCGATCGGCTGGCTGCGCGACTTCCTGCGGGCCCACACCGGCGGGCTGGTGATCATCAGCCACAACGTCGAGCTGCTCGCCGACGTCGTCAACCGGGTCTGGTTTTTGGACGCGGTGCGCGGCGAGGTCGACGTCTACAACATGAGCTGGCAGAAGTACCTCGACGCGCGGGCCACCGACGAACAGCGCCGCCGCCGGGAACGCGCCAACGCCGAACGCAAGGCCGCCGCGCTGCGCACCCAGGCCGCCAAGCTGGGCGCCAAGGCCACCAAAGCCGTTGCGGCACAGAACATGTTGCGTCGCGCCGACCGGATGATGGCCGCGCTCGACGAGGAGCGCGTCGCCGACAAGGTGGCCCGCATCAAGTTCCCCACGCCGGCGGCCTGCGGGCGCACCCCGCTGACCGCCACCGGGCTGAGCAAGTCCTACGGGTCGCTGGAGGTGTTCAGCGGGGTGGACCTGGCCATCGACCGCGGCTCCCGGGTGGTGGTGCTGGGCCTCAACGGCGCCGGCAAGACCACCCTGCTGCGCCTGCTGGCCGGCGCCGAGACGCCCGACACCGGACGGATCGAGCCCGGACACGGTTTGCGGATCGGCTATTTCGCGCAGGAACACGACACGCTGGACAACGATGCGACCGTCTGGCAGAACATCCGCCACGCCGCACCGGATTCCGGCGAGCAGGACCTGCGCGGCCTGCTGGGGGCGTTCATGTTCAGCGGGCCCCAACTCGACCAACCGGCCGGCACGCTGTCCGGCGGCGAGAAGACCCGGCTGGCGCTGGCCGGTCTGGTCGCGTCGACCGCCAACGTGTTGCTGCTCGACGAGCCGACCAACAACCTCGATCCCGCCTCGCGCGAGCAGGTGCTCGACGCGCTGCGCAGCTACACCGGCGCTGTGGTGCTGGTGACGCACGACCCGGGCGCCGCCGAGGCCCTCGACCCGCAGCGGGTGGTGCTGTTGCCCGACGGCACCGAGGACTACTGGTCCGACGAATACCGCGATCTCATCGAGCTCGCCTGATCTGACGGCACGCCGCCGCAGGCGATTCGGCGAAATCCGCCCGCACCCGGCGACGGCTTTCTACTCTAGGGGCTTGCGATGTGTCCGGGCGTCGGAGGAGCCATGAGAAGAACAGTGCAGCGGTCGGCCAACTCGCGCGACCAGTTGTTGGACGAGCTACGTCACGCCTACGAAAGCGGCGCCAGCATCCGCAGTCTGGTCGCGCGGACCGGCCGGTCCTACGGGTCGATTCACAGCATGCTGCGCGAGTCGGGGACCACGATGCGCAGCCGCGGCGGGCCCAACCGCACGGCCAAGGCGGCGCGCGCCTAGCCCGGCCGGGAGTCGTTGCGCCGCACCGAGTTTTCCACCAGGTCCAGCACCGCGGACAGCCGCTGCGGATCCTCGCCGGACGCCAACCGGGCCACCAGCCCGTCGAGCACCAACTCCAGGTAGCACTGCAGCACATCGCCGGGCACGTCGTCGCGCACCCGGTGCGCCTCGGTCTGCCGACGCAGCCGGTCGGTGGTCGCGGCCGCCAGTTCGGCGGAGCGTTCCGCCCAGCCGCGGCTGAACGCCGGATCGTTGCGCAGCTTGCGGGCGATCTCCAATCTGGTGGCCAGCCAGTCGAACTGGTCGGGCGCGGCCAGCATGTCGCGCATCACCTGGATCAGCCCGGCCCGCGACGCCACCTCGGCCATCCGCTCGGCGTCCTCGTGGGCGAGGGCGAAAAACAGCGCGTCCTTGTCCCGGAAGTGGTGGAAGATCGCGCCGCGCGACATCCCGATGGCCTGCTCCAGCCGGCGCACCGTGGCCTTGTCGTAGCCGAATTCGGCGAAGCAGCGGCGGGCGCCGTCGAGGATCTGGCGGCGCCGGGCCGCCAGATGGTCCTCGCTGACTTTTGGCATCTAGCTGGGCATCCGGCAGGGAGTCGTCGGCCGGGTCAGCCGGACTTGAGCATGTTGCGCAGCACGTACTGCAGGATGCCGCCGTTGCGGTAGTAGTCCGCCTCACCGGGGGTGTCGATGCGCACCACCGCATCGAATTCGACTGCGTCCGAACCGTTTTTGCTCGCCTTGACGTGCACCGTCTTCGGTGTCTTGCCCTTGTTGAGCTCTTCGATGCCGGTGATGTCGAACACCTCGGTGCCGTCCAGCCCCAGGTCCTTGGCCGATTTGCCGTCCGGGAACTGCAGCGGGATCACACCCATCCCGATCAGATTGGAGCGGTGGATCCGTTCGAACGACTCGGCGATCACCGCGCGTACGCCCAGCAGCCGGGTGCCCTTGGCCGCCCAGTCTCGCGACGAGCCGGACCCGTATTCCTTGCCGCCCAGCACCACCAGCGGAATGTTCTGTGCCGCATAGTTTTGCGCCGCGTCGTAGATGAACGCCTGCGGACCGCCGTCCTGGGTGAAGTCGCGGGTGTAGCCGCCGGCCACGTCGTCGAGCAGCAGGTTGCGCAGCCGGATGTTGGCGAACGTGCCGCGGATCATCACCTCATGGTTGCCGCGCCGCGAGCCGAAGGAGTTGTAATCCTTGCGGTCCACGCCGTGCTCGTCGAGGTACTGCGCCGCCGGGGTGCCCGGCTTGATGCTGCCGGCGGGGGAGATGTGGTCGGTGGTCACCGAGTCGCCCAGCAGCGCCAGCACCCGCGCGCCGGAGATGTCGGCGACCGGCTCGGGCTCGGCCGGCATGCCCTCGAAGTACGGCGGCTTGCGCACGTACGTCGAATCCGGGCTCCACTCAAAGGTATTGCCGCTCGGGGTGGGCAGGTTGCGCCAGCGCTCGTCACCCTTGAAGACGTCGGCGTAGTTCTTGGTGAACATCTCGGAGTTGATCGCCGATGCGATGGTGTCCGAGACGTCCTTCTGCGACGGCCAGATGTCCTTCAGGTAGACGTCGTTGCCGTCCTTGTCCTTGCCCAGCGGCTGCTTTTCGAAGTCGAAGTCCATGGTGCCGGCCAGCGCGTAGGCCACCACCAGCGGCGGCGATGCCAGGTAGTTCATCTTCACGTCCGGGTTGATGCGGCCCTCGAAGTTGCGGTTACCCGAGAGCACCGCGGTCACCGACAGGTCGTTGTCGTTGATGGCCTTCGAGATCTCCTCGGGCAGCGGACCGGAGTTGCCGATGCAGGTGGTGCAGCCGTAGCCGACCAGATAGAAGCCGAGCTTCTCCAAATACGGCCACAGGCCGGCCTTGTCGTAGTAGTCGTGGACCACCTGCGAGCCCGGCGCCATCGTGGTCTTCACCCACGGCTTGGAGGCCAGCCCCTTCTCAACGGCGTTGCGCGCCAATAGCGCCGCGCCCAGCATCACCTCGGGGTTGGAGGTGTTGGTGCACGACGTGACCGCGGCGATCACCACCGCGCCGTGGTCGAGCACGAACTCGCCCAGCTCGTCGGAGCGGACCGTCACCGGGTTGCTCGGGCGGCCGTTGGCGTGCGCGGCGGCCGACTGCACCGCGGGCAGGTCGTCGGCGTGGCCGTTGGACGGCGCCCCCGGGTCGCTGGCCGGGAACGTCTCGTCGACCACCTCGTCCAGCTTCGAGTAGCCCTGCTGCCCGTCGCCGTCGCCGACGTAGCTGGGGATCTGCTCGCGGAAGACGGACTTGGCCTGCGACAACGCAATTCGGTCCTGGGGGCGCTTGGGCCCGGCGATCGAGGGCACCACCTGGGACAGGTCGAGCTCCAGGTACTCCGAGAAGGCCGGCTCGTGGGCGGGGTCGTGCCACAGGCCCTGCTCTTTGGCGTAGGTCTCGACCAGCGCCACCTGCTCGGCGTTGCGGCCGGTGAACTTCAGGTAGTCGATGGTTTCCTGGTCGATCGGGAAAATCGCTGCGGTGGAACCGAATTCGGGGCTCATGTTGCCCAGGGTGGCGCGGTTGGCCAGCGGCACCTCGGCCACCCCCTCGCCGTAGAACTCGACGAACTTGCCGACCACGCCGTGCTTGCGCAGCATCTCGGTGACGGTCAGCACCACGTCGGTGGCCGTCACGCCGGGCTGGATCTCACCGGTCAGCTTGAAGCCGACCACCCGCGGGATCAGCATCGACACCGGCTGGCCGAGCATCGCGGCCTCGGCCTCGATGCCGCCGACGCCCCAGCCCAGCACGCCCAGGCCGTTGACCATCGTGGTGTGCGAGTCGGTGCCCACGCAGGTGTCCGGATAGGCCACCCCGTCGCGCTCCATCACCACCCGGGCCAGGTACTCGATGTTCACCTGGTGCACGATCCCGGTGCCCGGCGGCACCACCTTGAAGTCGGAGAAGGCGCC
Source organism: Mycobacterium timonense (assembly GCF_025821985.1). NCBI lineage: Bacteria > Bacillati > Actinomycetota > Actinomycetes > Mycobacteriales > Mycobacteriaceae > Mycobacterium > Mycobacterium timonense. The sequence continues at coordinate 46,994 of NZ_JACKSY010000013.1, read as the reverse complement.
CTGCCCCCAGCGCAGGAACTGGTAGCGCTCGCCGTTGCGCTGGTATTCGATCTCGACGTTGCGCTCGAACGCGTCGGCCGTGCCGAACAGGTCGGCGATCACCGAGTGGTCGATCACCAGGTCGGCCGGCGCGAGCGGGTTGACCTTCTCCGGGTTGCCGCCCAGGTCGGCGATCGCCTCCCGCATGGTGGCCAGGTCGACGATGCACGGCACCCCGGTGAAGTCCTGCATCACCACCCGGGCGGGCGTGTACTGGATTTCAATGCTGGGCTCCGCCTTGGGATCCCAGTTCGCGATGGCCTCGATGTGGTCTTTGGTGATGTTGCTGCCGTCCTCGTTGCGCAGCAGGTTCTCGGCCAGCACCTTGAGGCTGTAGGGAAGCTTCTCGGTATTGGGGACGGCGTCGAGGCGATAGATCTGGTAACTCTTGTCGCCGACCTTGAGGGTGTTGCGGGCTCCGAACGAGTTCACAGAATCAGTCACTTCAACTCCCAAGGATTTAGTTCTTCCGCCGACGGGCCGTGTCGGCGACGGTGCCAACTTTAACAGTACGCTTGTCCTGCATTACGTCGGCGGTCCTGATCTCAGTCTTATCGCCGTTCCCGCCGGTTTAAACCCCCGTTCGGCCCCGAATGCCCGCCGAGCGTCACACTAGAGTGACCGCCGGGGCCGAGCGTCACGCCAGCGTGACCGCCGCAGCAGGAGGGACGACGATGACCGGGCACGATTCTGCGCCACCGCTCTACATTCCGGTGGACGTCGACATGACGATGGTCAAGGCTGCGGTCGCGGCCACCGGGGTCAGCGCGCCGCCGGCCGCCATGCCCGGCCTGCTCGAGGTGGTCAACCAGGCCCGCGCCGAGGGCATTAACCTCAAAATCGTGCTGCTGGACCACAATCCGCCCAACGACACCCCGCTGCGCGACATCTCGACGGTGGTCGGCGCGGACTACCACGACGCCACGGTGCTGACCCTCAGCCCCAATTACGTCGGCAGCTACAGCACCCAGTTCCCGCGCGTCACCCTCGAGGCGGGCGAGGACATCGCCAAGACCGGCAACCCGGTGGTCTCGGCGCAGCACTTTCTGCACGAGCTCGACACGCCCGAGTTCCCCTGGACCGGGCTGACCATCTTCCTGTTGATCGCGGTCTTCGCGGCGGCCGTCGGCACCCGCGTGCTGCAGGTCCGCAGCAGGCGCGCAGCAACGCCGCCCGATGCGGCCGGCGCCGACACCGTGACGCCGACAAACACCGCGTAGCACGCCCGTCCGGCTTCGGGCCGCAACCGGCCCGCCGCGCCGCGGCAAACCCGGCAGATAACCGTTCGGTCACATTAAACGCACGTAGAGAGTGCGATTTCGGTGGAGCGTTTGCGCGCCCAATTGTGTGACGTACGGTGCAAATGATGCTGGTGTTGTCTTTGGTGCCTAACGATTATTCCGTGGTCGGCGCCACCCGTTGCGTTGAGCCGTAGGAGACCTGAGTCGAATGAGACGCACACGCTGGGGGTCTTCCGCGCGGCCGGCCGCGAGGCTGGTTCGGCCCGTCGTGCCGTCGGTGTTGAGCGTGGCCCTGCTGATCTGCACCCCGGGCCTGGCGCAGGCTGATCCCGCCGCCGACAACCTGGCCGCCCTGATCGCCAACGTCGCCAAGGCCAACCAGCGCCTGCAGAACCTCAGCGCCGAAATCCAGACCGAGCAGGAAAGCGTCAACAAGGCGCTGGTCGACGTGGAGACCGCCCGGGACAACGCGGCCGCCGCCCAGCACGACCTGGAGGCCAGCCAGCAAGCGGTCAAGGACGCCAACGCCGCCATCGCCGGCGCGCAGCGCCGCTTCGACACGTTTGCCGCGGCGGCCTACATGAACGGCCCGTCGAACAGCTACCTGACCGCACGCAACCCCGACGACATCATCGCCACCGAGGCCGCCGCCAAGACCCTGACCGCCAGCTCGCAGACGGTGATGGCCAAGCTGCAGCAGGCCCGCACCGAGCAGGTCAACAGGGAGTCGGCGGCGCGGCTGGCCAAGCAGAACGCCGACAAGGCCGCCGCCGACGCCAAGGCCAGCCAGGACGCCGCGGTGGCCGCACTGACCAACTCCCGGCAGAAGTTCGACGAGCAGCGCGAACAGATGATCCGGCTGGCCACCGAGCGGGACCAGGCCCAGGCCAAGCTGGAGGCGGCCAAACGTCAGCTGTCCACCCCGGGCTCGGGCGACCGCTGGGAGACGGGATCGGCGGGCGCGCCGGCGCCGTCCGCGGGCCGGCAATGGGACGGCGCCTGGGACCCCACCCTGCCGATGATCCCGAGCGCCAACGTTCCCGGCGACCCGATCGCAGTGATCAACCAGGTGCTGGGCATCTCGGCCACCTCGACCCAGGTCACCGCCGGTCTCGGCCGTAACTTCCTGCAGCAGCTCGGCATCCTCAAGCCCGACGACACCGGCATCACCAACGCGGCGCCCGGCGGGGTCGGGGCGCGCATCCCGCGGGTGTATGGGCGCCAGGCGACGGAGTACGTGATCCGTCGCGGCATGTCGCAGATCGGGGTGCCCTACTCCTGGGGCGGCGGCAACGCGGCCGGCCCCAGCAAGGGCATCGACTCCGGCGCCAACATCGTCGGCTTCGACTGTTCGGGGCTGGTGCTGTATTCGTTCGCCGGGGTGGGCATCAAGCTGCCGCACTACTCGGGCTCGCAGTACAACCTGGGCCGCAAGATCCCGTCCTCGCAGATGCGCCGCGGCGACGTCATCTTCTACGGCCCGGGCGGCTCCCAGCACGTGACCATCTACCTCGGCGACGGCCAGATGCTCGAGGCGCCCGACATCGGGTTGAAGGTCCGCGTCGCCCCCGTCCGCACCAGCGGCATGACGCCCTACGTGGTCCGTTACATCGAGTGGTGAGCAAGTGAGCAGTGAACGAGGAGCCATGCGCCGCAACCGGTTTCGTCTCATCGTCTTCGCCTGGATCACCGCGATGGTGACCGGGCTGATGTTTTCTGTAGCACCGACGCCGGCCGCGCTGGCCGACCCCGGCGAGTGGGATCCCACCCTGCCGGCCCAGATCAGTGCCGGCGCCCCGGGCGATCCGCTCGCCGTCGCCAACGCCTCGCTGCAGGCCACCGCGCAGGCCACCCAGACCACGCTGAACCTGGGCAAGCAATTCCTCGGCGGGCTCGGCATCAACCTGGGCGGCAACGACGCGCCCGCGGCCGCGGCCACCCCGTCCAACCCGGGCGGCAAGATCCCGCGGGTCTACGGCCGGCAGGCCATCGAGTACGTGATCAAGCGGATGGGATCACAGATGGGGGTGCCGTACTCGTGGGGCGGCGGCTCGCTGGACGGTCCCAGCAAGGGCGTCGGCGACGGCGCCAACATCACCGGGTTCGACTGCTCGGGGCTGATGCGCTACGGCTTCGCCGGGGTCGGCGTGCTGATCCCGCGGTTCTCCGGCGACCAGTACAACGCCGGGCGTCACATCCCGCAGGACCAGGCCCGCCGCGGCGACCTCATCTTCTACGGCCCGGGCGGTTCCCAGCACGTCACCATGTACCTGGGCAACGGGCAGATGCTCGAGGCGTCCGGCAGCGCCGGCAAGGTCACCGTCAGCCCGGTGCGCAAGCCCGGCATGACGCCGTTCCTGACTAGGATCATCGAGTACTGATCGCGGGCCGGCCCGGCCATCGGCTGGGCGAGCGTCGACGGAATTCGGCGGGCCTGGAATAGTTGGACGAGGGCACGTCGCTGCCCGGCAGTCGTGTCCGATTGAGCTCTGGAGGGTTATCGATGACAGCAGCAGGTGGGCCGCCGCCAGGCGCCGGCGGTTACTCGGGCCCGGGCGGGCAGTCCGGCCCGGGCGCGCACGAAGCGCCGACCGGCGGAGCCGGCGCCGGCAATGGCCTGGCCGCCGAGGTGCAGACCCTGGAACGGGCCATCTTCGAGGTCAAACGCATCATCGTGGGCCAGGATCAGCTCGTCGAGCGGATGCTGGTCGGCCTGCTGTCCAAGGGGCACGTGCTGCTCGAGGGTGTGCCCGGCGTCGCCAAGACGCTGGCTGTCGAGACCTTCGCGAAGGTGGTGGGCGGGACGTTCGCGCGCATCCAGTTCACCCCCGACCTGGTGCCCACCGACATCATCGGTACCCGCATCTACCGGCAGGGCAAGGAGGAGTTCGACACCGAGCTGGGCCCCGTGGTGGTCAACTTCCTGCTCGCCGACGAGATCAACCGCGCGCCCGCCAAGGTGCAGTCGGCGCTGCTGGAGGTCATGCAGGAACGCCACGTGTCGATCGGCGGTAAGACGTTCCCGCTGCCCAATCCGTTCCTGGTGATGGCGACGCAGAACCCGATCGAGCACGAGGGCGTCTACCCGCTGCCCGAGGCCCAGCGCGACCGCTTCCTGTTCAAGATCAATGTCGGCTACCCGTCGCCGGAGGAGGAGCGCGAGATCATCTACCGGATGGGCGTGCGCCCGCCGGAGCCCAAGCAGATCCTCAACACCGGCGACCTGGTCCGGCTGCAGGACATCGCGGCCAACGTCTTCGTCCACCACGCGCTGGTCGACTACGTGGTGCGGGTGGTCACCGCCACCCGGCACCCCGAACAGCTGGGCATGAACGACGTCAAGACGTGGATCTCGTTCGGCGCCTCGCCGCGCGCCTCGCTGGGCATCATCGCCGGGGCGCGGTCGCTGGCGCTGGTGCGCGGCCGCGACTACGTGATTCCGCAGGACGTCGTGGACGTCATTCCGGACGTGCTGCGGCACCGGCTGGTGCTCACCTACGACGCGTTGGCCGACGAGATCTCGCCGGAGATCGTCATCAACCGGGTGCTGCAGACGGTCGCCCTGCCTCAAGTGAATGCCGTTCCGCAGCAAGGGCATTCGGTGCCCCCGGTGATGCAGCCTGCCGGTGCGGCCAGCGGTCGGTGACCGACCCCAAGAGGCCGGTGCTGCATCCGCCCTCGATGCAGCGCGGGCAGATCGATGACCCGAAGCTGTCGGCGGCGCTGCGCACGCTCGAGCTCACCGTCAAACGCAAGCTCGACGGGGTGCTGCACGGCGACCACCTGGGCCTGATCCCGGGGCCGGGATCCGAGCCGGGGGAGTCGCGCGAGTACCAGCCCGGCGATGACGTGCGGCGGATGGACTGGGCCGTCACCGCGCGCACCACGCATCCGCACGTGCGGCAGATGATCGCCGACCGCGAGCTGGAGACCTGGCTGGTGGTCGACATGTCGGCCAGCCTGGACTTCGGCACCACGGTGTGCGAGAAACGCGACCTGGCGGTGGCGGCCGCGGCCGCGATCACCTTCCTCAACAACGGCGGCGGCAACCGGCTCGGCGCGCTGATTGCCAACGGCGCCACCATGACTCGGGTGCCGGCCCGATCCGGGCGCCAGCACGAGCAGACGCTGCTGCGCACCATCGCGACCACGCCGCGGGCGCCGGTCGGGGTGCGCGGCGATCTGGCGACGGCCATCGACGCGCTGCGCCGTCCGGAACGCCGGCGCGGCATGGCGGTGATCATCAGCGACTTCCTCGGTCCGATCAACTGGCAGCGGCCGCTGCGGGCGATCGCGGCCCGGCACGAGGTGCTGGCCATCGAGGTGCTCGACCCGCGGGACGTCGAACTGCCCGACATCGGCGACGTGGTGCTGCAGGACGCCGAGACGGGCGTGACCCGCGAGTTCACCATCGACGCCCAGCTGCGCGACGACTTCGCCAAGGCCGCCGCGGCGCACCGGGCCGACGTGGCGCGCACCATCCGGAGCTGCGGGGCGCCGATCCTGACGCTGCGCACCGACCGCGACTGGATCGCCGACATCGTGCGGTTCGTGGAATCCCGCCGGCGCGGGGCATTGGCGGGGCGGCAGTGACTCGAATATGAGCCTGCCGTTCCTCGGCCCAATGTCGTTGTCGGGCTTCGAACATTCGTGGTTCTTCCTGTTCCTGCTGGTGGTCGCCGGGCTGGCGGCGCTGTACATCCTGATGCAGTTGGCCCGGCAGCGGCGGATGCTGCGGTTCGCCAACATGGAGCTGCTGGAAAGCGTCGCGCCCAAGCGGCCGTCCACGTGGCGGCATCTGCCGGCGATCCTGCTGGTGGCCTCGCTGGTGCTGTTCACCATCGCGATGGCGGGCCCGACGAACGACGTCCGGATTCCGCGCAACCGCGCGGTCGTAATGCTGGTGATCGACGTGTCGCAGTCGATGCGGGCCACCGACGTCGCGCCCAACCGGATGGCTGCCGCCCAGGAGGCGGCCAAGCAGTTCGCCGACGAGCTGACCCCCGGTATCAACCTGGGGCTGATCGCCTATGCCGGAACCGCGACGGTGCTGGTGTCGCCGACGACCAACCGGGAGGCCACCAAGAACGCGTTGGACAAGCTGCAGTTCGCCGACCGCACCGCCACCGGCGAGGGCATCTTCACCGCCCTGCAGGCGATCGCGACGGTGGGCGCGGTGATCGGCGGCGGCGACAAGCCGCCGCCGGCGCGCATCGTGTTGTTCTCCGACGGCAAGGAGACGATGCCGACCAATCCGGACAACCCGAAGGGCGCCTTCACCGCCGCGCGCACCGCCAAGGATCAGGGCGTGCCGATCTCGACCATCTCGTTCGGCACCCCGTACGGGTTCGTGGAGATCAACGACCAGCGCCAGCCGGTGCCGGTCGATGACGAGACGTTGAAGAAGGTGGCCCAGCTCTCCGGCGGAAACGCTTACAACGCAGCGTCATTGCAGGAGCTGAAGTCGGTGTACGCGACGCTGCAGCAGCAGATCGGCTACGAGACCATCAAGGGCGACGCGAGCGTGGGCTGGGTGCGGCTGGGTGCGCTGGTGCTGGCGCTGGCCGCGCTGACCGCGCTGCTCATCAACCGCCGCCTGCCCACCTAGGTGGGGCGCGCCCGCCGGGCGCGCCCTCTTCGCCGCGCTCGCCGGGCGCGCCCTCTTCGCCGCGCTCGTAACGCCACGGCGGAATCTCGGCCGGATTTCCGCCGTGGCGTTACGAGCGGCGTCGCCGGGCGTCGCGCACCCGGCGGATGATCTCGTCGGGACGGTCCTCGGCGATGACCCGTACGACGATCCACCCGTACCGCTCGAGCATCTCGAGCCGGCGGATGTCTTTGACGTACTGATAGCGGCTCGCCCGATGCTGGTCGCCGTCATACTCCGCGGCGACCTTGATCTCTTCCCATCCCATGTCCAAATACGCCTCGGCCCAACCCCATTCGTTGCGCACCGCGATCTGCGTCTGCGGCCGCGGGAACCCGGCGTCGATCAGCAACACCCGCAGCCAGCTCTCTTTGGGCGACTGGGCGCCGCCGTCGACCAGTGCCAATGCCGCTCTGGCCGCCTTGATGTCATGCCGACCGCGGTAGCGGTCCACGAGCAGCTCGACGTCCGCCATCTTCAGCTCCGTCGCCTGCACCAGGGCGTCGATGGCGGCGACCGCCACGCCCCTGGGATGGCGGCGCGCCAGGTCAAGCGCGGTGCGCGCCGGCGTGGTGACCGCCATGCCGTCGACGACGGTGATCTCGTCGCACTCGATGCGCTCCTCCCAAACCCGCACCCCGCGGGCGTGACGGCGATTGGTGTCGATGATCTCGGCCGGCCGCGCCGTGTCGATCCACTTCGAACCGTGCAGCGCGGCGGCCGAGAAACCCGCCAGCACGCCGCGCCGGCGCGACCGCAGCCATGCCGCCTTCGCCCGCACCACCGCCGTCAACTCGGCGTCGCGAGCGACATACACGTCCCGGTGCAGCGCGACGTACCGGGTGCGCAACTCGTGGCGAGACAGCAACCGCGCGGCCAGGGCTTCGCTGCCCAGGAAGGGGTCCGTCATGGCGAAAGTGTGCTGCGCCACACCGACACCGTGGCGCGCTCGTAACGCCACGGCGCAAACTCGCCCGGATTTCCGCCCTGGCGTTACGAGCGGGGCCAGCCGGTTTCCGGGCCGATCAGCCGAGGCGATAGGTTGACGGGGTGACTGACACGGCCACCGAGAACACCACCGAAAGTGCCGCCGACTTCGGCAGACCGGCATTCGTTTCCCGCTCCGTCCTGGTGACCGGAGGAAACCGGGGCATCGGTCTGGCGATCGCCCAGCGGCTGGCCGCCGACGGCCACAAGGTGGCCGTCACGCACCGCGGATCCGGGGCGCCCGACGGGCTGTTCGGTGTCGAGTGCGACGTCACCGACAACGACGCCGTCGACCGCGCCTTCACAGAGGTGGAGGAGCACCAGGGGCCGGTCGAGGTGCTGGTGTCCAACGCCGGTATCTCCAAGGACGCATTCCTGATCCGGATGACGGAGGAGCGGTTCACCGAGGTCATCAACGCCAACCTGACCGGGGCGTTCCGGGTGACCCAGCGCGCGGCGCGCAGCATGCAGAAAAAGCGGTTCGGCCGCATCATCTACATCGGCTCGGTGTCCGGCATGTGGGGCATCGGCAACCAGTCCAACTACGCGGCCGCCAAGGCGGGCCTGATCGGGATGGCCCGCTCGATCTCCCGCGAACTGTCCAAGGCGGGTGTGACCGCCAACGTCGTCGCGCCCGGTTACATTGACACCGAGATGACCCGCGCGCTGGACGAGCGGATCCAGGCGGGCGCACTGGAGTTCATCCCGGCCAAGCGGGTCGGCACCGCCGCGGAGGTCGCCGGGGCCGTCAGCTTCCTGGCCTCCGAGGACGCCAGTTACATCGCCGGCGCGGTGATCCCCGTCGACGGCGGTATGGGCATGGGCCACTGATTCCAACCAGCACACAAGGACATTAAGGACGGACATGGCAGGACTGCTCGACGGCAAACGGATCTTGGTCACCGGGATCATCACCGACTCGTCGATCGCGTTTCACATCGCCAAGGTGGCCCAGGAGGCCGGGGCGCAGTTGGTGCTGACCGGCTTCGACCGGCTGCGGCTGATCCAGCGCATCGTCGACCGGCTGCCGGAGAAGGCCCCGTTGATCGAGCTCGACGTGCAGAACGAGGAGCACCTGAACACCCTGGCCCAGCGGGTGACCGCCGAGATCGGCGAGGGCAACAAGCTCGACGGGGTGGTGCACTCGATCGGCTTCATGCCGCAGACCGGCATGGGCATCAACCCGTTCTTCGACGCGCCGTACGAGGATGTCGCCAAAGGCATTCACATCTCGGCGTATTCGTACGCCTCGCTGGCCAAGGCGCTGCTGCCGATCATGAACCCCGGCGGGTCGATCGTGGGCATGGACTTCGACCCCAGCCGGGCGATGCCGGCCTACAACTGGATGACGGTCGCGAAGAGCGCGCTGGAGTCGGTCAACCGGTTCGTGGCGCGCGAGGCCGGGCCGCACGGCGTGCGATCGAATCTCGTTGCGGCGGGCCCGATCCGCACGCTGGCGATGGCCGGGATCGTCGGCGGCGTGCTCGGCGACCAGGCGGCCGAGCAGATCCGGCTGCTGGAGGAGGGCTGGGATCAGCGGGCCCCGATCGGCTGGAACATGAAGGACCCCACCCCGGTGGCCAAGACGGTGTGCGCGCTGCTGTCCGACTGGCTGCCGGCCACCACCGGCACCATCATCTACGCCGACGGCGGCGCCAGCACCCAATTGCTGTAGACGGCAATGGATTTCGACGCCGTCCTGCTGCTGTCCTTCGGCGGGCCGGAAGGGCCCGAGCAGGTTCGGCCGTTCTTGGAGAACGTCACCCGGGGCCGCGGCGTGCCGCCGGAACGTCTCGACCGCGTCGCCGAACACTACCTGCATTTCGGCGGGGTGTCACCGATCAACGGCATCAACCGCGCGCTGATCGAGCAGCTGCGGGCCGCCCAGGACCTGCCCGTCTACTTCGGCAACCGCAACTGGGAGCCCTACGTCGAAGACACGGTGAAGGTCATGCGCGACAACGGGATTCGGCGCGCCGCGGTGTTCACCACCTCCGCCTGGAGCGGCTACTCCAGCTGCACGCAGTACGTCGAGGACATCGCCCGGGCGCGCACCGCGGCCGGGCCGGGCGCGCCCGAACTGGTCAAGCTGCGGCCGTATTTCGACCATCCGCTGTTCGTGGAGATGTTCGCCGGCGCGATCGCCGACGCGGCGGCGAAGGTACCCGCGGGGGCGCGTCTGGTGTTCACCGCGCATTCGGTCCCGGTGGCCGCGGACGAGCGCCTGGGGCCGCGACTGTACAGCCGCCAAGTCGCTTATGCCGCAAGGCTTGTGGCGGCCGCCGCCGGGTACGCCGAGCACGACCTGGTGTGGCAGTCGCGTTCCGGGCCACCCCAGGTCCGCTGGCTCGAACCCGACGTCGCCGACCATCTGCGCGCCCTGGCCGAATCCGGCACCCGGGCCGTCATCGTCTGCCCGATCGGGTTCGTGGCCGACCACATCGAGGTGGTGTGGGACCTCGACGAGGAGCTGCGCGCGCAGGCCGAGTCGGCGGGGATGCTGATGGCGCGCGCGTCGACGCCCAACGCCCAGCCGCGTTTCGCGCGGTTGGCGGCCGACCTGATCGACGAATTGCGTTGCGGCCGAACGCCCGCCCGGGTGACCGGCCCCGACCCGGTGCCCGGTTGTCTGGCCAGCGTCAACGGTGCACCGTGCCGGCCGCCGCACTGCGCGGCCCAAGCTACCGGCTAGAACCTAATCGCCCCAGGCGGAATGCAGGATCGCGGTGACCGCCGCCATCCGCGCCGAACGCACCACCGCGGTGAGCGGCCGCAGCGCATCGCCGGCGATGCGCGCCTCCGACGACGATTGTGTGCCAAGCGGTTCCAGGCCGGCGGCGATCGGCGCGGCGAATCGGTCCGGCGAATCCGACCGGCTCAGCCCGGCGCTCACCGCGATGATGGCGTCGACGTGCGCGGCGTTCTCCAGCACCCGCAACGCGCGCGACGGCGCGTGATCCGGAATGCGGTGCTGCCGTGCCGATTCCAGCAACTGCTCGACCAGCCCCCGTGGGTCGTCGACGTCGGACGCGGCCGAGCCGAGGCCGATGGCGCCCAGCGTCTCGGCGGCCGAGCGCACCGCGGAGCGCAACGTGTACTCGGCGTCGCCGAGCTCGTGATGGTCCAGCACCGGCGCCCCGGGCAGCGAATACACCGTCCAGCTCAGCGCGCACAATTCGGTCAGCGCGTAGTCCTGGGACCCATCGTCGTCGTCGGCGTAACAGAATTCGGGGACCAGCCCGACGGCGGCGCCGGGCTGGTGCGGATTGCTGACGATCACCGCCTCGCCGGCGGCCAGCGCGTCCTGCTCGAACTGGGTGCCGGGGGCCAGCCCGCGCACATCGCCCGGTACCGGCAAAACCACGTTGATCGTCCCGCGCATCAGTCCGGAGCCCACCGGCACGCCGATCGCGGCGCGCAGCGTCTGCAGCAGCGTGACCGTCCCGGCGTCGTGCACGTCGGGCCACGGCAGCCCGGTGTGGCCCGCGGCGACGGCATCATACGCGGTCACCGATTGCTTTGGCGCCCAAACGGATAACGCGTCGAGGACGTCGTCGGGCGCGGCCTTGCCGGCGAGCCAGGCATTGGCCCACAGGGACAGCGAAACACTGGGACACCACACGAGAAGGCAGTGTAGTTGTTTTGCCCCGGGAAGGCCGATCACGCGTATTCTTGCCGCATGCACGCCGCGGTGCTTTGGCTAATATTCGCGCTGGTGCTGGCCGGTGCGGAGGCCCTTACCGGCCATCTGTTCCTGGTGATGCTCGGCGGGGGCGCGCTGGCCGCGGCGCTGACCAGTTGGCTGACCGATTTCCCGGTGTGGCTGAACGGGACGGTGTTCCTGGTCGTCTCGGTGCTGCTGCTGGTGGTGGTGCGCCCGCCGCTGCGGCGCCGGCTGACCCCGGCCGCGGTGCCGCAGCTGGGCATCGAGGCGCTGGAGGGCAAAACCGCGCTGGTGCTCGAGCGGGTCGCCCGCGACCGCGGCCAGGTGAAGCTGGACGGCCAGGTGTGGACGGCGCGTCCGCTCGACGAGAACGACGTCTATGAACCCGGTGAGCCGGTCACCGTCATGCAGATCGACGGCGCCACCGCAGTGGTCTTCAAGAGCAGTCTTTAGCGAAAAGGGCTGCAAGAGAAAGGAATTCCAATGCAAGGTGCGGTTGCTGGTTTGGTGCTGCTGGCCGTTCTGGTGATCTTCGCCATCGTGGTGGTGGCCAAGTCGGTCGCGCTGATACCCCAGGCGGAGGCCGCGGTGATCGAGCGCCTGGGTCGGTACAGCCGTACGGTCAGCGGGCAGCTGACGCTGCTGGTGCCGTTCATCGACCGGATCCGGGCCCGGGTGGATCTGCGGGAGCGGGTGGTGTCGTTCCCGCCCCAGCCGGTGATCACCGAGGACAACCTGACGCTGAACATCGACACCGTCGTCTACTTCCAGGTCACCGTTCCCCAGGCGGCCGTCTACGAGATCAGCAACTACATCGTCGGCGTCGAACAGCTCACCACCACAACGCTGCGCAACGTGGTCGGCGGCATGACGCTGGAGCAGACGCTGACCTCCCGCGACCAGATCAACGGGCAGCTGCGCGGCGTGCTGGACGAGGCCACCGGCCGGTGGGGCCTGCGGGTGGCGCGGGTGGAGCTGCGCAGCATCGACCCGCCGCCGTCGATCCAGGCGTCGATGGAAAAGCAGATGAAGGCCGACCGCGAGAAGCGGGCGATGATCCTGACCGCCGAGGGCATGCGCGAGTCGGCGATCAAGGAGGCCGAGGGCCAGAAGCAGGCGCAGATCCTGGCCGCCGAGGGCGCCAAGCAGGCCGCGATCCTGGCGGCCGAGGCCGACCGGCAGTCCCGGATGCTGCGCGCCCAGGGTGAGCGGGCCGCGGCCTACCTGCAGGCGCAGGGCCAGGCCAAGGCCATCGAGAAGACGTTCGCCGCGATCAAGGCCGGCCGCCCGACCCCGGAGATGCTGGCCTACCAGTACCTGCAGACGCTGCCGGAGATGGCGCGCGGCGACGCCAACAAGGTGTGGGTGGTGCCCAGCGACTTCAGCGCGGCGCTGCAGGGATTCACCAAGCTGCTGGGCACGCCGGGCCAGGACGGGGTGTTCCGGTTCCAGCCGTCGCCGGTCGAGGACGTGCCCAAGCACAGCGCCGACGACGACGCCGACGTCGCGGACTGGTTCTCCACCGAGACCGATCCGGCGATCGCGCAGGCGGTGGCCAAGGCCGAGGCGATCGCCCGCCAGCCGGCGGACGGCCCGACGGGGGAGCTGACCCAATAGCCTCCCTAGGATTGCCGCATGAGTGCGTTGACTTCACCGAAGACCTACGCGGCGCTGGGCGTGTTCCACGCCGTCGACGCGGTCGCGTGCGGCGTCCAGGTCGCCCCGATCCGCAAAACTCTTGACAACCTGGGTGTTCCGGACAACATCCGGCCGGTGCTGCCGGTCGTGAAGGCGGCCGCGGCGGTCGGTTTGCTGTCGGTCACCCGCTTTCCCGGGCTGGCCCGGCTGACGACGGCGATGCTGACGCTGTACTTCGTGCTCGCGGTCGGCGCGCACGTGCGGGTGCGCGACAAGGTCGTCAACGGTCTTCCGGCCGCGCTGTTTGTGGGGTTGTTCGCCGCGATGACGGTGCGGGGGCCCGACGAGAGCTAATCGAGGCGCAACTCGACCATCGGCAGCGGGGTGCCGGTGTCAGTGATCGGCACGCCGAGCGTCTCTTCCAGCACGGGCCGCATCCGCTGCCACGCCCGCGGGTGACGGGTGCGGTAGGCCGCCAGGGCGCGGTCGGCCTCGGCTTGGTCGAGGACGCGCGCGGTGGCGGCCCGGGGCGGATGGCTGCCGGCGTACACCCGGACCCGTGGATTGGCCCGAATGTTGCGGAACCACTGGGCTTTTGGGCCGAAGCCCGAGGCGACGACGTAGGCGTCGGGCGACGGGTGGTCGACGACCTCCAACGCAGCGTAGCGCGGCGCCCCGGACTTTCGGCCGACGTGTTCGAGCAGCAGGATGCGTGATCCGAACACCGCGCCCCCGCGAGCGCGGTAGATCCAGATCGGTGCCCGCATCAGCCGGCGCGACCGCAGCAGCCGCGCGGCGATGCTGGCGGAAAGCGACGAGGATCGGGCGGCCGACACGCCTCCCATCTTGCCCTCAGGGGCGCGGCGAGGGCGGCGGCGGCGTCGGGAACGCCTCGCCCGGTGGTGGCGGCGGGAAGCCGTGCGGGGGTCCCGGCGGCCCGTGCAGCGGCGGGGGCGGCATCGGGGGTGCGGCCCACATCGGCGGCGGCCCGGGCGGCGGCGGCGGGCCGGGCGGTCCGACGCTGATGATCCAGGCGAAGGCGATGGCCGCCACGGTGCCGATCGCGCCGAGCAGCGCGCCCGCCACGCCGGCGCCGATCACCACGCCGGTGGAGTGGCGTCGCTCGGGCGGTTGGTGCGCGGCCGGCGGCGGCGCGGGTGTTGTGGTGTTGATGTCGTCGTTCGTGGTCATGGTCGCGACGGTAGTAGCCGCAGCTGAAGTGGATCTGAAGGAACGGCTGTCCGCTGAGCCTCAGGCGCCACTTGCGTTTCCCGAGGAGAGAAGCGGTGTTGTGCCCGCCTCACAGCGACAACGCGTTTCCGCAGGTCAGACGTCCTAACGAGGTTGTCGCTGTGAGGCGGGCACTTGACACACCCCCACTTCTTGGTGCCAACGGGGCGGATGTTGGTGCCGACGGGGCAGGATTGGTGCCAACGGGGCGGGATGCGACGCCGGCGCACCGGCGCCTTCAGGTTGGTTTCAGCACCGGCGCCGACAATGGTGGCCATGACGGATTGTCTCCGCGGGGCGGGCGGCCAATTCACCGTCGGCACCCCGCGGGTGCTGGTCGTCGAGGACTCCGAGACCATCCGCGAGATGGTCAGCGAGGCGCTCACCGAGGTCGGCTACCACACCGAGGCCCGCCGCGACGGCGAGCGACTCGAAGAGCTGCTCGACGGCATCCGGCCCGACCTGGTGGTGCTCGACGTGATGCTGCCCGGACGCGACGGGTTCGCGCTGATCGACGTGATCCGCGACTGGGGCGACATCGGCATCGTGCTGATCACCGCCCGCGACGGCCTGCCGGACCGGCTGCGGGGCCTGGACGGCGGCGCCGACGACTACGTCATCAAGCCCTTCGAGCTGGCCGAGCTGGTGTCGCGGGTGGGCGCGGTGCTGCGCCGGCGGGGACGGCTGCCGCAGGTGATCCAGGTCGGCGACGTCACGCTGGACCCCGGCGCCGGAGTCGCCGCGCGCGGCGGTCACCGGCTGGACCTGACCGCCACCGAGCTGCGCGTGCTGACATTTCTGGTGGAGCAGCGCGGCCGGATCGTCAGCGCCGGCCAGATCCTCAACGGGGTGTGGGGTTACGACGCCTACGACCCCAACCTGGTGCAGGTTCACGTCAGCGGGCTGCGGCGCAAGCTCGAGGCGCACGGCCCGCGGATCCTGCACACCGTCCGCGGCATCGGCTACCGCCTGCAACCCGAACGGTCATGACGCCGACGCCGTCGCTGCAACGCCGGGTGACGCTGGTGGTGCTGGCGCTGTTGACCGTGCTGCTGGTGGTGCTCGGCGTCACCATCGACGTCACGATGGGCGTGCTCGCCCGCCGCAACCTGCACGACCGGCTGCTCGCCGCGACGTCGCGGGCCGACGCGCTAAGCGCCGCGCACACCGCCCCCGACCTGCTCGCCGCCGAGCTCAACGGCGGCGGGATCCGCGCGCTCGTCGTCACCGCGGACGGCCAGGCCTACGGGGACCGCGCGATCAGCCCCGACCTGGCCGAGGGGCCGGTCGAACCGCCCCCGCCGTACCCGCCGCCGTTACCGCCGCCTTATCCGCCGCCGGCCTACCCGCCGCCGTACCCACCGCCCTATCCGCCCCCGCCCGGCCCGCCGCCGGATACGACTGCGACGGCCGTCGTGCACCCGTTGCCCGACGGCGCGCGGCTGATCCTGGTCGCCGACACCACGCAAACCACCCAGGTCACCCGGCAACTGCGCGGTCTGATGATCGCCGCCGGCATCGTGACCCTGCTCATCGCGGCGCTGCTGTTGATCGCGGTCAGCCGGGCGGCCCTGCGCCCGCTGGACCGGCTCACCGCGCTGGCCAACGCCATCACCACCGGGGACCGCGGCCGCCGGTTGCGCCCGCACCGCGCCGACACCGAACTAGGCCGCGCCGCAAGCGCTTTCGACACGATGCTGGACGCTCTGGAGATGTCGGAACGCCGGGCCCAACAGGCCGCCGAGGCCGCCCAGCGCGCCGAGACGGCGACCCGGCGCTTCCTCGTCGACGCCGCCCACGAGCTGCGCACCCCGATCGCCGGCATGCAGGTCGCCGCGGAGCAACTCGCGCACGGCGCCTCCGAACACCCCGACGACGGGCAATACCGTCGGGCGGGCCTGCTGCTCTCCGACGCGCGCCGCGCCGGGCGACTCGTCAACGACATGCTGGACCTGAGCCGCATCGACGCCGGGCTTCCGCTGGAACTGCACGACGTCGACGTTGCCGCCGTGCTGCGCGACGAAGCCGACCGGGCGGCCCTGCTGGCACCCCAAATCGGCGTGCGCCGCACGGGACTCACCGCGCTGAACGTCCGGGCCGACGCCACCCGGCTGTCGCAGATCGTGTCCAACCTGCTCGACAACGCCCGCCGCTACACCCCGGCCGGCGGCGCTATCAAGATCGACCTGCGCGCCGGCGACGGCGCCGCCGAGATCACCGTCACCGACACCGGCCCGGGCATCCCGGACGACGAGCGGGAGCACATTTTCGACCGGCTGGTGCGCCTGGATGCCGGCCGCGCCCGCGATCACGGCGGCGCCGGGCTGGGCCTGGCCATCGCTCGGGCGCTGGCCCGCGCGCACGGCGGCGACCTGGTGTGCCTGCCGCATCAGGGCGGCGCCCGGTTCCGGCTCACGTTGCCGCGGGCGACCACACAGTGAACGGTGGCCGCCTCGAATACTCGAGGCGGCCACCCGTCGACGCATCACCAGCCCGGCGGTGGCAGAGGCCCGCCCGGCCCGCCCGGCGGCGGGCCCAGCGGTCCACCCGGCGGCGGGGGCGGTCCACCCGGCGGCGGGGGCGGTCCACCCGGGCCGCCCGGCCCCGGCCCCCACGGCTGCCCCGGGCCCGGCGGCGGTGGCGGGGGATCCGCGCTCGCCACCGCGGCGCCGAAGCCCGCCGCGGCCACCCCGAGCGCTCCCGCGATCAACGAACCAGCGATCGCTTGTCTCAGTCTCACTATGTCCCTCCATCCTCGATCGGTGCAGCGCGAAAACGGCGGTCCCGCACCGTATTACCAGTCACCAGCAGACGGTAGGACGCCAGCCTGAAGCCAAGCTGAAGACGAACGAATCAGCGCGGAGCCGACGGTGCCGTCACCATGGTCAGCTGCCATGTGTCCAGCCACGGTCGCACCAGCTCGGCGACCGAGAATTTGGCCCGGGCCGCGCACCCGGCCTTGCGGGTGTAGGGGTCACCGCCGCGGATGAGGATGCCGACGGCGCTGACGGTGCCGTCGTTCTCGTACCGGTACACCGGCCCGCCCGAATCGCCGCACTGGCCGCCGGCCAGGAATTTCACCTTGCTGCCGGTAATCTCGACGATCTGCCCGCAGGCGTCCGCGCCCGAGCCCATGCCGAACTTGCACAGCTGTTGTCCCACTTGCAGATTGGCGGCGATACCGGACACCGGCACCGACGCCGCAATCGCCGGCGACTGCGGCACGTTGTCGCCGTCCAGGATGATCAAACCGATGTCGTGCTGTTCGTCGTGCACACCCTCGCTGATCGTCTGGCTGAACGTGCCCAGCGTCGCGTAGGGCAGCACGCCGCCCAGGTTCATCGTCACCTTGCTCGGCTCGCCGGGACGGTTGCAGTGGCCGGCGGTGAGAATGCCGGCCTGGCCGCTGCTGGTGCGCACCAAAAACCCTGCGGTGCAACCCATTCCACCGGAACCGTCGGTGTAGTCGACATAGATCCCTGCGCCCGGGCCGATGGCGCTGGCCGCGGGCAGGTCGATCGGCGCCAGCACGGGCGGCGGGGTGGGCTGCTGCGCCGGCGTGGCCGCCCTCGGCAGCAGGCACACCGCGGCCACCAGCGCGGTGATGCTGCACACCGCCGCCAGGGTGAGCAAGGTGGTGTGGGTGCGCGGACGCGGCGGCAGCACATCGGTGGCAGGGAAAGCGCCCGTCGCCGGCTTGCGCCGCCGTTCGGCGCGGCCGGGCAGAAAACCCAACACGGCCAGCACCGCGAGCACCAGCGCGCCGAGCGGCAGCGCAACGGTACGAGCGGGTGAGTATGGCGTCCCCCAGCTGGCGAGCTCCAGCGCGTCCACGCTCACCATTAGATCGATCTTTGCCGCATCGCGCGGCGCTCTCAGCGAAGTCGCTCAGCGAAATTCGGTGTCAGCCGATGGTGGCCGGCTCGGGGGAGGGCTCGTCGTCGCGGTGCCGGTGTGCGCGGCGGTGGTGCCGGCGGAAGTGGCGGATCTCGATGACCAGCCCGGTCAGCCCGAGCGCGCTGGTGAGCGCCGACACCAGGTACAGCAGCGACGAGGGGTGACCGGCCAGCGCGTCGCCGAGGATCACCACCGCGGCGGTGCCGGGCAGCAACCCGGCCAGGGTGGCCAGCCCATAGGGCAGCACCCGCACACTCGACGCACCCGCGGCGTAGTTCAGCGCCGAGAACGGGACCGCCGGGATCAGCCGCAGCGACACGATCGCCAGCCAGCCCCGCTGCCGCAGCCGCTCTTCCACGGTGTCCATCGACCGGTGCCGCACCAGCCGGGTCAACCGCCAGCCGGCCGCGCGCACCAACAGCATCGCGATCATCGCGCTCGCGGTGCTGGCGGCCACCGCGATGGCCACCCCCAGCAGCGGGCCGAACAGCAGCCCGGCCGCCAGGGTGAACGCGGTGCGCGGCACGGGCACCACCGTCACCACGATGTGCGCGAGCAGAAACGCCAGCGGGAACCACGGCCCGACGGACTGCGCCCAGTCGCGCATCTGCACCGGCGAGGGCAGCGGGATCAGCGACGCCAGCACCACCAGTGCTGTGATGCCCGCCACTGTCCAGGCGATCCGCGACCGGGACACACCGCGCGCGGCCGCGCCGATCGCGCAGCCGAGATCGCGCAGTGTTTCGGTGATTTTGCTGGTGGCGGAACCCGTCACGCCTTCCAAGATTACGGGGCGCAGGTGAATCCAGCGTTTCCCGCGGCTGGCGTTTCCCTCCGAATCCGGACCGCGCGGGCCGGCCGGCGGTTTTCAGCGCGGAGCCCCGATCAATTAGCCTCGGTAGTCAAGTGGTATCCCCAAAGCTGTTGCCCAAATGCTGGGAAAAGGGAGCAATCGGTGTCCATTGATGTACCCGAACTCGCCGACCTGGAACAGGTTCGCGGGCGTTGGCGCAGTGCGGTTGCCGGAGTGCTGGCCAAAAGCACCCGGAAGGACCCCGAGCAGTTGGGGGACGCGCCGGAGCGGCTGCTGGAAACCCCGACGTACGACGGGATCGCGATCCGCGCGCTCTACACCGCGCTCGACGAGCTGCCCGAACCGCCGCTGCCAGGCGAGTGGCCGTTCGTGCGCGGCGGCGACGCGCTGCGCGACGTCAGGTCCGGCTGGAAGGTCGCCGAGGCGTTCCCGGCCACCCCGGTGCCCGGCGTCGCGGCCAAGGACATCAACTCCGCGGTGCTCGACGCGCTGGGCAACGGCGCCGGCGCCGTGCTGCTGCGGATCGGCGAGTCGGGCGTGGCGCCCGACCAGGTGGCCGACAGCCTGCAGGGCGTCTACCTGAGCATGGCGCCGCTGATCCTGGAGGCCGGCGCCGACTACCCGGGGGCCAGCGACGCGGTGCTGGGCCTGGCCGACGAGATCGAACCCGACCAGCGCGCCACGGTGTCGATCGACCTGGCCGGCGACCCGCTGACCGCGGGGCTGAGCGGGCGCCCCGCCCCGGAGCTCAAGGACGTGGTCGCCGTCGCCAAGCGGGCCGCCGGTCACACCGGGGTCCGCGCGATCACCGTCGACGGGCCCGCCTTCCACAACCTGGGCGCCAACGCGTCATGGGAGCTGGGCGCCTCGATCGCGGCCGGGGTCAATTACCTGCGGGTGCTCACCGAATCGGGGTTGACGATCGCTGCGGCGTTGCGCCAGATCAGCTTCCGGTTCGCCGCCGATGACGACCAGTTCATGACCATCGCCAAGTTCCGCGCGGCGCGTACGGTGTGGGCGCGGGTGGCCGAGGTGGTCGGCGAGCCGGACGCCGGTGCGGCCGTGGTGCACGCCGAGACGTCGCTGCCGATGATGACTCAGCGGGATCCCTGGGTGAACATGCTGCGCTGCACGCTGGCCGCGTTCGGGGCGGGCGTCGGCGGCGCCGACTCGCTGCTGGTGTTCCCGTTCGATGTGGCCATCGACGGTGGATTCCCGGGCACCGCAACGAGTTTCGCCCGCCGCATCGCCCGCAACACCCAGCTGCTGCTGCTCGAGGAGTCGCACGTGGGCCGGGTCCTGGACCCGGCCGCGGGATCCTGGTTCGTGGAGGACCTCACCCAGCGGCTGGCCGAGCGGGCCTGGCAGCACTTCCAGGCCATCGAGGCGCGCGGGGGATTCGCCGAGGCCCGCGATTTCATCGCCGGCCAGATCGCCGAGATCGCCGCCCGCCGCCGCGACGACATCGCGCATCGGCGGACCGCGATCACCGGCGTCAACGAATTCCCCAACCTCGCCGAACCGGCGCTGCCGCACAGCGATTCGTCGTATTCGCCGCTCGCGGCGGGCAAGCTGATCCGGTACGCCACCGACTTCGAGGCGCTGCGCGACCGCTCCGACGCCTACCTGGCCCGCACCGGCTCGCGCCCGCAGGTGTTGTTGCTGCCGCTGGGGCCGTTGGCCGAGAACAACATTCGCGCGACGTTCGCGTCGAACCTGCTGGCTTCCGGGGGCATCGAGGCGGTCAACCCAGGAACCGTCGACGCCGCCGGCGTCGCTAAGGCCGTCAAAGAAGCGGGATCGCCGGCGGTGGCGGTCATCTGCGGCACCGACAAGCGCTACCAGGACGAGGCGTCGGGCGTCGTGCAGGCAGCGCGCGGCGCCGGCGTCTCCCGGGTCTATCTGGCCGGGCCGGAGAAAGCCGTGACGGACGCCGAGCACCGGCCGGACCAATTCCTGACCGCGAAAATCAATGCGGTCGAAGCACTGTCGGATCTGCTCACAAGGCTGGGGGCGTAGTTACCATGACGACCACTGCACCTGCTGTCGGCAGCTTCGCCGACGTGCCACTGCGCAGCGAGCGGCCTGTCGCGCCGGCCACCGAGGTTGCCGTCGAAAAACACGTCGCGGCGATCGCGGCCGCGCACCTGTACACGCCCGACCAACTGCACTGGCACACACCGGAAGACATCGCCGTCAAACCGGTCTACATCGGCGCCGACCGGGCCGCCGTCGAGGCCGACGGGTACCCGCTGCACACCTTCCCCGGCGAGCCGCCGTTCGTGCGCGGCCCCTACCCGACGATGTACGTCAACCAGCCGTGGACCATTCGGCAGTACGCCGGGTTCTCCACCGCCGCGGAGTCCAACGCCTTTTACCGGCGCAACCTGGCGGCGGGGCAGAAGGGTCTGTCGGTGGCCTTCGACCTGGCCACGCACCGCGGCTACGACTCGGATCATCCGCGCGTGCAGGGCGATGTCGGAATGGCCGGTGTGGCAATCGATTCCATTCTCGACATGCGGCAGCTGTTCGACGGCATCGACCTGTCGACGGTGAGCGTGTCGATGACCATGAACGGCGCGGTGCTGCCGATCCTGGCGTTGTACGTGGTGGCCGCCGAGGAGCAGGGGGTGTCGCCGGAGAAGCTGGCCGGCACCATCCAGAACGACATCCTCAAAGAGTTCATGGTGCGCAACACCTACATCTATCCGCCCAAGCCGTCGATGCGGATCATTTCCGACATCTTCGCCTACACCAGCGCGAAGATGCCCAAGTTCAACTCCATCTCGATTTCCGGCTACCACATCCAAGAAGCCGGGGCCACAGCCGATTTGGAGCTGGCTTACACGCTGGCCGACGGGGTGGACTACATCAAGGCCGGCCTGGACGCCGAGCTGGACATCGACAAGTTCGCGCCGCGGCTGTCCTTCTTCTGGGGCATCGGGATGAACTTCTTCATGGAGGTCGCCAAGCTGCGCGCGGGCCGGCTGCTGTGGAGCGAGCTGGTTTCCCAGTTCAACCCGAAGAACCCCAAATCGCTGTCGCTGCGCACACATTCGCAGACCTCGGGCTGGTCGCTGACAGCGCAGGACGCGTTCAACAACGTCGCCCGCACCTGCATCGAGGCGATGGCCGCCACCCAGGGGCACACCCAGTCGCTGCACACCAACGCGCTCGACGAGGCGCTGGCGCTGCCCACCGACTTCTCGGCCCGCATCGCCCGCAACACCCAGCTGGTGTTGCAGCAGGAGTCGGGCACCACCCGGCCCATCGACCCGTGGGGCGGGTCCTACTACGTGGAGTGGCTGACCCACCACCTGGCCCGCAAGGCCCGCGCGCACATCGCCGAGGTGGCCGAGCACGGCGGCATGGCCCAGGCCATCAGCGACGGCATCCCCAAGCTGCGCATCGAGGAGGCGGCCGCGCGCACCCAGGCCCGCATCGACTCGGGCATCCAGCCGGTGATCGGGGTGAACAAGTACCAGGTCGAGGAGGACCAGGAGGTCGAGGTCCTCAAGGTGGAGAACAGCCGGGTGCGCGCCGAGCAGCTGGCCAAGCTCAAGGAACTGCGGGACAGCCGCGACCAGTCGGCCGTCGACGCCGCGCTGGCCGAGCTGTCCCGCGCGGCGGCGGCACAGGGCCGCGCCGGTGAGGACGGGCTGGGTAATAATCTGCTGGCGCTGGCGATCAACGCCGCCCGGGCCAAGGCCACGGTCGGGGAGATCTCCGACGCGCTGGAAAAGGTATACGGGCGCCATCAGGCGGAGATCCGCACCATCGCCGGCGTCTACCGTGACGAAGCCGGAAAGGCCACCAACATCGCCACCGCTACGGAACTGGTCGAGAAGTTCGCCGAGGCCGACGGCCGCCGGCCCCGGATCCTGGTGGCCAAGATGGGCCAGGACGGCCACGACCGCGGCCAGAAGGTGATCGCGACGGCCTTCGCCGACATCGGCTTCGACGTCGACGTCGGCTCGCTGTTCTCCACCCCCGAGGAGGTGGCCCGCCAGGCCGCCGACAACGACGTGCACGTGGTCGGAGTGTCCTCGCTGGCCGCCGGCCACCTGACCCTGGTGCCGGCGCTGCGCGACGCGCTCAAAGAGGTGGGGCGGCCCGACATCATGATCGTGGTCGGCGGGGTCATCCCGCCCGGCGACTTCGACGAGCTGTACGCCGCCGGGGCCGCCGCCATCTTCCCGCCCGGGACGGTAATCGCCGACGCCGCAATCGGTTTGCTGCACAAGCTGGCCGAGCGGCTCGGGTATGACCTCGGCTGATGGCCGCGATTCCTGCCGCTCTCGTAACGCTACGGCGAAGAATGGCACCGATTTTCGCCATGGCGTTACAGGCGGCGGTCCCATGAGCGGGCGGACGGTGACCGAGCTGGCCGAGGCGATCCGCAGCGGTGACCGCGCGGCGCTGCCGCGGGCCATCACGCTGTTGGAGTCCACCCGCGCCGACCATCAGGAGCAGGCCCAGCAGCTGTTGTTGGAGCTGACGCCGGATGCCGGCGACGCGCATCGAGTCGGCATCACCGGCATCCCCGGGGTGGGCAAGTCCACCAGCATCGAGGCGCTCGGCATGCACCTGATCGGGCTCGGCCACAAGGTGGCGGTGCTGGCCGTCGACCCGTCGTCGACCCGCACCGGTGGCTCCATCCTGGGCGACAAGACCCGGATGGCCCGGCTGGCCAATCATCCGGACGCCTACATCCGGCCGTCGCCGACGTCGGGCACGCTGGGCGGCGTGGCCAAGGCCACCCGCGAAACGGTGGTCCTGCTCGAGGCCGCCGGTTTCGACGTGATCCTGATCGAGACCGTCGGCGTCGGCCAGTCCGAGGTGACGGTGGCCAACATGGTCGACACGTTCGTGCTGCTGACCCTGGCCCGCGGCGGCGATCAGCTGCAGGGCATCAAGAAGGGCGTGCTGGAGCTGGCCGACATCGTCGTGGTGAACAAGGCCGACGGCGAGCACCTGGCCGAGGCGCGGTCCGCCGCGCGTGAACTGTCCGGCGCGATCCGGCTGATCCACCCTCGCGAAACCCTTTGGCGCCCACCGGTTCTCACGATGAGCGCGGCGCAGGGCACCGGCCTGCCGGAACTGTGGGAGACCATCGAACGGCACCGTCAGGTGCTCAGCAAGGCCGGCGAGTTCGAGGCGCGGCGCCGGTCGCAGCTGGTGGACTGGACCTGGCAGATGGTGCGCGACACGGTGCTGGACCGGCTGCTGTCCAACCCGGCGGTCCGCACGATGCGCGCCGATGTCGAGCGACGGGTCAAGGCGGGGGAGCTCACCCCGGCGCTGGCGGCCCAGGAAATCCTGGCGGCCGCGTCGCGCTAACGGATAGGTAAATAATCCGGATTTCGCTCCTGCCGGGTGTGTAATCCAAGTAGATTCGGAAGTGTGACGGTGGATGCCCGAGTCGATCGCCGCGCGGTCCGTGTCCACGATGACCTTGACGCAGGTCACCGTGTGTCCGGCGCGGCGGACTCACACTTCGGTTGCGTCGTTCGCAGTTTCGCCAGCATGTTCCCGGCCCGCCGGTTCGGCGGTGGGGCGCTGGCCGTCTATGTCGACGGCCAGCCCGTGGTGGACGTCTGGACGGGGTGGGCCGACCGGGCCGGTCAGCGGCCGTGGTCGGAGAACACCGCGCCGATGGTGTTCTCGGCCACCAAGGGAATGGCCGCCACGGTCATCCACCGGCTGGTCGATCGCGGGCTGATCGACTACGAAGCCCCGGTCGCCGAGTACTGGCCCGCGTTCGCGGCCAACGGCAAGGCCAACATGACGGTGCGCCAGGTGATGCGCCACCAGGCCGGCCTGTCCGGGCTGCGCGGCGCCACCAAGGAGGAGCTGCTCGATCACCTCGTGATGGAGGAGCGGCTGGCCGCGGCGGCGCCCGGACGGCTGCTGGGCAAATCGGCCTACCACGCGCTGACGTTCGGCTGGCTGATGTCGGGCCTGGGCCGGGCCGTCACCGGTAAGGGGATGCGCACGCTGATCCGGGAGGAGCTCGCCGAGCCGCTGGGCACCGACGGGCTGTACCTGGGCCGCCCGCCGGCCGGGGCGCCGACGCGGGTCGCCGAGATCGTCGCGCCGCAGAACCTGGTGGGCAGCTCGATCGTCAACTACGTTTCCCGCAAGGTCGCCAACCAGCTTTCCGGCGGATTCCGGGCCATGTACTTCCCGGGCATGATCGCCGCCGTGCAGGGCGACACCCCGCTGCTGGACGCCGAGATCCCGGCGGCCAACGGGGTGGCGACGGCCCGTGGTCTGGCGCGGATGTACGGCGCCATCGCCAACGGCGGCGAGGTCGACGGCATCCGGTTCCTCTCCCGCGACCTGGTGGCGGGCCTGACGGGTGAGCGGAGCCTGCGGCCGGACCGAAACCTGTACGTGCCGTTGGCTTTTCATCTGGGCTATCACAGTGTGCCGATCGGTGGTGTGATGCCCGGGTTCGGCCACGTCGGGATGGGCGGTTCGCTCGGGTGGGCCGACCCGGCCTCCGGGGTGGCCTTCTCGCTGGTGCACAACCGGCTGCTGACGCCCCTGGTGATGACGGACCATGCGGCGTTCGTCGGGATCTACGCGTTGATCCGCCGGGCGGCCGAGCAGGTGCGCAAGCACGGGTTCCGGCCGGTCACCGAATTCGGCGCGCCGTTTCGCGAGCCGGGAGCCGTCGCCGGCTGAGGCGCCGTCACGGGAATGGCCGGTATTGAACACGGCGCTTAAATCGGCAATCCCTTTCGCAGGAACGCCGCTGCGCAGTAGTTCGCACGCAATGTACTCTGTGTGGGTGTTTGCTCCGACCATTCCCGCGCATTCCCGCGCTGTCGCCGGAGAATACCGGGCCGGTCAAACTCGGTGCGGCCAGCCGAGGGTGCGGGAATCGCGCCGGTGAGCGCCGACCCGAACGTTTCCGATCCCACTACCATCGCTGCGCGGGGGCCTGCCCGGCGACGGGTCCCGGGCCCGACACTCGCCCAGGTTTTCGACACCCGGATCAACGCGCTGAACGTGTGGCGATTGGTGCTGGCCTCCGGCGTCATCCTGCAACACTCCTGGCCGCTGACCGGCCGGAAGGTGCACCCACCGTATGACCAACTGTTCACCCAGGTCTGGGTGGACGGGTTCTTCGCGATCTCGGGATTCCTCATCGCGGCGAGCTGGGTGCGCAATCCGCGGCTGCGCGAGTATGTCGCGGCGCGGGCGCTGCGCATTCTGCCCGGGTTGTGGGTCTGCCTGGTGGTGATCGCGTTCGTCATCGCCCCGATCGGGGTGGCGATCCAAGGAGGCTCGGCCGCGAAGCTGCTGATGTCGCGCGCGCCCATCGAGTACGTGCTCCACAACGCGGTCCTGCACGTCTTTTACGCCGGCATCGACGGAACGCCGCGCCACGTGCCTTTCCCGGGCGTGTGGGACGGCGTGCTGTGGACCCTGATCTTCGAAATCTTCTGCTACATCGCCATTGCCGTCGCCGGGGTGGCCGGACTGCTCAAACGCCGGTGGCCGGCGGTGGTGGTATTCATCCTTCTGGTGGTCTTCTCGGCACTGGTGGCCTACCCGGTCGAGGTGCAGACCGTCTTCCAGATGATCGGGCGGTTCGCCCTGGTGTTCGCGGCGGGAACACTGTTGCATCAGTTCCAGGACAAGATTCCCGCCCGCTGGTCACTGGTGGCGCTCAGCGCGGTGATCGTTTTGGCGGCCGGCCTGCTGATGCCCAATTACCGGGTGCTGGCCGCGATTCCGCTGGCCTACGCCGTCGTGGTCTCCGGAGCGCTGATCCACCACGAGCGGTTGAGGTTGCGCACCGACCTGTCCTACGGCGTCTACATCTACGCGTGGCCCATGCAGCAGCTGCTGGCCATCTGCGGGCTCAGCTTCTTGCCTCCCGTCGTGTTCGCCGTCGTCGCCGTTGTCGTCACCCTTCCGCTGGCCGCACTGAGCTGGTTCCTGGTGGAAAAGCGCGCCCTGTCGCTCAAATCTCGCATCAAGCGCCGAGCGCGCGGGTGGGGCGCCGTGGTCTCCGGTGGCTCACGCATTTCCACACCAGGCTCATAGGAAAGTCATAGCCGCGGCTTTTGCGCAATAGCAAAACCCTCACTGTCACCTTTAGCCAGAGAGCTTGGAAAAGCCCGGATTGACGCTTTCCGATCCGCCCATTGCGCGTTGCCGGAGACCGGTAATTCAACACCGCGCGAGAACTCGCAATGTCATGGATAATGGCGGGAACCCGGGGGCCGTCAGATGCGCAACTGAAAGGGTGTGGGTCCCCGATGAGAGCTGCCCGGACGAGTCAACCCGCCGACGGCCCCGACCTCCCGCGGCACCCCACCCGCCTCCCGGGCGACGTTCGTCCCGTCGCGTTGTTCGTGCTGGGCATGGCGCGGTCGGGGACCTCGGCACTGACCCGCGTGCTGTCGCTGTGCGGCAGCACGCTTCCGGCCGGGATGTGCGGCGCCGACGGCAACAATCCGCGCGGCTATTGGGAACCGCGCACGGCCATCATGCTCAACGAAACGATCCTGCGCCGCCACGACAGCAACTGGTACGACCCGACGCTGCGGCTGCAGCAGGAGGCCGCCTTCGGCGCCGCCGAGCGCGCCGCCTGCATCGCGGAGATCACGGCGTATCTGTCCACGCTGCCGGCGGCGCCGCTGGTGGTGATCAAGGAACCGCGGATCACGGCGCTGTCCGACCTGTGGTTCGAGGCGGCGCGCCGAGTCGGGTTCGACGTGGCGGCAGTGATCGCCGTGCGCCACCCGCAGGAGGTGATCGCGTCGGCGGCCAAATACGTGTCGACCTCGCCGGAGCTCTCGAGTGCACTGTGGCTCAAATACAACCTGCTGGCCGAGCGGCACACCCGCGGGGTGCCGCGGGTGTTCGTGGACTACGCGAACCTGCTCGACGACTGGCACCGGGAGATGAAGCGGATCGCCGGCGCGCTGGAGATCGAGCTGGACACCGCAGAAGAGGGCGCCATCGAGGAGTTCCTCACCGCGGATTTGCGACGCCAGCGACACTGCGGGCCGGTGACGGACCTGTTCGGCGCGGACTGGATGTCGGCGGTCTATGCGGCGCTGCGCGGCGCCGCGCACGACGACCCGCTGGACACGGCCACGCTGGATCGGGTTTTCGAGTCGTACCGGGCGAGTGAGCGCGACTTTCGCACCGCCTTCACGGATTTTCAGGCCCGGACCAACAGCGTCGTTCGCCGGGTGTTCCGGCCGTTCCTGGTGAAGTGGATTCTCGAGGTTGCCGCGGTGCTGCACCGGCGCAGGGGAGCCTGGGCCTAACGCGCCAAGGCCCGGCCGCCGAGATCGTTTGTTACGGTAACGACGCCGCGGTGAGCGCCTTTGCACCATTCCATGCAATGAGACCGACCAAAGGTTAAGTAAGCAAAACGGATTCGTGAAAATGCTGTCCCGCCTCATCCGCTGCGGCTATAGTCTTTAGCGGGCGCAATGATCCGATCATTCTCAGCCAGGGGGGCAGAGTTGCCGGTCACAAGTCAAGCCTGACTCGGTCCGAGAGGCACGAACGAAATCGTCGCCTCTTTTGCCAAAGCTGTTGATACGGCTGAGTTTTAGTTCCCTGACGTCGTAGTCTGCGCGACGGTGTCGATTCCGGCTGGATTGCCGAGTGCCGGCTGGCCCGCGGCCTGGCCGAATCGGAAAACCGTGGATGGCAACCGAACTCCGAAAGTCGCTCAGACGCAGGACAAGTGAAAGGTTTGGAGTTGCGATGAGATTGGCCCGGACGATCAAGCCCGCCGAAACCGCCGCCAATTCCTCCGGTCCGCTCGCTGATCTCGCCGGCCCTCCGAACCGCCCGGTTGCCCTGTTCGTGTTGGGGCCGCAACGGTCCGGAACGTCGGCGCTCACCCGGGTGCTGTCGCTGTGCGGCGGGACCCTGCCCACCGCGCTGCTGGGCGCCGACGCCAACAACCCGCTCGGCTATTGGGAGCCGCGAGCGGCCATCTCGCTCAACGAGGCGATCCTGCGTCGCCTCGGGACCAACTGGTACGACCCGTCGTTTCGTTTTCTGGATGAGCAGGCAGCCGACGAGTCGGCGAACACGGCCTGTATCAACAAAATCGCGGCCTATCTGTCCACGCTGCCGGCCGCGCCGCTGGTGGTGATCAAGGAACCGCGCATCACCACGCTGTCCGACCTGTGGTTCCAGGCGGCGCGGCGGGCCGGGTTCGATGTCGCGGCGGTGATCGCGGTTCGTCATCCGCAGGAAGTCATCTGCTCGATCGCGAAGTCCTGGCGAGTCTCGCCGGCACTCGCCAGCGCCCTGTGGCTGAAGTGCAACATCCTGGCCGAACGAAACACGCGGGGCATGCCGCGCGTGTTCGTCGACTACGCAAACCTTCTCGACGACTGGCGCCGGGAGACGAAGCGGATCTCCGCCGAGCTGCCGGTCGAGCTGCACACCCAGGACGAGGACGCCATCGAGAAGTTCCTCACCCCCGGCCTGCATCGGCAGCGGCACAGCGGGTCGGTGACAAATCGTTTCGGCGCCGACTGGATTTCCACGGTCTATGCGGCGCTGCGCGACGCCGCGCACGACGAGCCCGTCGACACCGCAACGCTGGACCGCGTTTTCGATTCCTACCGGGCCAGCGAGCGTGATTTCCGCAAGGCGCACGAGGACTTTCACGGCTTATCCAACAGCATGCTCTTCCGGGTTTTCCGGCCGGCCGTCGCACGGCCGGTGATGGAAATCTTCGCGATGCTCCACCGGAACCGCGGCACCTGGGCCTAGGCGGCGGTTGGCGGAATCGTCTGATGCGGGGAAAGGTCCCCGATATGATCGACCGGACCGCGATACCAGACGCCGGTCGCTGAATTTTCTCGCTACGCCCGAAAGGCAGGCCTCGATTCGTGTCAGCGTCCGTGCTCATCACCGGCGGGGCAGGGTTCATCGGGTCGGCGCTGTCACGTCGTCTCGTCGAGGCCGGATACGACGTCGCCCTGATGGACGTGCTGCATCCGCAGGTGCACGGCGGCGACCGGCCCGTCGAGTTGGCGCCCTCGGTGCGGTTGTTCACCGGGGACGTCACCCACGCGCCCGACTTCGACGCGGTGCTGCGGTTGTTCCGGCCCACCCAGATCGTCCACCTGGCGGCCGAGACGGGCACCGCGCAGTCGCTGTCCGAGGCCACCCGGCACGGCTCGGTGAACGTCGTGGGAACCACTCAGCTGCTGGACGCGCTGAGCCGCTCAGGCCTGGTTCCCGAGCAGCTGGTGCTGGCGTCCTCCCGCGCGGTCTACGGCGAGGGCGCGTGGCAGTCGGGCGCGGAGGTCTTCTATCCGCAACCCCGCAGCCATGCCCAGCTGGTCGCTGGCCGCTGGGACCCGCAAGGACCCGCGGGTGAGCAGGCGGTGCCGCTGCCGAGCCGAGCCGACCGCACCGAGCCCCGGCCCACCAACGTCTACGCGGCGACCAAGCTCGCCCAGGAGCACCTGCTGGCCGCCTGGACCGCCGCGCACGACACCAACCTCAGCGTGCTGCGCCTGCAGAACGTCTACGGCCCCGGCCAGTCGCTGACCAATTCCTACACCGGCATCGTCGCGTTGTTCGCCCGGCTGGCCCGGCAGGGGCAGGCGCTGGAGGTCTACGAAGACGGCCGGATCGTCCGCGATTTCGTCTACATCGACGACGTCGTCGACGCGCTGTTCGCGGCGGTGCAGCGACCGGCCAGCCCGCAGCGCCGGCTGGACGTCGGGTCCGGCCGGGCCACCACCATCCAGGAGCTGGCCAACACGATCGCCGCCATGTGCGAGGCGCCCGAACCAGTGGTCGTCGGAAAATTCCGGGACGGCGACGTCCGCGCGGCGAGTTGCGACATCGAGCCGGCAACCAGCCAGCTCGGCTGGCACCCCAAGTGGACACTCGAGGACGGTCTGCGCGCCCTGCTCGAATGGATCGGCAACCGGCCGTAAGCCGCCGGCGGCTCGGCCGGAAATCCGGCGACTGAGCACAAATCGGGCGATTCCCCGAAATTTTCGCAACCTTCAAATACCGGCAAAAAGACGCATTCGCCCACCGGTAACGCCGCGCGTAAAGCCTCGTGAACAGCGCGGATCCGTCCGAGCCCGTTGTCTTTGAGAACTCGGGCCTATTGATATGGCCCGCAACCGAGTAATTTACTGAATCGTTCGGCGAGGTTTCATACACGGGCTACGACGCGGCAAGAGGTGAAGCGGTGGGCATTGTCGACCGACGGACAATGGTTCCAACGAAGCTTCACCGGGCGCCGGATCGCACCCGCATTCACTGGCTATGGAAAGCGGTGCTGCTCGGCGGCGCGCTCCTGCTGGCCGCCGCCTGTTACTTCTGGCCGGTCCTGGCCGTCGGGATCGGCGCAATCCTGTTGCTGCTGCTCTGCGCGCGCATTCCCGGCAGGGATCGGGACCGCTACATTCCCAATTTGTATGCCCGGGACACCAGAATCTATGACGACCAATATCGCGAATTCATCCGTCGGACCCTCGCGGAATTACGGCGCCGCAGAATTGGCGGCCACACCCTGTTATGGGAAGCATCGCAATTGCCGCAGCCCGGCGCGGAGAATTCCGAGGAGCTTCTGTTAGATCTGGGCGTCTGGATCGGCTGGTCGACCAGGCTGATATTCGATACGTGCCATCGCACGGTGTACGGGTTCGACACCTTTTCCGGACTGGTCGAAGATTGGCGACTCGAGGACCGGATCGTCAAGCGTGGGGCCTTTTCCCTCTCGGAACCGTTCGCGCAGCGCTTCATCCGGGATACCGGCGTGACGATCAACGACGACGGCGTCCCGGCCGCGCTCGGGCGCGACGTGAGATTCATCAAGGGCAGCACCTATGACACGTTGGCGCCGTTCCTGGCGGACCGGCCGGCGGCCCCCATCAGGCTCTTCCACATGGACCTGGACACCTACGAAAGCTGCCTGCACGCGCTGGAGACCTGCAAGGATCACTTCGTCGTCGGATCCATCCTCGTGTTCGACGAATATCTCGTCACCAACGGTGAAATGCGGGCCTTCTACGACTTCCAGAAGCGTTACGAATTGGAATGGCAATACCGGGCCTGGGGCCTCGAGATGATCGAAATGAACGTCGAGATGGTCACCTCACGATGGAAGCGCTGGCTGTATTCCATTGCCGCGATCCCCGGGTATTTGCTCCTCGGGGACGGCCGCTTCCTTTGGGCGTGCTTCCGTGAGCCGTTCTGGAGATTCTGGTTGAACGCCCCCGCCGAGGACATCTTCTTCATACTCGGCGCGGCCGGGTCACGAAAATCGGTGAGCATCGAGATCACCGGCTTGGGCAAACTCGCCGTGCCGCACTAATGGTGCATGCGCGCGTGGCAGGTGTCCGCCCGGCGCCCGGACGGCGAACGGTCGGGGACAGCGGCCCAGGTTACGCGGATTTCCAGCATATGATGGTTGCTACTGCCCGGTAGGGCACGGATGGGGGCAGCCCCGGTGGCTGCGGGGGCAGGTCAAGGAGGCCGGTCAGGCGAGCTTGTAGCGCGAATGCGGAAAACGCATCGACGGCTTCGGCGATCCCGAGGCCATCACCGACACTTCATCTGAACCAGGGGGCAGCCTTGACCGTGACTGATCGTGACATGCGATCTCCATTCCTCGATACCCGTTCCGCCTACCTCGACCTGCTGCGGCGCAACCTCACCCGGTATGGCAGCGACGAGTTGGTGCCGGTGGGCTGGAACTATCTGGGCCGTCCGCTTTTCAGCACCCGCAAACTGATGCTGGTGCGCAAGCGCCCGTTCAATGCGCACGCCCGCGACCTCGGCCTGGATTGGCCGGCCGACGCCTTGA
Source organism: Mycobacterium timonense (assembly GCF_025821985.1). Taxonomy (NCBI): domain Bacteria; kingdom Bacillati; phylum Actinomycetota; class Actinomycetes; order Mycobacteriales; family Mycobacteriaceae; genus Mycobacterium; species Mycobacterium timonense. The sequence continues at coordinate 14,003 of NZ_JACKSY010000013.1, read as the reverse complement.
CGATGATCGGCATGCAGCGGCTGACCAGTTTGCAGCACTGCGTCGAAACCATCCTCAAAGACGACATTCCCGGCGATCTGGTCGAGTGCGGAGTGTGGCGCGGTGGGGCGTCGATTCTGATGCGTGCCGTGCTGTCGGCCTACGGCGACGAGAAGCGCTGCGTGTGGCTGTGCGATTCGTTCGAGGGCGTGCCGCCGCCGGACACCGCGCATTACCAGGCGGACAAGGGCATCAAGCTGCATCGCGCCGCCGGGATACTGGCCGTACCCGAGGCGCAGGTCCGGGCGAATTTCGAGCGCTACGGTCTGCTCGACGACCGGGTCCGCTTCGTTCCCGGGTGGTTCAAGGACACCCTGCAGGATGCGCCGATCGAACGGATCGCCGTGCTGCGCCTCGACGGCGACCTGTATGAATCGACGATCCAGGCCCTGGACGCGCTCTACCCGCGGCTCTCGGCGGGCGGCATCTGCATCATCGACGACTACCACGCCATCGACGCCTGCCGGCAGGCGGTGACCGACTACCGTTCCGAACACGGCGTGACCGCGCCGATCGAGGAGATCGACGGCACCGGCGTGCTGTGGCGCAAGTCCTGAGGGCAACCTTTATCGGGGCCGCGTCGGCGCAGAACCGTAAACCGGTGCTGTGCGGATTCGTCGATACCTAGAGTGGTCGGTGCATCACCGTCGAGGACGCAACCGAAGGGCTTGGATTCGCGATGAAATGTGTGCTGGCCAGCTACGGGACGCGCGGGGACATCGAGCCATCCGTGGTGGTCGCCCGCGAACTGCAGCGCCGGGGCCACGACATGATCATGGCCGTGCCGCCCGACTCGGTGAGCTTCACCGAGGCGGCCGGGTTGACGGCCGTCCCCTACGGGCTGGACTCGCAGGCCTGGCTCGACGTGTACCGCAACTTCTGGACGTCGTTCTTCCGGGGGTTCTGGAAGATGGGGGAGATGCGCGGCATGTGGCGCGAGATGTGGGATCTCAGCGACCAGTGCTGGGCGCAGATGAACACCACGCTGCTGTCGCTGGCCGACGGAGCCGACCTGCTGTTCGCCGGGCAGAGCTACCAGGAGCCCGCCGCCAACGTCGCCGAGTATTACGACCTTCCGCTGGCCACCCTGCACCACGTGCCGATGCGGCCCAACGGCCAGGTTGTTTCGGTGCTGCCGGCGCCGCTGGCCCGCTCGGCGATGACGGCGTTCGACTGGTTCTGCTGGCGGCTGAACAAGAAGGTCGAGGACGCCCAGCGCCGCGAGCTGGGCCTGCCCAAGGCGACCGGACCGTCGCCGCGGCGGATCGCCGAGCGCGGCTCGCTGGAAATCCAGGCCTACGACGAGGTCTGCTTCCCCGGCCTGGCCGAGGAATGGGCGAAATGGGATGGCCAACGGCCCTTCGTCGGCACGCTGACGATGGAGTTGACCACCGAGGCCGACGACGAGGTGATGTCCTGGATCGGCGGCGGAACGCCGCCGATCTGCTTCGGCTTCGGCAGCATGCCCGTCGAGTCGCCGGCCGGCACGGTCGACATGATCGGCACGGCCTGCGCCCAGCTGGGCGAGCGCGCGCTGCTGTGCGCCGGCCGCAGTGACTTCAGCGGCGTCCCGGTGCCCGATCACGTCAAGGTGGTGGGCCCGGTGAACTACGCCACCATTTTCCCGGCCTGCCGCGCGGTCGTGCACCACGGCGGCTCGGGCACCACGGCCGCGAGCCTGCGCGCCGGCGTGCCCACCTTGATCCTGTCCATGGACGCCAACCAGACCATCTGGGGCGCGCAACTCAAACGGCTGAAAGTCGGTGCCACGCGGCGTTTTTCGGCAACCGACCGCGATTCGCTGGTGCAGGATCTGCGCAAGATCCTGGCACCGGATTACGCTCGGCGCGCCCGCGAGATCGCCGCCCGAATGACCAGGCCCGCCGACAGCGTCATGAAGGCCGCGGATGTCGTGGAGGACTTCGTTAACTCCCGCAGCCGCACCGGTCGCAGCTAACCGGCGCACGGCCGCTGCGCTGGGCAAACGGCCGCGATTGCTACCCCGCAGGTGCCCGCACATCCGCCGGTTGACTTCCCGTTTTCCAAGACACCCGATCGATCGTCTGGCACACTGACGTAGGATCAGGCGACGACGCTTGGGTACAGCCACACCGCCCAAGGGTCGTCTTGTTTCTACGGTCGGGGGGAAGGCCGATGAGGTTGGCTCTGTCGCACTCGGCTCCGATGCGCCGTGATCTTCCCGCTGGGTGGGGTGTTGCCAAATCCGTTGCGAAACAACTACAACCAATGACTTCGACCGGGCCCCGGGGCCGACGGCGGGCCGCAGATCACCGAGAGGAAACGCCGCCGCCAAAGTTGCCCATGCTGTCGGAGATTGATTAAGGTAATAATCGCGATGAAATTTGCTGTGGCAAGTTATGGGACGCGTGGCGATATCGAGCCTTGCCTCGCCATCGGTCGTGAACTGATGCGCAGGGGGCATTCGGTACGCATGGCCGTCCCGCCCAATCTGGTCGATTTAGCCGAAGCCGCCGGACTGTCCGCGATCGCGTATGGGCCGGATATGCACGACTTTTGGAGCGACGAGTTCATCCGGGACTTCTTCAAAAACTTCCTGCGCGGCCCGGTCACATTGATCCGCGAAGCCTGGGAACCGGTATTGAAGAACTGGCAGGAAATGAGCTCGGCGTTGATGTCGGTGGGCGCCGGAGCTGATTTGCTGTTCACCGGCCAGCTTTACCAGGACCTGGCCATCAATGTCGCCGACTATTACGGCATTCCGATGGCCACGCTGCACTACATTCCGATGCGCCCCAACGGCCAGCTGCTGCCGCGGGTGCCGGGACCGCTGGTCCGCACCGGGATGGCGGTCTACGACTGGATGTGCTGGCGGATGAACAAGAAGGCCGAGGACAGGCAGCGCCGCGAACTCGGCCTACCGACCGCCACGGTGGCCTCACCGCGCCGGATCGCCGAGCGCGGGTCGCTGGAAATCCAGGCCTACGACGAGGTTTGCTTTCCCGGGTTGGCCGAGGAGTGGGCGAAATGGGGCGGGCAGCGGCCGTTCGTGGGCTCGCTGACCATGGAGCTGCCCACCGACTTCGATGACGAGGTGTTGTCCTGGATCGGCCAGGGAACGCCGCCGATCTGCTTCGGTTTCGGCAGCATGCCGGTGGCCGAATCCCCGGCCGACACGGTCGAGATGATCGGCGCGGCATGTGCGGAACTGGGGGAGCGGGCGTTGATCTGCTCGGGCTGGAGTGACTTCAGCAATGTCCCGCACCCCGACCACGTCAAGGTGGTCGGCGTGGTCAACTACACCAAGATCTTCCCGGCCTGCCGCGCGGTCGTGCACCACGGCGGCTCGGGCACCACCGCCGCCGGCCTGCGGGCGGGAATTCCCAGCCTGATCCTGTGGACCGCCGGTGATCAGCCGCTGTGGGGGTCGCACATCAAGCGGCTGAAGGTGGGCACCTCGCGTCGGTTCTCGGCCACCACGCCCGAAACGTTGGTGGCCGACCTGCGGAAGATCCTGGCGCCCGAATACCTCACCCGCGCGCGCGAACTGTCCTCGCGGATGAGCAAGCCCGCCGAGAGCGCGGGCCGGGCGGTCGACCTGTTGGAGGAATTCGCTCGCTCGGGCCGCTGCATTCCGCGGGCCGAAGCGCAGCGAAGTCGCTGAGAACCGTTGACCGATACCGTGCGAAACGCATTGACGGCGTCGAAGGGCGTCTAGGCTCTCTACCGGTAATACAGGCTTGCGGAGTTAGGGGCAGTTTTGGCCGTGACCGATCACGACACGCGGTTTGCATACCTCGACCTGCTCCGGCGTGATCTGACCAGGTATGGCAGCGACGAGTTGGTGCCGGTCGGGTTGTACCGGCTGGGGCGCCCGCTGTTCAGCACCCGCAACTTGATGTTGGTGCGCAAGCGCCCGTTCAACAAGCAGGCCCGAGACCTGGGCCTGGACTGGCCGGCGGACGCGCTGACCATGATCGGCATGAAGCGGCTGACCAGCTTGCAGCACTGTGTGGAAACGGTTCTGGAAGAAGACGTTCCGGGCGATCTGGTCGAGTGCGGCGTGTGGCGTGGCGGGGCGTCGATCTTGATGCGTGCCGTGCTGGCGGCTTACGGCGACGAGAAGCGCTGCGTGTGGCTGTGCGATTCCTTCGCCGGAGTGCCGCCGCCGGACACCGTCAACTACAAGGCGGACAAGGGGATTAGGCTGCACCGCCACGCGCGCATCCTGGGTGTGCCACTGGAGAACGTCAAGGCGAATTTCGAGCGCTACGGGCTGCTCGACGACCAGGTGCGTTTCGTGCCCGGCTGGTTCAAGGACACGCTGAAAGACGCCCCGATCGATCGCATCTCGGTGTTGCGGCTCGACGGCGATCTGTACGAATCCACCATCCAGGCGCTCGACGCGCTGTACCCGCGACTGTCCCCCGGCGGCTTCTGCATCGTCGACGACTACCACGCCATCAAGGCGTGCGCGCAGGCCGTGACGGACTACCGCACCCAGCACGGTGTCACCGCGGAGATCGTAGAGATCGACGGCACCGGCGTGCTGTGGCGCAAGCCCTGAGAGATCGCTGAAACCCTCGGTGTACGAAACGATTTGCCCTCCGGTCGGGGACGGGCGCAAGAGCGTCACGTCGAACCCTTCGCGTATTTTGCGGACCGGATGCACGCCGATGTTATGGTTGCCGCCGTGGCTACAGGGCTGACCCCCGGCACGCGCCTGCGGATGTGGTGGGTGCGCACCGAATACTGGCTGGCGCGCACGCTGCTGCCGGACGTCTACGCCAACGATGCGCTGATCACGTTCAACAACTTTCATGCATTCCTGGACGATCCCGAATTCCAGCGCGCCTACCGGCGCGGCGCCCGCTCGCTGGGCAAGGAGGACTGGTACCAGTGGCCGTGGCGGGTGCACGTGGGGCTATGGGCGGCGGCCAGCGCCAGCCTGCTCGACGGCGACTTCGTCGAGTGCGGCGTCAGTTACGGCTTCTTGAGCAGCGCCATCATGGAGTACCTGGACTGGGACCGGCTGGGCAAGACGTTCTACCTGCTGGACACCTTCGCCGGCATCGACCCGCGGTTCGTCACCGACAACGAACGCGCGGCCGGGGCGCTGGAGATCAGCAAGGGGCATCTGCGCAACGGCATGTATGCCAACGGAGTCGACGGTGTCCGCGCCAATTTCGCGGAATGGAAAAACCACCGCATCATCGTGGGCGCGGTCCCCGAGACCCTCGATCAGGTCGATGCGCCCTCGGTGGCCTACCTGCACATCGACATGAACTGCGCTCCGCCCGAAGTCGCCGCGCTGCGCTTCTTCTGGCCGCGCCTCACTCCCGGCGCCTTCGTGCTGCTCGACGACTATGCGAACCGGGGACGCGACGAACAGCGCCGCGCCATGGACGAGGTCGCCGCCGAATTCGGTGTGAAGATCTGCACATTGCCCACCGGGCAGGGCCTGCTCATCAAGCCGGCCCGCTGAACGACGCGCCGGATACACCAAACAGGCCGTCTCTCAAGGGTTTCACGGTCATGCGCACGGGTAGGCGTGCGCTATGGCTTTGGCAATGATCACCGGCGCGTCGAGCGGAATCGGACTCGAACTCGCGGAACTGTTCGCCCAGCGCGGTTATGACCTGGTGGTGGCCGCCGAAAACGACGGCATCTACCCGGCGTCGGACAGCTTGTCCCGCTGGGGTGTCGACGTGCGGCCGGTACAGGTCGATCTGCGCACTCCCGAGGGCGTCGAGAAGCTCTATCGCGAGGCCACCGAGGGTGATCGCGGGTTGGACGCGGCCGCGCTGAACGCGGGCGTGGGCGGCGGGGGCAGTTTCGTCGAGGGCGAGCTGGCGCACGATCTGTCCATCATCGACCTGAACGTGCGCTCGACCGTGCACCTGGCCAAGCTGGTGCTGCGCAACATGACCCGGCGCAACACCGGCAAGGTCCTGTTCACGTCGTCGCTGGCGTCGATGGCGCCCGGGCCGTTCGAGGCGGTGTATCACGCCTCCAAGTCGTTCGTTCAGTCGTTCGCCGGGGCGCTGCGGGACGAATTGCGCGATACCGGAATCACCGTCACCTCGCTGATGCCGGGCACCATCGAGACCAACTTCTTCAGCCGCGCGGGCATGGATCAGACCCGGGCGGGCCAGAAGCCGAAGGACGACCCGGCCGAGGTGGCCAGGCAGGGGTTCGAGGCGATGATGCGGGGCCACCGCAAGGTCGTCGGGGGCTCACTGACCACCAAGACGGTCGGGGTGGCGCTGCGGTTCCTCCCCGACTCGTGGAAAGCGGCTGCCAGCCGGGTGAATTCCACACCGGCGGGCCGGCGGTAATCGCGCTCAGCCCAAGGTTTTCCGGCGGGCGGCTTCTTCTAGGAGATCGGAGGTGGTCTCGATGCTTTCGGCGGGCTTGGTCATCCGGGCGGCCAAGTCGCGCGCCCTGGTCGCATAGTCGGGCGCCAGGATGGTGCGCAGGTCGGCCACCAGGGTCTCGGACGTGGTGGCCGAAAAACGCCGGGCCGTACCCACTTTCAGGCGTTTGATCTGCGCTGCCCAATAGGGTTGATCGGCCGAGCTCCACAGGGCCAGGGTCGGGATGCCCGCTCGCAGGCTCGCCGCGGTGGTGCCCGAGCCGCCGTGGTGAACGACGGCCCGGCAGGCTGGGAAGACCGACGCGTAGTTCACCGGCCCGACCACCTTGACGTGGTCGAAACGCGGTACTCCGCGCACGTCGGTGCCCCCGAAGCAGATCAGCGCCCGCTCTCCCAGCCGCGCACAGGCGGCGCCGATCATTTCGACTGTGGCAGTGGGAGATTCGAGCGGAATGCTTCCTGAGCCGAAGCAAATCGGCGGGGTTCCCGCGGCGATCCACGACGCGACGTCGTCGTCGGATTCCGTGGGCAGCTCCATCGTCAGCGCGCCGACGAACGGGCGCCGGTCGCCCCAGTGCGCCCATTCGGCGGCCAGGCCGGGGAAACACACCTCGTCATAGGCCTGGATTTCCAGCCAGCCGCGCTCGGCGATCCGTCGCTGCGAACGTCGCGTCGCCTTGGGCAGCCCGAGTTGGCGGCGCTGCGCGTTGTCGACCTTCTTTGTCGAACGCCAGAACAGCCACTCGATGGCCGTCATCGTCGAGCGCACCAACGGTGACGGCATGTTGGGGACCAGCTGCCCGTTGGCGCGCATCGGGAAGTGGTGCAGCGATGCCAACGGAATGTCGTAGTACTCAGCCACATTGGCGGCGGCCTGTTCAAAGTTCAGGCCGGTGCTCAGCAGGTCCGCCCCCTCGGCCACCGATTTGAGCGTGGCACTCGCCTCGGCCCAGTACTTGATGATCGGATCCCACACCTTGAGGACCAGCCTGATCGGGTTGCGGAAGAAGTCTCGCCACATGTTGCGCAGGAATTCCTCGTCGAGGAACTCCTGCACCTTGGGGCCGTAGGGCACCGCCGCCAGCCCGGTCGACTCGACGAAGCCGACCAGCTCGGGGGGGACGGCCAGGCGAACGTCGTGGCCCCGGCGCAGCAGCTCACGGCCGACTGCGGCGGAAGGCTCGATATCGCCGCGAGTTCCGTAACTGGCCAGGGCAAATCTCACGACACATCCTGCCTTCCGGGTGGTTCTGCCTGTCGGCGACGCCGGGGCCATTATCGCCGGTTCGCCGCGCCGGCCGTCAGCGGATCGCCATTGTGCTGGTCAGGCTCGCGCGCCGACGCGCGCCGGGCACAGCTAGGGCGCCAATTCGATGAGGCCGAGCCGTTTGGACACCTCGACGGCCCCCACCACGTGCGGCTCGGCGCAGATGTCCTGCCATGCCTTGCCCATCCCGGGGTTGAAGTCGATGTCATCGAACAGCACCCACCCACCCGGCGCCATTCGGGGCTTCAGCAGTTGCCACTGTCGCGCGACGAAGTCGTAGCTGTGGATTCCGTCGACCAACGCCATGTCGATCGGTGCGGGGATGTCGTCAACATGGTCCTCGAAGGCGCCCCGCGTCAGGGTGCAGCGATCGGTGACGGATTTGATGTTCCGTTCGGCGATGTCGGCCCAGGAGGGGTTGATCTCGAACGAATACAGCCAGCCCCGCCGCAGCTCCGACGACAGGTACATCCCGGACACCCCGAACGCCGACCCGAACTCGACGACGATCCCGGGGTCGCGCCAGCGCACCAGGTAGGCGTACAAGTCGCCCTGCCACGAGGCCGCCCGGACCTGTTTGGGTTTCCGGGCCGCGCCGGGCTGACCATACGCTTCGGCCAGGGGCAGGGCGCCGAGCTTGTCGGTTCCCCGTGCCGATGATTCGATCCCCGATTTGCGCGCCGCCGGCGGCAACCGGCGCGGAAGGCCCGCGATGCGCCCGCCGCGTTTGACCCACTTCAGCTCCAATGGCTTTCGCAGCGATATCACGAGGCGAGCCCCAACTCACGGGCCAAATCCGCGTACTCGACCCCCAGCCGCGTTTTCAGCCGCGCGACGGCGGTGCGCTTCCTGGCGCGGATGTTCGACGCGTTTGCGATCGTGTCCAACACCCGGTCGGCGACGGCGCCGCCGCGCACCTGATCGGTGCGAATCAGTGCCGGTTCGTCGTCGATGGCGAGCGCGAAGTCGCGGCATTTTGGTTGGTATTCAAGCGAAACGACGGGTGTATCGGACAGTGATGCCAGAACGCTGGCGTGCAGGCGGGTGACGATGGCGGACGAACAGCGGGCCAGTTCCTGCGTCGCGGCGCCGGGATCGGGCGGAAGCACGATCGGTGCGTGCGGAACGTCTCTCAGCGCGGTCTCGGTCCAGCGTCGGTCTGCCGGATTCATCAGAATGCCGACGAAGCGGTAGCCGTGCGATGCCAGTTGCTTGACGGCGCCGGCGACCTCGTCCGCCAGCCGCTTCGGGTCGTGTCCCCAAAGGTCGTCGCCGAAGCCGAGATTCACACCGATCAGGTCGTCTTCGGCGGTGACGTCGGGCCGGGGGAGTAGCAGCGCCGGATCGCCGGATACCTCGACGTCCAGCCCGATGTCGGCGAGCAGTTCGGCGCTGCGTGGCCCGCGCACCGACACGGTGCGAAATTTGGAAAGTATCGGTGCCCAACGTTTCAGCTCGCCGTTGCCCGACCCGCTGTTGCGGCCCCCGAATACCGGGTCTTCCACGCCGACGCCGATCGCGTAACTTCCGTTGTCTTTGGTGAGCGCCAACCCCCGATTGACCAAGAGCCGCCACTGGCTCCTGCCGACCAGCGTGCCGCCACCCACGAGCTGCCTGCTGCGCCGCAGCGACCGGTTCAAACCCATTGCCGCCGTGGCGGTTGCGTAGATCAGCTGGTGTGGGAGGCGCGGCAGATCGAGAAAGGTGGCGCCACGCAATTGGCTCCGGACCGCGTCATAGATCGCATCGTCGCCAAGGTTGCCCAGCCCATGCCAGCCCAGGTACGCCACGGTCGGCTCGCCGGTGACACCCATTCTCAGGCGCTCAGTGGCTCGTCGATTCGGCGCTCGGCATCGCTGTTCGGTGCAGTGGCATTGCGAGAAAGCTTGCGCCGCAACCGTTTCACCCGTCCGCCGAGCGTCTTGGTGCAGCGGTTGCGCAGCGCCAGCGCGGCGATCCGCGGGTACTTGGCGGTGGTCTGCGTCAGGACTTGCTGGCCCTCGGGGTCCGGGACCTGCTTGGCGATCGCCCCCAGCACCCAGTCGGCGTTTTTGGCCACGATGGATTCGTGCACGGGGTCGCCGGAGACGACGTCGAGCATGGCGTCCAATGTCGCCGCATGCCCGGGACCCTGCATCCGCCAGAAGGTGGCCGGATCGGTGATCGACTTGTACCACATGCCGCGCGGGTGGCGGCGATAGACCGCCATCGTCTCCGGCAGCATGGCGATGGCGCCTTCGGCGGCATGCCGGACGTGCAGGTACCAGTCCAGGGGCATGACATCGGCCGGGATGTCGTCGTAGCGGGGGAGGCGGCGGTACATCACCGAGTTGGTCTGGATGAAGTTGCGCGAGATCAGCGTCTCGAAGCTGAGGTCACCCGCCCGAAAGGGCGGCGGAAACTTGGGCAGGAAGATCTCTTCGAACTTGCGATACAGGGTGTGGACGAGTTTCTCGTCCTCCGCGCACTCGTGGGTCCAGACCACCTGCACCGGGTGGAAACACACCGTGGTGTCGGGATCTTCGTCCAGCAACGCCACTTGTTTGGTCAGTTTCAACGGGTCGACCCAGTAGTCGTCGCCCTCGCACAGCGCGATGTACTCGCCACGCGCGGCGGACAGGGCACCGGTGAGGTTGGCGTTGAGGCCGACGTTTCTCGACCGCAGGATGGGCCGGAAGAGGTTCGGATGGCGGTCGGCGTAGTCCTGGATGATTCGGGGTGTGGCATCGGTCGAGGCATCGTCGGCGACGATGACCTCCATCGGAAAGTCGACCCGCTGGGCGAGGAAGCCGTCCAACGTGTCGCGGACATAGGCCTGCTGGTTGTGGGTGGTTGACACCACGCTGACCTTGGGTGCGTCCGCTGCCCTGGTTGTGGCGGTCATTGCGAGCCTCTCCTCCGCGCGCCGGTTGCCTCCACGCGGTAGAGAAATATCCTGTCATCGACTTGCGAACACTGCATTTCGAGAGAGATACCGTTCCCCCAGAGCGGTTGCGTACCGGACGACCCGGTGGGCGCGCCCACGGCACGGTTACTGACACTTTCGACAATTATAGCGACCGCGGAACCTGAGTTCCCTGTCGGGGCTGGCGGCAAGCGTGATGCTCCCCGAGCCGGCGGGTGCACGGCAAATGGTGCGGGCCGCATATCAGCGTTGATGTCGTCGCCGGCACCCGGCGACGTCTCACGCGGCAAATTTCTCCAGCAAGTTGGCGGTCGTGGCGATGCTCTCGGCAGGCTTGGTCATACGCGCGGCTATCGCCCGGGCGCGAATGGCGTACTCGGGGCTCAGGATCTGACGCAGGTCGGTGACCAACGAATCCTGCGTGGCGCTCGGGAAGTGCCGCGCCAAGCCAACTTTCAGTCGTTGGACCTGGTTGGCCCAGATCTTTTGGTCGCTCAGACTCCACAGGCTCAGGGTCGGGACTCCGGCGCGCAGACCTGCCGCCGTGGTACCCGAACCTGGCACCAGAGACAGGGCTAGCCATCAAGAATGAAATCGGTTCTGACGGTACGCGCCTAATTTGGCGTCTTGGCGTGAGTCGGTGGTCAGACTCTGACGTACAGCTCCTCAACATATCCGGTGCGCATCCAGTGTGGGCTTCGGGATACGCACACCATTCCATCGAACTTCAGGTCGCGCACTCGGTGCTGGTTCGCCTCGTGGTTGATTGATAGGAACACGGTTGCGTTCGCTGCGACGTAATCCGCGTAGGCTTGCGCGACTTCCTTGTCCATCTCGGTCAAGCTATCGGCGTTAAGCACGATATCCACCGACCCTACGTCGCTCAGATTTCCGGGATTCAACAATCGCACGGCCCGGTCGTCGTTCCCCTCACCGGGCAACCTCACACGCTCCGGACCGAGGGCTTGCCCAAGAAACGCTGCTTGCGCTGCGGATGTCATAGGGATATCGACGATCGTGTAGGAGCACAATCCCATCTTGGAGGCATAGTAAGCGGTGCGTCCCATTCCAGCGCCGATTTCGAGAATACGGTTCCCCCAAATCCGAGACAAGTTGCAGAGCTGCCACGCTTGGTAGACAGCATGAATGGCACGGTATGCCGCGATCCCGCGTCGCGTTTTCAAGCCTAACTCATCGGGAAAAGGATTTGGGAAATCGACTGTAATCCCGATTTGTTGTTCGATGCCGTCAAGAATTTCGTCGGCATCGGTCGGTGGAAACTCGGCTTTCGGCCCGCATTCAGGATGGTAGAGGCGGAAAGTTCCGATGGACTCGGCCAGCCCGATCAGCTGACGCATGAGGTATTCGCGCTGCCTATTCGAAGATAACTGAGCACCTTTAACCCGATCTTTAAAAAGGCTGTCGAAGCCTAGGAAGAAGTTGGTTCTTCCAGGATCAAGTAGTATGTTTCTTAAGGCTTCACCACCGACAAGCAGAGCCTCGTGGACGTCGCGCTTCTGTTGGTTGATACCTACCCACATCGAATCACCGAGGTTTTCCGTAGCCCCAGACGAATACCAACGCGAGATCCGGTCGATAAGGTCATCGGAGATCCTGCTCTCACCGTGGGCTACGGCCAGTTCGTTTCTCCGCAGTCGGCGCTTATGAAGGTATCGGAGGCTGCTGATGTGGGCCTCGGCGATGGCTATTTTGGCGTTGTCCGCCAGCTGCTTAAAGTTTGGTATGGTCATTGCGGTCCCGTCATGATCGCGCGACAGAAGTCGTCGCAAGAAAGGCGACTCGTAGAAGATGAATTTTTGTGTAGTTAACCCTTGGCTCCTAATAGCACTTGTCTAAAATAGTTGGCAACCTACGTTGCCGCGCTGGGCGCAGGGCTATGGCGACCCAATGACCGGTTTCTTTAGCTGCCTAATGGCCCTGCTTACCAGTATTTTGAGTGCCAAGTACCTGAAATATGCTCCTAATAATCCTTTGGTATGGTATGCAAACCGCAGCTTCGCCTCGAGCTCGTCTTTATCATGGCTGGCGAGGACGGTTTCGGGATGGGTAAGTGGCAGACTTAGTTCCTCAGCTTTCAGTGATGAATAGATCTTGTCATACTTAGTATTAGTATGGGTCGCTTCGGCATCTAGGCCAATATTACGCACTAAGTTCCTGGCGGGAGTTATGCATAAGCCCGAATTCGCCCACATGCTATAAAACCATTGGTAATCCCAAGTATCGACATTGCCTTCATAAACGGCATACTGGAAGATCGACTCCCAATAGTAGCGTTCTCGGCGTGTCGAGAAATACTGGTCGAATAGTTTTCTGGCTCTAATTTCAGGCCAGTGGGTCATGTCGACGTCATACATTGACCAGGCCCGCCTCCAAGTAGCCCATCCCCACATCACATGTGGGTACCGGGAGAAGTAGTAGCTATCTGTTGTCGACGCATGTCCGAAGAGATGATTTTGCCCCGAGATCATCATGACTCGTTCGTCGCTCTCGTAGTGATCAAGCAGTTCGGCGCAGTAAGGGAAAAAGGATGTAGAGGCCACGCAGTCGTGCTCAAGTATTATGGCGCGGTCGACGAGCTCGAAGGCCCAGTTTATACCGGACGAAACCCGCCGGCGGATCCCGAGATTCGTCTCGGAGAAGTTCCTATGGACTTCGCAGTCCCAATCCACCTGGTCGATGATCGCTCGTGTGGCCGCGCACTTCTCAGCCTCGCCGGGCTCCTGCGGGCGGGGGCCGTCGGCAATCACAAGGAGCTTCTCTGGCTTGGCTGCTCTGATCATTTCGAAGGCGCGGCTAGCAGTGTCCGTCCTGTTGAAGATGATGAAGATGACTGGTGGCGTCGTTGTCACAGTCCTGTCCTTGCCACGGCTCTGCGGGAATCAACCGATCCAGGGTGGTTTCGCATACGAAGGCTAGTTCATAAAAGACTGTTGACCATATCGACGCCACCACGGGACCGTCAAGGTTTTGGAGTCGGGCGTGTTTGTTGTGCCTCGGGTTTGTCTTGATCAGGAGATCGATATTTCGTCATGGTGCGTAGTGGTGAAGGTTGTCGCAGTGCAGGTCGGGTCCAACGTTGTCACGTCATTGACGTGGATGGCCCCGTAGGCTTCCCAATTTCCTTTGAACACAGCGAATTTGGTGCAGCACGGATTCTGCCATTGTCTTGGTCAAGTCGAGGTGGCGTCGCGGTGCCGCCCGCAAATGGGAAGAGGCTCATGAGGCCGTTGCCTAGCACTTTGACTTGACGGCGCGGGACGGTGAAGCACGTCTTGCTGACGACGTTTCGGCTGGGGAACGTCCCGGGGCGTGGTGTAAATAGTGGCGGCGTGTCGGTGCTGATGTAGAGGGCCATCGCGTGAGTCTCTGTGGTGAAACGACCAAGGATCACTACCGAGAGGAACATCGCGATGGCC
>NZ_JACKSY010000012.1:0-690 GCF_025821985.1 Mycobacterium timonense | reverse complement strand
CGCAGTTGGCGCCTCGGGTGCGCGGTGGTGGCCGCACGCTTGCTCGGGTGGTGGCGGGTGAGCGGCCGGCGGTGGTTCCGTTGTCGTTTGCCCAGTCCCGGTTGTGGTTCCTCGACCAACTGCACGGGCCGTCCCCGGTGCACAACATGGCCATCGCGCTGCACCTGCGCGGATCGTTGGATACCGACGCCATGGGCGCCGCGCTGCTCGACGTGGTGGGCCGGCACGAGAGCCTGCGTACCGTGTTCGCCGTCTGCGACGGCACACCGCACCAGGTCGTGATCCCCGCCGAACAAGCCGACATCGGCTGGCGGGTGATTGACGCCAACGGATGGCCGGCGAGCCGGCTGAACGACGCCATCGACGCGATAGCCGGCCACCGATTCGACCTGTGCCACGAAATCCCTTTGCGCGCACAGCTTTTCCGCCTCGCCGAGGACGAGCATGTGCTGGTGGCGGTGGCCCATCATATCGCCGCGGACGGATGGTCGCTGACCCCGCTGGTGCGCGACCTCGGCGCGGCCTACGTCCGCCGATCATCCGGGCGGGGCCCGGATTGGGGGCCTTTGCCGGTGCAGTACATCGATTACGCGCTGTGGCAGCGGGCGCAGTTCGGTGATCTCGAGGACCCGGACAGTCCGATCGCGGGGCAGTTGCGTTATTGGCAGGAGGCGTTGGCCGGGTTGCCCG
>NZ_JACKSY010000011.1:0-43839 GCF_025821985.1 Mycobacterium timonense | reverse complement strand
GGCCGGTGTGTCGCCGACCGAATCTTCTGCCCGTTTCCACCATCAAAGAATACATGTTTCTTGTGATAAATGCCCAGGTAGGCACGCCGTAAGACTGTCGGTTTGAGCGGTGACCTACAGATAAGCCGTGGGCGCCCACGGTTATCAGGAGGATTCCATTCCTGCGCGCCTGTATCGCGACGCGGTCGCTGCCCCGATCACGGCGGGGGTCAATGAGCTCCTCAAAGACCTCGCCTTCGAGGCCGCCGGCGCGCTAATCCCGTAGCTGCTGAATGCTCACCCGGTAGCCATCATCGTCCATAACGCCGTCGCAGACGTGGGTGATCAGCGATTGGTCAATCGGGCAGCCGGTGGGGATCAACCGATTCAGCCGTGACCCGAGGCAAAACTGTTGGAACTGCGTGTGTTCGGGATAGAGGATCTGCGCGAGGGACCGCAGCGCGAGGTCAATGGGCTTCCACTGGTCGTCGTTGTCGAGTACCTCGATCCAGGCATGTCCGGATGCGGCGAGCGCGGCAAGCCACCCATAACGGGTGCGGCACTGCAGCCCACGCGCTAGGAATCGATGCTCGAGCTCGGCGCTGATGCTCACGCAGTCGAAGATCCGGCGTCCTCGCATCCAGGCGGCGTCTCGCTGCGCTGCGGTGGGCATCCGCGCGAATGTGTAACCGGCGTCGATAATTTCATCGACGACCGCGCGGATCTGTGCGGAGTGGATGACCGCGGCCCTGCCGGCGGTGGCGGTCTCGCACGAGAACGCCAACGTAGGTCCAACCACGGTGGCTTTACCGTTGGCGGCCTGGGGCGCGGTGTTGTTGTGCCCGGCCTCAGGCGCCCACACCACCCAGCGTTCACCCGCCACAGGCGTGCGGTCGCGGGCCGCGGTCTCATCGCTGTGCGGAGCACAGCTGCCTTGGGCGCTGAACTTCCACCTCATCGACGTCGTCCAGGTCGCAGGATCATCGGTGATGAAGCGCAGCAGAAAACCGAGGCTGATCTCGGGGATCGATGTGCCCAAGCGTGCATGCAGCGCGAGATTGATCAGGTCGAACTGGTCGTATCCAGAGGGGTAGGCGGGCAATCCGTGATCGGTCAGCGCCGCCAGCGTGGCCGCATCGCACCCCAGGAAGGTTGTGGCGTCTGCGGAGGCGACGCTCGGGCAGGCGTACTGACGGGGTACGGGTGTCAGCTCCGAAAGCGCCTGCAACCACACGCCATCGTCGGCCACGCCGGCTTCGTTGGAGTCGGGCGAGGTCGCGGTGTCCTCAACGCGTGCCCGGCCGGCCATCACGTTCCCGCTGCTGTTGTCGCCGCAGCGCGATGCTCCAGCGATGCGACGAAATCGAGCACGGCCACCTCGAACTGCTCGGTCTGCTCCACCATCGGCATATGTCCGCTGCGCGGAATCACGCATCCACGACTGCCCGGCAACAGCGCGCAGGCATCCTCGAGCATGCTCGGCGACCATTGGTGGTCGCCGTCGCCGATCATGAACATGGTCGGAACCGCCAGTTGCGCCAACATATCTGGGCGATCAGGCTGGTTGATGACGCCGGCCAGACACGCCCGGATCTGAGCCTCTGAGTTGAGCGCCAAGAAATGCTGCCGCAGCCCCAGATAGCTGGCCGTGCCGCCCTTTTCGACTTGGGCGCCGGCGAACACCAGCGGGTACAGATACTCAAAGACCGCCCGTGCCCCGCCGGCGTCCAGCCGATACATCAGATCGCGCAGCACGAGCTGCAGCCGGGTGTTGCCGTACGGGGTGAAGGCGGGGCCGACCATGATGGCCGCACTCACGCGCTCGGGGTATTTCAGCGCGAAGTCACGCGCGATAAGCGTGGAGATCGATGACGCCAGCAGCGTGGCCTTGTCCAGGGCAAGGAAATCCAGCAGATCTAACAGGTCCTCGACGTGCTCGCCCAGCGAAAACTCGGTTCCACGCTGGGTGGAGACGCCCTGATTTTGCAGGTCGTATTTCACCACGGTGTGATGCTGCACCAGCGTCGGGGTGAAATTACGCCAGGCGGGCGCGACGATGAAGAAGTTGTTCAGACACACGATCGGCGCCCCCTGGCCGTCGACTTCGACGTAGAGTTCGCCACCGTTGCGGGTCGGGCAGCGCTGCCCGCTCCGGTACCGCATGTCCACTGTTTCCGGGCGCGTGAAATCCATACTGCTACCCCTCGATGCTTCCCACGGCCGCCACCGGCGATCCGCTGTGCGCCAGGTGGTGCTCTGCATAGGCCGCAAGGACCTCGCGCGGGGTCGCGAAATTGATCACCTCAGGGTTGACGTAGCGCAACAGGTTGGAGCAGTCGTAGACGTGATCTTGCATCAAATACGGTGCGTGGAAACGCAGTTTGTCGGTGAACATTTGATCGATCGAGGTCAACATCGCGCGATCCTGGACGAAACGTGGCTCACAGATGTCCAGCGCATCGGCGATACCTGCCATCAACACACCGACGTTGCCCAGAGCGGTGTTGGCTATCGTGTAGAAGCCCGATCCCGCGCCGCGCAGACTCAACGTGACCATCGCCTGCGCGACACGATCGATGGGTAGCGCGGCATTGCGCGCGTCCGGCTGCGCGATGACCTGGACACCGTAATGCTTCAGGTAGGAGCCGAGCCGATCGGCGACTTCGGCTTGGAACCGACTCATCTCGTTGATCAGCGTGTAGATACCGCTGGGGGTGCAGGCCGCCATCGCGTACGTGCGGCTATGACCGATGATGATCGGCAACCGCATGATCCGAGCCGTCGTGAATCCAGCGGCGCTGACCAGGTATTCGGCGTCGCGTTTGGAGCGCTCGTAGGCGTTGTTCATCGGCGCGTCGGCAGCGATGGGTTCCTCGTAATGGATGCCGGATTGCGCTCCGGCTGTCCCAATGGTGCTGGCGTGGTTGAAGACCTCGATGCCCGCACGGCGGGCCAACGCGATGGCCTGGCGGGTGCCCTCGACGTTGACCGCCCGGATGGAGGCCTCATGTTTGTCCAGGTAGCGCAACGAGGCGGCGAGGTGCCACATTTCGTCGACGTCACCCAGACATTGGAGGTCGTCGATTCCGCAGCCGGGCTCGGTCACATCGCCGGCTACGGCGCGGCACCGCGTCGTGATGGCCTCGGCCAGCTCGGCGCACTCGTAGACCTCGGCTGCTTCCAGAAGGCTGCTGCGCAGCCTGCGTTGCGCGGTGTCGTCATCGCTGCCGCGGACCAAACAAACGATCTCTGTCGAAGGGCTTTTCAGCATTTCCAGAAGTAAGCCGATTCCGACGCTGCCCGTCGCGCCGGTCACAAGAACTCCCATGGTCTGCCTCTCAATTCGCAAGCGGGGCCGAACTCAGCCGACGCACCTCATCGGTGAGCTGCGCGATGCTGGTGAACGCCTCAGGTGGTGTGTCCAAGCCGAACTGAATCCCGAACTGACGCTCCACAGTGGCGATCAGCGCGACAAGGGATTGGGAATCAAGCCCGAGCGCGCGAAGTTCTTCGTGAGGCTGTGGCTCTGGCTGTTGCGGGTCGCCGAGAGCGCGGCTGACCAGAGCGGTGATGGCGGCTTCGGTCTGTGTGCGTTCGGCGTCGTCATCAGCGTCGGCCAAGGTTGTGCTCCCTCATCGGATACATGTTCGACACACTCTTCTTGATCAGTGGATGCTGGAAAATGCCTATCCCGCAAGGTATCTAGCCTGGTAATAGTAGCCACCTAGCGCCGTTCGTGTTTGACCTGAAGCTGATCGCGGCCAAACACTGGCGGGAATCAATCGGATCGTGCGGCTACTGGGCCTGCGTCGTCTCAACCGTCGCGTCGGCCAGCTCAGCCAACTGCTGCCACGCCTGTGCCTGCGTCACAGCAAGATCAGCAACGGTGCCCAAGCTATGCGTTGGGACAAACGGGAGCACCTGCCGACAATTCGTGACCGCCGCCTGTGCCGCGAGCAGCTGCCGAATCAAGTGTCGGCCAGCTTCATTGAACCGCACGGCGGGATCCCTCTTCAGTCGTTCCAGGACCACGTCGAAGGACACCGCTTTGCGTTCTGCACGCAATTCATCTCCCCAGGGGATGTCCATGCTGACCGTCGGCGGCCTCTCGTCACTCCCGGCCTCTCCATGCTCGCCAGGTGTTGGCATCTCCCCGCCGGGCGACAGCACGTCAGCGCCGCCACCATCCCGACCATCCAGTGCTCCCCGCAAACGTTCCGGAACAGGATCATCACCATTGTCCAAACGAATGCGCACATCACGCGCGGTCGACACCGAGATATCCGCCGCGCGTGCAAGTTGACGCAAGGAAAGGCCCGGAGTTTGCGTGAGCAACGCCGCGGCCCGCAGCCTGCCACTGACGGGATCTACCGGACGCGCCTTGCCGTCCCGCCCAATCCGCCTGTTCAACTGACGACTATCGCTGGTTGAACGCTGCCGTATGTTCGCGACCACCTTGGGCGACAAACCAACAAAGCTCGCCACGAATCGATCAGACCACTCAGGGTTGTTCAGCAAAATCCTGGCCGCTGATTCCTTACGTTCCTCGAGGGCCAGCGGTAAGCCGTGTCGGGTATTGAGCAGTGCACTTAACGCAAAAGCTTCTTCCTCGCCGCCGTCAAAAATTGCAACTGCGATTTCGTCCTGGCCACGAATCTGGGCCGCACGAACGCGATGCAAGCCATCTATGACTCGCAATGAACTCTCGTGCACAACGATTGGCGGTAGCAGGTCCGGGCATTGCGCCAGCGCTTTCGCGTGGGAGTGATCGAGGCCTTGCGTCCGCGCCGACAAGCGGCCCTGCAGACGCGAAACGGCCAATTGTGACACAGTTATCCGGTCAGGCTCTTGCGTCAGCGCCGACACCCACTGCAGGACCGAATCACTTCCCGCAGCTTCGATATCACTCCGGCCGTCGGTCAACGATCCGGTCTCTCACGCTTCGCGTGCTGCCGGGCACCAACGAGCTCGAGCAACCGCCGATTCCGTGCCACGATGGGAATGCTACGAGCCAGTCAGGTGCATACCCCGGGGTGCGGCACATGATTTTTCTGGCAATTCACTGAAAGCGTGGCCTTTTGCTCACCCCTCTCCGGCTCGCTTGCTGACGGCCGACGCCATGAGGTGGCCCAGCGGTCAGGCCGGCGGGCCTGCGGCGGACCGCAGCGAGCAACTCGGAGCACCATAGGTGCGACGACCGACGACCTAACGCGGGCCGTCAGGTTCTCGTGGTGAGATGCCAGTGGCCGCCACGGCACCAGTAGCATCGGGTCGGCGCTTTCAGCACGTGGCGGAACGGCTTCCGCAGCGCAGCCTCCGCCGCGCCGCGTGTCTGATACTGAATCTTGGTCGGCGTCGGACACTTCCGCTTGCGGGCGGTCATGCCGGGAGGCAGCGTGTGTCGTCGTCGGTATGGAAGAACAGCAGCGGTGAACCTGGCCGATCGTGTTCGCTGTACATCTTGCGGCCGTGTCGGCGGCAGATGACGTCTGCCAACTTCCACGGTCCACCTGCGCCCAGCGGAATGCGCTGGCCTCTGTGTGGTCCGTTGAACCACACAGCGTAACCGTCACTGTCGATGCCCACAGCGTTTCCGCTTGGCCCGATGACTGCCGTGACTGTGTTCCAAGGAATCTCGTCGAGGGTGCCGTACATGGCCTTCCTTTCGTGTGACCCGACGCCGATAACTGTGCGGTGCTTTCTTTCCTGACCTGCCGATGCACGGCCACCCCTATGTCAGGTCTTGGGCACTGCCGAGAGTGCGGCTATCGCGCGCGGTGTGATTGCGAGATCCTCGCTGTCGCGGTCCATCCCCATCGCTTCGGCGATGTCCGCCAGTTGCGTGCCGAGGCTGTAGGAGGTGCACTGAGTGATGTAGAGGGCTTCACGTAGAGTTTTCACCTCTGTCACTAAATCGTGGACCAGCGTCGGATCGGCCGCCGCGATCACATACGCGTCTTCGTTGAATCGCATTGCCCTGTCGACAACATCGGTCATGTTCACTCCCTTACGTAAACCGCTCGACGGTGATCCGGTAGCCCGGGGCCGTCGCCATCTTTCGGTTTGACCTCCTCACGCGACTGAAGATCGCGTGATTCCCTATGCCGCTTGCGCGTCATCGGGTCTTCTCGCTTGCGCGAGCACACCCGTGGTGGGTGTTGCCTCCGGTCCGGAGGTGAGCGCGGGCGGAATTGCCCGGGCGAGGATGGTGTTCGCTGCCTGGATGTCGGCGTGGTCTTCGTGGCCACATTTCACGCAACGTTGTGTTGTGTTGTGTTGTGTTCTAGCGTTTTCCGGCGTCGTAACCGGTGCCTCAGACGCCATTGTCAATCCACCTTCTTGACGTAGTCGTCGAGGGCGCTCTGCAACCGAGCGTCGTGGCGGTAGTCGCGGCGTGCGACGTCGACAAAGTGTCGGCTCTGTTCGGCACTGAATTTGCCGCCAACGCCGCGGTGGTACCGCTGTGCGGGCTCACCGGGTGGGGCCCACCGCAGCCGTGGCTGCGTGGCGATGAAGTGGGAGACGGCGGCGAGTTGTTGCAGTGGTTGGGTGAGGTGGTCGAAGTCTCGACCGTAGATGGCCGCGGCGGTCTCCACTCCCGCGCCGAAGGCTGTGGCGGCCAGATCGCTACGCGGTCCGCGGATGTGGTGTTCTCCCAGCGCATCCCACACGGGTTGGGCGATCAGTGTCAGGACCACGGGATGCCCGTCGAGCAGAGTGCACGGCGGGTAGGGTCCCCCGAAGAGGTTGGCGCGCGTCGTGGTTCGCTCGATGAGGTAGAGCAGAGATTCGATCGCGATGTCGGGGTCGAACCAGTCAGGGTCGCCGTGGTGGGTGTGATCGTGGGCGATGAATCGGCCCTGGCGGTGCGCGTGGGAGAAAAACCTTGTGAGCGCGGCTGCATTTGCATCGCCAGTGACCCCGTCGATGCACCCGAACCCGTCATAGGTTCCCTGGATCCCGAGTGCGATCGGGTGATACTGCCCGGCTCCCGTGCGTTGTAGCAGTACGGCGGTGGCCTCGATCCCCCTCAGGTTCACCCCGCTGACGAGGCACGCCGTGTCATAGAATCCCACGACGGTTACCCTCCCCTTGTGTTTGCTGTACGCTGTTTATCAGCGCCGCGGATCGCGGTTCACGCATCACCAGTTCTGCCTATTGCCAGTATCTTCCGCGCCGTATCCGCCGCGCGCCATGTTTGAGAACCGGCTGAGATGAAGTTGGCTGGCAACTTTGATCGTGCGGCACGGGCCCGCCCTGTGTTTGCCGATGATGATCTCTGCTTCGCCGGCCTGTGGGTGGTCACGCTCGAACGCATCGGGTCGGTGCAGCAACATGACGACGTCGCTATCCTGCTCAATGCTGCCTGACTCGCGAAGGTCGGATATCAAGGGCCGCTTATCCATTCGTTGTTCGGGACCGCGGTTAAGCTGGCTGATGGCTACCACCGGGAGGTCAAGCTCTTTGGCCATGAGCTTGAGGGTTCGGGAGAATTCCGAGACTTCCTGCTGGCGGCTTTCAAAGCGCTTGCCCGAGGTCATCAGCTGCATGTAGTCGACCACGATCAGTTTCAGGTCGGTCTTTTGCGCCAGGCGTCTGGCCTTGGCGCGAATCTCCATCATCGTCAGATTCGGTGAGTCGTCGATGAAGAGCGGCGCTTCGCTGATGTCGCTCATCTTCTTGGCCAGTCGGGTCCAGTCATCGTCGCTCATCCGCCCCGCGCGCATGTTGGCCAGCTTGATCTTGGCCTCGGCTGACAGCAGGCGCATCACGATCTCGGACTTGCTCATTTCCAGCGAGAAGATGATGCTGGCCATTTGATGCTTGATCGAGCAGGATCGCATGAAATCCAGTGCGAGCGTGGAGTTGTGGGTGGGAACCATGCCGCTGCCGGCAAGGTAGAGGTGGTCGTCGTTGTCCACCTGGATGCAGCGCACGGCGACGCTGTGCCGCGGCAACACGGCGGTGACCGTGCGCTCGCCGGCCACAACGTGAATCGGTGTACCCGCAAAACCTGGGGCCACGACATGGCCCAAGCCGTTGAGTAGCTCGACGGCTAAGGTGCGGTGCTCGGGCCGGCGCCAGGCCGCCGTGATGGTGGAGCTGTCGCCGGCGCCGCCGGTGACGTCGCTGGCTTGCAGCAGTCCGCGCAGCATGGCGCGGCGCTGTCGCAGGGAGCCCCGCAGATACCGCACCACCACTGTGTCGTAGCCATTGAGTTCGACGGTGCGGTCTGCGCCCAGCCAGCGGCCCACCGTGTAGGGGTCGTCGAGCTGATGGGCGACCTCGGGCAGTTCGATGGGCGCGGCGGTGGGGATCAGGTCACCGGCGCGCAGTTCGGCGGTGATCACGATCCCGCGGCGGCTGGGCCACTGATGCTGTTCGTCGGCGGTGATGACGGTGCCATCGGAGAAGTGCACGTCGTAGCAGGGCCGGCCATAGAGCACGGCGGTGGTGGCGACCACCTGCGTGGGCCGCCCGTCAGCTCCGAGCAGATAGTCGCCGACGGCGACGTCGCCCATCGTGGTCCACCCACTCGTTGTTGGCAGAATCGTATTGAGCGCGAGCGCTTTTCCTACGCCTGGGCGTGCGGCCACGGTGATCATCTGCCCGGGGTGTAGGCCGTTGGTGAGCTCGTCGAGTTCGATGAATCCGGTGGGAACCCCGCGCGCGAGACCGCCGTGGGTGGACAGATCGTCGAGTTCGTCCATCGTCGGCTGGAGCAGGTCGGCCAACGATGCGTAGTCCTCGCGGCGGTCGCGGTTGCTGACGTTGTAGATCTCGGCCTGTGCCCGGTCCACGACGTCGCTGACCTCAGCGCCGTCGGCGCCGGCGTAACCGTATTGGACCACCCGGGTGCCGGCCTCGACGAGGCGGCGCAGAACGGCTTTCTCGGCGACGATACGGGCGTAGTAGGAGGCATTGGCCGCGGTGGGCACGATGGCCAGCAGGGTGTGCAGGTAGGGGCCGCCGCCGACGCGCCGCAAGACGCCCTTGCGGTCGAGTTCGGCGGCGACGGTGACGCCGTCTGCGGGTTCTCCGCGTCCGAACAGATCCAAGATGGCGTCGAAGATGGTTTGGTGTCGTGGCGCGTAGAAGTCGCCGGGCTCGATGATTTCCAGGACGTCGGCGATCGCGTCCTTGCTCAACATCAGGGCGCCGAGCACCGATTGCTCAGCGTTGTCGTCGTGCGGGGGCTGCCTGCCGTAGTCCTCGGGTGTTGGCTGCTGATCGATTCTGGTGGGTCGCCGCTCGACTGTGGTCATGCCGGCCTGCTTCGCAGCGCGGCCGGCGTCTGGTTGATTTCGCGCACCTGGTGCTGCAGCGCGAGGGCCAGTTTGACCGCGTCGTCGCGGTCGGCGATCTGCTGCCGGGCCAAGGCGGGGGCGTCGCTGTGGCGGAGGTACGGCCCGAAGTCATCGAGGCAGTCCGGGCAGGTGTCTCCCGAGTGGCCGACCGGGTCGGTGCAGCCGGGGATGACGCACTGCGGGTCAGCGCCGGACCGGGTTCTGCCGCCCGGCCCGGCGTCGGGTGACTTGCTGCTACCCATCGTGGCTTCCCTTTCTGCTGTGCTCCTTATTGGGTTGAAGTACCGGCCCGGCGGTCCCTTTCCGTCGCTCGGCCCCCACACAGCCCGTGTGACCTGGGCACATAACACGTCCCCGGCTGAGGCTTTGGTCCATGCGGAGGCGCTACGCGGCCGCCCGGCGGGCTTCGGGCGTGGCGGCACGCAGCACGCCCCGAAAGCCGGTGGGCATGACCAGTCGCGCACCGGCGGCCCGGTGCAGGTTGAAGCGTTCATGGAAGGTGATCGCGACGAACTTTGGCAGCGCCCCGCCGCCGTGTTTGCCGCCGGCCTTCTTGGCCTTGGCGAGGAAGACGACGCGTTCGGGGGCGAGGTCGATCAGCGCGTCGACAAGGGTGTCGCAGTCGAAGTTCTCGTCCTGGCCGAATGCGTCGAGGAAGACGGCCATGCCGCCTACCAGAGCCGCGTCGTAGGCGCCGAGCTGCGGCCCCCAGGTTTCGTGTAGCAGCCGTAGAGCGTCGCGCAGCAGGCCATGCCCGCCGCGGCTGTTGGCGACCTTCTCGAGCATGGCAGTGCAGCGCAGATGCCCGTCCTTGGGTGTTTCGTCGACGCGCAGCTTCGCCCGTGCCACCGTTTCCTCGATGGCGATGACGTCGGGATCGCGCTGGGCGCGGCGGGCCTTCCAACGGTTCCATGTCGTGAGCCGGCTGTGCTGCACGTCGATGCCGACGAACAGTTGAGCCTCCTCGGCGACGCTGAGGCCGCTGTGGACGCGCGCGGCGATCGCGGCGGAGGGGTCACGCAAAGCCACTGCGGCCCAGCGGTGTTGGCCTTCCACGACGGCGTATCGCGGGTGCTGATCGGGGCCGCGGTCAGAGACCTCGATGACGCCCAGGAGCCGCTGGTCGAAGTCGTCGGCCATGGCTTGGGCGCGACGGGGTGTATCACGGTGTGGCCGGCGAAGATGTCGGCGACCGGGATCGCCAGCACGTAGGGCTCGGCGGCCTGTGGTGTGGTCATCGGTCGTGACCTCCTGTGGGTGGGGTGGGGGCGGGGGTGATCGTCCAGGCGACGTGGCGGCGTCCGGGTAGCCGCAGGCGCCGGATCTGGCCGCGGTGTTCGAGGACGACCAGGTTGCGGTAGATGATCTCGTTGACCAGTGCGGGCGCCCAGTCCAGCAGCAGTTGGCGTAGCTGGGAGGTCGTCGCATGGCCGTTGGTACGGGTCAGTGCGTCCAGCAGGTGCTTGCGCACCAGTTCCGGTTCGAGGCGCGGTGCGCTCATCGCGTCGGTACGGTGTCGTCGCTGCGGTGGTTGAAGGCCTCGACTTGGTCGGTGGGCGGGTGGGTGATGCGCGCGCAGGCCGGGCAGAGCGGGGCGCCGTCCTGCAGCAGTGCCGTCGGTGACGCCTGGACCAGGCGCACGCCGCATCGAGATCGCGGCGCCCGCCCGAGGGCGATGTCGAGGAGGTGTTGCATGCGGCCGACGCAGTGGATGACCTGATCGCCGTCGTAGCGCCGGGGTGGGTCTGCGGGCGGCAGTCGGTTGGCCTGCCAGTGCCGCAGCGACCCGTGCAGGTAGTCAGGTATCCATGCCGTGGGGGTTAGCACGACGTCGGCGACGCTCACGAGCGGTCCCCCGTGCCACGCCCTGCCGCCCACAGCGCCCGATAGTCCATATCGCGCAGCAGGTACAGGTCCTCGGATGGCAACGTCGGCAGCATCCGTGCCAGCGCGGCCGCCGCGGTGCCGTCGTACTCCATGGTGGCCGGAAAGATCGCCTGCACATCACCGGGGATGTCGGCGACGAACCCACCCCCGGCTACGTCCTCCTCGCCGATATCGCTGACGTGCCAGCCGTATTCGCCGACCAGCCGCGCGATCAGCCACGCCGCGCAGCGTCCCCGCGTCCGGGGCTGCTCCTGCGCCGACAGAATGGGAAGGGGGTCGCTGCGGCGCCAGTGGTCTTGGTGGCGGTGTGCGGGGCGCAGGTGCATCTGCGCCAGCCAGCACAGTTGGGTGAGCCACTCGTCGCCGGTTTCGGCGTCGTTTTGTCCCAGGCTGGCCACGGCGCGGGCTAGGTCGATTAACCGGCGCGACACGGTGGGGGCGGGAACCTGTTGGCGTGCTGCGCGATTGCCCCGCAGATCCCAGCTCACGGTGACGGTGCGCCGTGTGGGTGCGGCGGCGGTGACGAAGGCGGTTGCGGTGTGTGCGTCGAATTCCAGGCGCTTGGGAACCCATCCGTAGGCGGCCAGGTCGGCGATCATCCAGTAGGCGTCGATCACCTCGGCGGGGGGCTGCTCTTCGCCAAGTCCGGGGATGCGTCCGCGGTCGGCGGACCGTTCGGCGGGCCGCGTCATCCGGCCAACCTCGCGTCCTGGTCTTCGTACCACTCAACCGTGGAGGCGGCGATGGCGGGCAGCCGGCGCGGCTCGCCGACCCACTCGCTGGGGGCACCACGCTTGAGGCGGCGGCGCTCGCGGTCGGACAGACCGCCCCACACGCCGTAGCGCTCGTCGTTGTCGAGCGCCCATTGCAGGCACGGGTCTTTGACCGGGCAGCCACGGCAGACTTTTTTGGCGTCGGCGGTCGAGCCGCCCTTCTCCGGGAAGAACGCATCCGGGTCGGTTTCCGGGCAGACCGCCTGGCTGTACCAGTCCTCATCGGACGGTCGGGGTTGGGTTTGCAACATGCTGATCAGCTCGATCACCGCGGCTTCAGTCATCGCATCTACCTCCCAAGTCGGTCGCCCCCACGGGCAGCTGAATGCGCAAATCCAAACGGTTACGATTTGCACATCGATAGGGCTAGATTAGCCGCTGACTACGACATATCCGGCTCCCCGAAATGGAAAGTTTCTCTGTGGCGGTGAACTCGCGGACCAGCCGCCGAAGGCTGCTGGGCGTCGAGGCCGGGTGTCGCGCCGTAGCCTGTGCAAACGCCATGTCCCCGCTGCGGGAACCCGTCGCGGCCGGCTGGCCGACCCGTGCACAGGCCCACCGGGGGCTCTGCCATTTCGCCTGGCTAGGCTGCTTATCGCCGAGAGGCGCCGCGGGCGTAGACGACGGCCTGGTCATAGCCGTCCGCCATGGCCAGCAGGTCGCTGTTGAGGTCTCTCAGCGCGGCCGCGGCCAGTTCGTTTTCGGCCGCCGCACCGAAGAGCGCCCTGTCGTCGACGTCGATAGTCTCCGCGCTGATCCGGCGTGCCCGCTGTTGCAGGTCGTCGAGCGTCGCCACACAGCGGTGCAGCACCATGAGCCGAGCCAACAGGGCGTCGGTCAGATGGTGCCGCTGCGCGCCCACCGCGTCCTCGGCGATGCCGGTGAGCGTCACCAGCTGGGCTCGTTGGGCCGTTGCCGCCTCATGCACGTCGAGGCTGTGCGCCGCGCGGGCGATTTGGAAGATCTCCTCGTCGGAATCGAAACGCGACCGCAGGATGTCGACGCCGGGCAACGCCCATGCCGGGCTGTCGATCAGCTCGGAGACCACGGCGATGCCTTCGAGCAGATATGCACCACCTGGGGTGATCTTCCCTGCGCCGGCCAGGGGATTCCAGTCCAGGACACGGCGGGCGGCGTTGACTTCCCGACGTTGTGCCGCAGTGAGCCTGAGTGGATCTCGCCGCGCCCAGACGAGCAGGCCGGCCAGGATCAGCGCCACCGAAGCGCACGCGAGGGCACCCCAGCCGGCGATGACGCCGACTCGAGCCCGATCGTCGGCCGCCCGGGAACAGACGCGGCCGGCCAGGGCCAGCAGGGCCGCGGCTATGGCCCAGTAGGCGGCTCGGCGCGCGGTTACCCAACGCGGAAGTCGTGCCTGCCGCGGCCCGGGCACCCCGAACACCGCACCGGTGGGCATGCCTGTCGACCGCCGGCGAGCGATGAGTTCACCGGTGGGTGCACTCAGATCGGCCAGGCGCAACGGCGCAACGAGCCGTCCTCGCCACAGCCAGTTCGGGCCCGCGGTAATGCTGCGTCGATCCTGGGCCTGCCAGAAGGCCACCCGCATCCGAACGTGTGCCCGCAGCGCATCACGCTCACTGTCCGCCTCGCGTCGGCCGCCCACGCCTCTGGTCCCTTTTCGCGGTCCAGAGAACCGAATTCCTCTGGAGTAAAACAACTCCGGCATGGGGCGCGTTACCGCACCGCCACCGGGAAACCCTTTGCCAAAGACTCCTGTGACCATGCCGGAGTTGTGAACTCAGTCTATGGCGTTGATCTCGGGCGATCTCCTGCCGCGCGAGGGTTGCTTTTCGCAACATCGACGCGCGGTGTGATGCGCCGCGGCGCATCTATTCGGGTTCGGGCAGGAACTCCTCGGGCACGAAGTAGGTCGCACGTCCAGCCGAGGCGGCGCCTCGCCATGGAAGTACCGGTAGATCTGAGTCTGTGACACCGGCAGGTCGGGGGCCTGCTCCTTGAGCATCCGCTGGATCCGCAGCGGCGTGAGCTTGCGCACCCGATCGGTGTCGAGCATGCGCACGTTCATGCTGCTGGCCAGTGCCTGGAAGCGGGTGGCGAAGTAGTCCGTCGCGACGTGCGGAGGATCGATGGTCGCCGCCCTGTCGCGGTGAGCGCTACGGGCTGACTCGTAGCGCGCATCGACGGTGGGGGTCTCCTCGTCGGCGCCCTCCACGAAGTAGGTCCACGTCCAGCCGAGGCGGCGCCTCGCCATGGAAGTACCGGTAGATCTGAGTCTGTGACACCGGCAGGTCGGGGGCCTGCTCCTTGAGCATCCGCTGGATCCGCAGCGGCGTGAGCTTGCGCACCTGATCGGTGTCGAGCATGCGGACCTTCACGCTGCCAGCTAATTCCTGGAAGCGTTTTGCGAAGAATTCGGTCGCAACGTGCGGCGGATCGATCACCGCCCGAGCGTGCGGAGGTATTGCGGGGATCAACTGGTGCGACGCTACTTCATGCCGTGCGCCAGCACAGTCATCCGTTTCTACGTCGGAAACGTTGTCCGTGTGGTTGGTCATCGGTCATCCAATTCTGCGTTCGCTCCCCCTCGGAGACCCTCCGACCTTGTGCGAATCCAGCAACTACCCTAGCCGCCGATGGCCGAATTGCCACCGACGCCCTGACTGTCTCCCACATTCGACACAGCCGATACCGGCGGCGGAAGAACTCGCGCGACGCCGGGAATCTGGACTCCACGACGTTCGAGGAACTCCTGGATCGCCAACGAGGTCGCGTCCCCCTTGGGCAACTCGTACTCGTCGATGAAGGCGGCGAAGGCGGTGTGCACCTGGGAATTGATGTGCACGTTCAAGCCCGTGCGCTTGACCTTGCGGCTGCGCAGCTGTTCCAGGGCGGGATCATGAGCGACCAGGTCGGCGACGGGGTTGCCCCCGGGCCCCGGTTGCACGGCTGCCGGCGCGGCTGCCGCGCCGGTGGGCACGCCGCGCATCCGCGCGGCATCGGATGACACCGCACGCCCGCGAGGGTTGGGCAGCGGCATGGGAGAGTCTTTAGCCATTGGTGATCAGTCCTTCCTCGGCGATTCGCAGCGCGACCCGCTGATAGTCCTCGGCCGCAGTGCAATTGGGGTCATACACCGAGATCGGCTGGGAGTGCGCCTTGGCCTCGGTGACGCGAACCGTGCGGGAGATAGATCCCAGATATTCCTTGGGCCAGGCCTCTTCGATGGCGCGGCGAATAGCCTTGGTGGCGCGAGAGCCGCTCATGTAGTTGGTGAGCAGCACGTGGGTGATCTTGATGCCGGGATTGTTGAGGTCCACGTTCTCCACCGCGGCGTCCAGCGAAGCCAGCGCTCCGACTTCATCGGGACCGGTCCCCACGGTGGCCAGCACCCATGTCGCTGCCGACAACGCCGCCGAGGCGAGCTCGTTGAGGGTGGGCCGGCAGTCGATGATGATGAAGTCGTAAGCGGGCAGGGCCTCCACCTCACGGCGCAGACGCATCTGACCCCCCGGCCCCAGACCCTTGTCGAGTTCGTCGAGCGCTTCACGAGACGGCGCGACGTCGACGCCGTAGTCGGTGCCCTGAATGACGTCGTTGAGCGGGACTCGGCGGTGCTTCTCGGGATGGAGAACGTTGAACATGGTGGGCGTCGGATCGCCGTCTGGCGGAATCTGTAGACCCAGTCCCGTCGTCGCGTTGCCTTGCGGGTCCATGTCGATGAGCAGCACGCGGATCGGACGGGTCTGGTCCTCGGCCTCATCGAAGACGTGCAGTTGAGCCAGCTCGTAACTCAGGTTCACCGCCGTGGTCGTCTTTCCGACACCGCCTTTGCGCATGGCAACTGCAATGACGACGGGCGGGGAATTCAGGGCCCGGACCAGCTTTGGAGTCTTTGGCATGCGCAAATCATAACCTTCCGGCACGGGGTGGATGCCCTAGCTGCGCCAAAAAACCGGCAGTCACCTGGGGCCATACTGTCTTCGCAGGTCACAGCATAATTCACACGCTTTGTGCGCGACACGCGGCCAGACATTCACGAACCATGGAGGCCAGATTCACGGGTGGATCACGCCTTGCGTGCGCGCAATGTGCATCCGCCGGGGCCAAGACCGGCCCACATCCGTTGTTCATCTCATCGCCTGACACCGGTTCCCCGTCGCCGACACGCCGAGCCGACCCCGCCGCCCGCCGGCGAATTGCCGCCCCGCCGTACCCGGCATACGCCCTGCACACGGGCCGATGATCTGATCTCGTCGGCCGGCTGCCTGGGTTGCACTGCGCCAAGCCGCCAGCGAGGACCACCGGTGGGGCCGCCGCCAATACGCCTGCACCGCCGCCGATTACGCCGCCTGCGGCATCCGTCGAGCACCAACAAACAGCGCGCGCAGGCCTCCCGCCGCCTGACACCGTTCCTGGAGCTCAACGAAGAGACCACGGGCCGATACGCCCGGCTCCGCGCGCAAATGAGCTGCTGCCGCCGGCACCTCGATAGGCAAACGATACACCGCCGGCTCGAAGAGCCTCAGAAGCGGTGTGGCACAGCACCATTCGACGAGGTATGCAACTCCCTCTCGCGGGGGCCTCCCCGCGTGCGTCAGGCCAGACGTCGCGCAGTGCGGTTTCGACGCACGGCTATTCGGCTGGCGGGGGCCGGTAGTTGCGCGGCGGGCGCCGCGGCGCCGGCGGCGGCGAGTCCAAGGATCGCCGGCTACGCGGAACGCGTTGGGGTGCACCAAGATCGCGGTGCCCCCCATTTCCGTTGGATGCCGACTCGGGCCGATCGGATCCCGAGGGTGTCGGCTCGGCGGCCGGGGGCGGCGCCGGCGCGCGCGGCGGCGCCCATTGCGGTGCTGGCGGTGTGGGCGTCGATGCGGCGGCATCGGGCCGTGCGGGTCTGCGTGCGTTCACCGGTGCCGGCGCAGCGTGGCGTCGCGGTGTGCGCGTCAGGACCGGAGCGGTGGAGACCACACGCCGTGGGGGCGCGATGTTGTCGGCGGCCAGGCCCAGGTAGCGGTCCTCTTCACGGGTGCGGATCGTCCACACGGTGATCGGCTCGGCGGTGCCGATCGACACCTCCAGCACTTGGCCGGGACCTTCTACCAAGGTCATGTCCGCGCCGCCGGCGACCGCGTCGGGGCCCAGCAGCCGAAGCACCGTGCGGGCCGGCACGGTGGTGACCGTGCGTCCATCGAAGACGGCGATGTCACAGGTGCGTGCACCAGCAGTCGCGTAGAACAGCCGCTGATCGTCGTTGACGGTGGCGACCAGTCCCTCCCAGCGCTGCCGGTCGTCGGTGTGGATGGCCACCACGGCGCCAGTCACCACGGCGCGCAGCACCAGCTGGCGCGCCACCTCCACCCCGACGCGGGCGTCGATGCGTCGCCGCTTGGGAGCCCCGGACTGGTCCCACAGTGGTACGGCCACCAGGGTGCCTTCATCGAGTTGCCCAAGGATCTGGCCCGACGGGCCGATCGGCACCCGCACGTCACGAACTGCGGCGAAGCCCACAGTCGGCATCCTTGCTTGCAGGGCGCGGTCGCCACCGGGCAGTCCGGCGTCAAGCATCTGCCGCTGAATTCCGGTCGGGCGAGCCAATTTCGCTTCGGCCAGCGGCTTGTAGGCCTTGCCGTGCTGGACGTAGCGGACGAGCACACCGACTTGAACGTCGGTGGCGGCATCACCGGCGCCGGTCAGTCGAATCACGGTGACCGTTTCCTCGGTGCGCCACGACCACCAGCGGTCGAATTGCCCGTCTGCCAACAGTTCTGGAATGCCCACGTAAGTGGTGATGAAGTTGGGACCCGAGCGGATGTAGGACCACTTCTCCTGGTTGTCCACCGCACCTACCGGCGTCAACAGCACGTCCCCCATGGCGTCGAGGTCCTCGGCGGACAGGGCGTAAGCGCGGATCTGTTCCTGCTGCAGGCGCTGCACCGTACGGTGCGCGGCAGCGGCCAGCGCCTTGGGGCCCCCGCTGCGTGAGGGACCACGCTCAATGATTCGGTCGAGGTTGTCTAAGGCGTTGAGCCGCAACACCAGCCAGGTGCGCCGTTGACCGACCAACGGTCGCGGGCCCACCGACTGCGAATACACCGTCCGGTAGGCGGTACCGGGCGGGACGTGGCAACCAGCCTCGACGACGTCGATGTCGATGTTGAGCCCGTAC
This sequence comes from Mycobacterium timonense, assembly GCF_025821985.1. Lineage (NCBI taxonomy): Bacteria > Bacillati > Actinomycetota > Actinomycetes > Mycobacteriales > Mycobacteriaceae > Mycobacterium > Mycobacterium timonense. The sequence goes on along the minus strand of NZ_JACKSY010000011.1, from coordinate 25,744 downwards.
TGGCTCATCAGTGACACCACCAGCGCCAGAGGCAACTCGCTCCCGCTGACGGTCCGGCCACCCGCCTCGGTGGTCAACGCCAGCTCCGGACCGACCTCCACGGCAGCGACCAGCGTCTGTCCGTCCCACCGCACACCTGCGGTTCCGGAGATGACGTTGATCTCGGTCGCCGGCGTCAGCTCCGGAGGCAGCCGGCGGCGCCGGTGCCGCAGAAACGACCACACCACCGCCATCCACTCGACGAGGACCACACGACCCCGGATCGGGATGAACAGCGCGACCGCAGCGACGAGCAGGATCAGCACCGCCGCCCACACCGGCAGGGCCTGGCTCAGGGTGAGGGCCACCGTGATCCACACGCCGATCCCGAACACCAGCGCCGAGACCATAGGGATGCGCAGCCACCTGTTGCGCGGCCGGATCGCCTTCGCCATTACTGCCTCCCTCGGCGCACACCGGTCGCGGTCACGATGATGGCCACCGCGACCACCACGAACGCCACCGCGGCGATGGTGATCGCCGCAGTCCATTTCGGTGCGGTGTCCGGCGGTGGCGGCGGCTTGGGCAGTGACAGCTCAGCGGCCTGCACGGTCACCGCGGGTGCGCCGGTGGCCGGGACCTCGTAGGTCAGTGCTGCCACCGGGTCGATCAGCCCACGCCCCACCACGTTGTCCACGCCGCGTGCCGGAGCGTGCGCCGTCGTAATGATCCTGGTCGCCACCTGGCGGGCGGTCATTTGCGGGAACCGCGAGCGCAGCAGCGCGGCCAATCCTGAGACATAGGCCGCCGCGTAGGACGTGCCGGCAATCGGCACTAACCCGCCCTGGTCGCCGGGGACGGCATTGATCACTCCGTTGTCGCCGTTGGACAGCGACACGATGCCCGAACCGGGGCCGGCCACGTCGACCCAGGGCCCGGCCATGGAGTTCTCGGCGCGCACGCCGTCGGGTGAAACGAAGCCCACCGAGAGCACCAGGTCGTCGAACCACGACGGGGTCGACACCACGGTGACCCCTGACCAGTTGCGGGGATCTTCGGGGTGGGTCGGGTCGGCTTCGGGGTTGCTCTTGCAGCTTTGGTTGCCGGCCCCGGAGTCGACGGAGGCGTTGACGTTGCCCGCCGCGGCCACGACCAGGGCGTCCTTCACCTCGACGGCATACTTGAGTGCACCACCCAAAGCGGCCTGATCGATCGGGTTGGACACCTTCACGCACGAGACCACCGAGACGTTGATGACACGCGCACCCAAGTTGGCGGCGTGCACGATGGCGCGGGCCAGGGTCCGAATGTCTCCGGCTGTCCGAGAGTTGTTGGGGTCGTCGGGATTCGACGACTGGTTCTGGGGCATGTACGCCATGGAGGTCTGACGGATGGCCACGATCTGGGCGTTGGGGGCCACACCGATCAATCCGTCGGTCGGCGCCGGCGCCGCCCCGATAATGCCGGCAACCAGGGTGCCGTGGCCCTCACAGTCATCGAATCCGTTGCTGCCAGAAGCCGGGTCGACATAGTCGCCGCCGGGAATCATCCCGGGCAGGCGTGGTTGGGGGCGCACACCGGTGTCGATGACGGCCACGACGACCCCGGCGCCGGTGGAGAACTTGTGTGCCTGCGCGATTTGCAGCGCCGTCAGCGGCGGCGGCGTCTTGGCCAGATCGGAGTTGGGCAGCACGCCTCCGACGGCGCAGGCACCGTTCTTGCGCATCGGCCCATCGGGGCCGGGCGGCCCATCGGGCGGGGCGGCCGCCACATCGGGATGCGGCGGCTGCACCGCGCCCGCGGTACCCAACGGCGCCACCGCGACCAGGGCCGTCACAGCGGTCAGCACGCCCGCCGTGCGCGCCGCCATGAGCACGGCGCGCCGGCTCACAGCAGGCTCCGGAAGAACGCGAAGGCGCTGACGATCCAAAAGGCCAGCATCACCACGGCGAAGTTCATGAGGAACTCCAGATTTTCAATGTGGCGCAACGTGATCGGCGACATCTTGGTCCCGGGCAGCTTCATGCCAGCCAGCGCCGCCAGCACCGTCACCGCGGCGACACCGCCGAGCACACCGATCTCAGCCACCGCGTTCGAGGTGCCGGCCATGATGGTCAGGCTGAACCCGACGAGCAAGACGAAGGCCGCCACGAAGAAGGTGACGGCGTGCACCCGATCTGGCAGCGAACGCCCGCGCAGCACCAACACGAAGATGGACAGGATCGCCACGGCAACCTCGCCCCAGAAGTAATGGGTGGCGGGTTCGACGGCCACCACCGCTCCGGCGACCATGATCATCACGGCGGCGATGAACAAGCCCGTGAGGTACTTGTTAGACACCCGGGAACGACCCTCGAGTTGGGCGTCCTCATCGTCGGACAGCGCCACCGTGCGAACGTCGTTGCCGTCGTCGAACACCTCGACCGCCATCGCGGCCTCGTCGAGCTCGCTGCGGTCAATGTCTTCACCAGGCACCGGCAGGCTCGGCGGCCTCACCCCGGCCAGCAGCAGCGCCATCCCCGGCGCCAGAGCCACAACGCCTAGGCCGAGCACGACCGCGACGGTGCCTATCTGGCGCATGTCGAAACCGGTGAAGGTACGCACGCCCGCAGCGATGGCCCCGGCCACGGCGACCGTCACCACCGTGGTGTGCACGGTGATGCCGATCTTGGTCAGCCACAACACCATTAGCGACACCGCACCGGCCGCGAACGCGGCGGCCACGACGTTAGCCGCCGTCCAGTGGCCCGGGGTGTTCTCGTATGCCGGCACCGCAACCCAGCCCATCGCGAACGCCAGGACGACCGCGGCCATCCCGGCGGCATAGGACAGGCGCAGCGCCGATCGGCGCCCGGCCACGATCGCGGCTGCAATCGCCAACAATGTCAGCGCCGCGCTGGGCGGCGCCCACCACACGTTCGACGGCGTCGACCACCACGCGGCGATCGTCACCGCCGCGGTCAGCGCGGCGCCCCCGACGATGGCGATCAGTCCCAGACTGCGCGCTGTGTCGTCGGTGAAGGAGGCGAACTTGACCGCATTGAATTCGGCCAGCGCGTCGCTGCCGTCCTCGATGATCGGCTTGAACACCTCGGTGGAGTGCACCTCACGCAGCAAGAGCCGGGCGCCGTCGAGAACTCCGGCCTCGGCCAGGGTCATGGTGCGCGCGAACGGCATGCCCCCTTCCACGGCCAGGGTGTACACGCCGGTGGTCGAGAAGTCGACGCTGAGGCCTTCTGCCCGCAACGTCTCGGCCAAGAACGGCACCAGCCCTTCCATGACGATCGACAGTGGAGCGTGGGCAGCCAACGAGGAGTCGACGTTGTAGTCGCCCACGTGGATGGCCACCCGAATCTGCTCGGGCACCGCCGCGACCGACGTGCTGCTACCTTCAGGCTGCCCACCCGGATCAGCGGGCAATGAATCAACCGGCAGGACCACTGACATGGGTTGCCTCCCTTCGTGTTTAGCTCGCCGCGGCGACCGGGGCCGGGGGTTGCGGCACGGAGAAGTCGTCGGCCAGCATCGCTGCGAGGTCCTCAAATGCCCGCCGCGTCCTCTTCTTGAGCTTGTCCAAATCGATGCTCAGGCCCTCGTCGAGATGCCGATCGAAGGGGATGTGGTGCAACTTGAGCTGCTGGCGCGAGAGCACCGTCGTCAACGCCTGCATGTCCAGCCGGGTGTTGGCGGTCGTCTCATTGACCACCAGCACTGTACGTGCCAACAACCCTTCGTAGCCGTGATTGCGCAGCCAGTCGATGGCCTGACCGGCCTTGAAAGCACCCGGATTCGACGCTTCCACCAGCAGCACAAGAGCATTGGACTTGTCGAGCATCTCGCGCACTACCGCAGAGTTCAGCGCCTTATCCCCGTCCCACAGCAGCATGCTGTAGTAGTGCGAGGCGATCTCGTAGACGTCACGAATGTCCTCGGGCACCAGCACCCGCTCACCGTCAGCGCGCCACCCGTTGGCCAGGACGTGCAGATCAGTGTCGGTCGTCGACAGGAACCGCTGCACCTGGTCGTGCTGGCGCAGATCGTCGGGCTCGGTGTCGAGCATCTCCATCATCGACAGGTTGTTGGGATGCTGCGCCGTACGCAAGGGCAGATCGCCGGCGTCGGGATCGGCGTCGACCGCGATGACCCCATCGGCGCGAATCGAGGAGAAGACCTGACCCAAGGTGGCCGTCACCGTCGTCTTGCCGGCTCCACCCTTGAGCGTGAGCACCGCGATCGCGTACATGGTGTCCTTCGGCGCGCGGATCCGCCGATGCACATCGCGGCGCCGTTTCTCTTTCTTGCCCGGCTTGAGCTTGAACCCGGACTTGTTGGCCGCGCCGCGCCATCCCGTGTTGGCCACCGGGGCGCGATCCTCGTTGGCCGTAGAGATCAGCTCCTGGGCGATGCCCGCGGATGCCGCCTGGATGGGAGCACTGGGCCGGCGGTACTGATCGGCCTCGGCGCCGCGCCCCACGGCCTGCTGACGATCGGGAACCGATTGGCGCCCACGCTGTTCGTGATCGGCTGTGACCGGGGGCAGCTGCTGGGTCACATCGGGGCGAAACTCCCCCGCCTGGGGCCGGCGCGGCGCCATCGCGGGTCCGCTGCGCGGCCCTTGCGACGCTGCCTGGGGCTGGCCCCACTGCTGCCCGGGAGGGGCTTGTGCACCCCAGTGCGCGGACTGCTGCCCGAAGCTGGCCGGTCCCGGTTCGGGTTGCTGCGGTGCCCCATTGACCCGTTTCGCCGGGGGCTGTCCCCACTGTGGCTGCGGCTTGGGATAGGCGCTCGTGTCGTCACCGCCGGTGGCGCCGCGTTCACGCTCTGCACTGCTGGGCGCGCTCGCGCCGCTCGGTGCACTGGCCGCGTTGGGCGTACCCCACGCCGGGGGTGCGGGCGCGATGCTTGTGGGCGGCGGCCCCGGCAACAGTGTCGACGGGGCGGGGTCGGGTTCAGATGGTGCAGAATGCAATTCCTCGGCAGGGCTCTCCGGTTCCGACCAGTGCCGGCCGTTGCCCGATTCGACATCTTCAGCCATTCGGCTCACCTCTCCCCGCAAAATCAGACGGCATGATCGGCCTAGGGTCCGATCGCTTATCAGCTGTCGCTCTGGGCATTCCCCGGAGCCATTCTCCCAGCGTTCACCAGCACACTAGCGCACCATTTTGGCCAAACTCCGCGCCGCGGAGCGCGCTTTTTCCTGCGCTGATGCACCGGCCCGTCACCACCGGGCACCCTGGGTAGCGAACCAGTCGCGGCTCGGGGTCAGCTGCACCAGATCGGTCATCGCGGCGCGAAATCTGGCGAAGGTTCCGGGCCCGAAAGTCACCCACAGGCGGGAACCCTGCCGTCCCACTGCCGACAAGACCCGCCCGTAGGAGGTATCGGCGACGAAGACACCGGCTTTCGTATCGACGGTCTGGATGCCGCAGTTCTCCCGCATGACGATCTCGCAACGCTGGCCCGAGTACGCCGATACCTCGTTGAGGATCTTGGCGGTCGGCACGTCGACGCCCAGCTCCCCGCGCAGGGCACGCACCATGTCCCCTGGCGTGGTGGTCGCCGAGATCTCGGCGACTTGGTCGAGGGGGAACGTCACCGACTCGAACTCGGCTGGGGCAGGCGCAAGCACCTCAGCTGACTCGCGCATCGCCGACCAGATGGGCGTGGACACCACGTCGTCGAGCGACTTCGTCGTCGACCACACCGCCTGGATGAGGACCTCATCGTTGCGGCGCATGGCCATCACGTGTGTCTCGCCCTGGCGGGCGACGACCGCACGCCGCATGCGGTCCTCCTGCATCCCCCGCAAGGTGACCTCGATATCGGGGCGTTCGAGCACCCTCATCCATGAAGCCAGGGTGGGTTCGACGTTGCCGTCAAGGTCGATCAGTCCCGCATCGACGAGCAGGGGAACGGTCTCGTCGTCGACGAGTGCCTGGTCTTGGGGGTAGTACACGTTGTTCATCAACGCCAGCACCGGCGGCAGACTGTCGAGGTCCATCAACCGCTTGATGAACAGCGCCGAGTCCACGCTCAGGTGCGCCGCCGCCAGAATGTCTCGGGCCATACCGGTTGATGCTACTTGGGCAGATAGGGCATTTCGCCTGCGCTCCAACACTTTTCGAGCTAAGCGGACAGTCCCATGCACGCAGCAAGGCGCCCCGATCCATCAGCGCACTGGATCGAGGCGCCCTACCTGGAGCCCTGCCGGCGGGTCAGCCCGGGAAGTAGCCCATCATCTGCTTCTCGTTGGTCTGCATGCCCTGCGTGCCGCTGTGGTAGGCGTTCACGCCGCGTTGAACGACCTCGATGGTGTCCTGGCAGACGTGCTCGAACTTGGTGAAGCAGTCCTGGAAAGTGTTCGCGGTGTCACCGTGGAAGCTGCCCAGCAGCGTCTGCTTGTTCGCCCGGCCTGCGTCGAGCAGCGACTGAGCGGTCGTGCCGCAATGCTGCAGCTGCGTGGCGACAGATTCCATGAGCGGGTAGTTGTAGTGGACGTCGTCCGAAGTTGCCATGATTTGGTTTCTCCTTGTGAGTCAGTGGATTTGGATTGCGTCGGCGTTCGGGGCCGGGCGGCTCAGTGGAAAGGGCTGACGACGCCGGTGATGTTCTGGAAGTCGCCGGCGGCCGAGGCTTCCTGCGCGTCGGTGGACCCGATGCCGAAGTGCAGCGCCTCACGGATCTGATCGAGCACCTGGTTGCTGCTCACGGCGGTCTGGTGCACGTCCTGCAGCCAGGTCTGGAAGGCGTTCGACATTTGGCCGCGGTTGGCCGTCATCGCGCTGTCGGCGATGACCAGCATCTGCTTGTTGTTGGCCTGCGCTGAATCGACCAGCCCTTGGAAGCTGGCGGTCTGGGCTGCCTGCACTGCCATGTCCATGTTGAATGGCATGCCACTGCTCATGAGTGTCTCCGTTTCTCTGAAATGGTGGTGGTTATGCCGCTCCTGGATGGACACGCCGACGTGGCGCGCTGCGCTCCGAACAGCCTTGAGCGCAAGTTAGTGAGGTGACCCGCTGCCATCAGCTGGCCTCCTGGTTATCGGTGTGCCTCTCGGCGACGAGAGCACCCGCCGACACCGTTTCCTGTTCGTCGGGACTGTGGCCCCAGATCGGAATGAGTTCGGTGTCAGGGCGTTTGACGGTGGCAGCCTTATCCTCGTCGCGGCGGCGGGGCCCGTGCATCGGCATGCCCGAGCCGCCAGCGCGCAGCGCCGGGGCGCCACCGGGTGAGGTCGGCGCCGACGGTGGCGCCGCCCCAGGAAGGGGGCCGTCCCATCCACTCGGGAAGCGGAAACCCGTTGAGGCGCCCGACAATCCAGCGAGGCTGGGCACGCGGATGGCTGCGGTGAGCCCGCCACCCCCGGTGCTGCCGGCCAGCCGGTCCAGTGTCGGAGACGAGGGATGGGTGTCGAAGAAGCCGGGGTTGTCCAGGCGGTGCTCGGGTGACACCTGATTCATCAAGTTGCTGATCTGCGACCCGAACTGCTGACCGACTTGCTGAACCTGCTGGCCAACCTGTTGCGGAACCTGCATGCCCTGCTGGACTCCCGAAGCGACCTGTTGGGGAATCTGCTGGACCAGTTGCTCGCCCATGTTCTGCTCGGTCGTCCGGTCGGCGTCACGTTGGGCGCCGTTCTCACGGAATCGGGCGACCGCGGCCTGAGCTTCGGCTTTCTGGGCGCCATCGGCGGAGCGTTGGGCCATCCACGTGGCCATGGAGACAAGGCTGCCCATCTTGCCCTTGAGGACCGCGGCAGTGTTCTGCGCCTTGATGGCCTGCAGCTGTACGCGATCGGTGGCGGCCATGGCGGCATTGATCGCTTGAGTGATCAGCGGCGGGAAGCTCGTGATGCCGGTCAGCGGCGGCAGCTTGGCGAACGGGTCAAACGTGGTGTTGGCGACCGTCTGAGCCAGGTAGTTGGTTTGCACGGCCACGTCCTGCATCCACATCTCCTGGTACTGGCCTTCCCTAACGCCGATGGGAATGGTGTTCATACCAAGGAAGTTGGTGGCATACAGAACCGCGGTGGTGACCCGGTTCTCCACGATTTCGACCATTTGGGCCATCGTGGTGTAAGCCTCGGTGAAGGCCACGGCCTGCGCTTCGGTGCGTGCTGCGGAGGTGAGGATCTGCGCCTGCAGCATCCGGTTGACCATGATGAACCGCACCACGGTGCGCTGCATAGCCATCGCCGCCTCGCCCTGCCACGACGCCACCAGATACGCCAGCATCGCGGTGAGCCGGTCGATGGAGATCTCGTAGGCGGTGGCGGCCGCGGCGAACTCGGCGGAGGCGGCGGTCATAGGGCCAGCGCCGGCACCGGACATGAGGCGCCCGGTGATCACTTCGGGGGGTCCGTACACCATCAGCGAGTTCCCTCTTCGCCGGCCAAATCCGACGCGGACCGCACCGGCATCGACGCTGCGTCGATCCCGGTCCCCCGCCGCTGTCGGTCAGTCATGGTCGTGTGATGCGGTTTCCCGGTTACAGGAACTGCGTCGCGTTGGCGTCGTCGACCATCGAGTAGTTGGCGTCGGTCACGCCCAGAGTGCCAGCCAAGCGCGCCAGCTCCAGGAACCCCGCCGCCGCGGTGCCGAGCAGATCCGCTGAATGTGCGCTGGTGTTGACGGTGGCCAACGCGGACGCTTCATCGGTCCCGGCCGGTGCCGGCGCCATGATGACCGGGGCGCCGCCGTCGATGATGCCGGCGGTGGCCGCCACGTTGCTGGCGACATCAGCAACGCTCGCCAGCATGACCGGTGATACGACGTTGGTGATCACTAGCAAACCTCATTCCCCTCGAGCCGTGGATAACGATCTGGCGGTAATGTTACCTGTGATGGTAAAACTCGTCACTAGCATATCGCCACCCCGGCGGGCAAGTGTCGCGCTTTTTCCTGCTCCGGGCATTCCCCAGCGCCTCTGACCTCAGTCCCTTAGGGTGTCGTCTTCGCTGTAACGGATCCCCGACCAGGCGCACTGGATCCGGCCCTTACGCGCGAATCCGGCCTCGACGTAGCGGGCCCGTCCGGGTATCCCGAAGTTTTCGAACTTTTCGTCACCGATCTGCCCGTCGAACTTGTTCCCCGACAGCATCACCGTCGGCACGGCGTCGCCGATCATGCGGCGCAGGATGGGGTCCCGGTTGATCGCCATGAACAGCTCTTCGGCCGCCCGGGCGAGCACGAAGTGCATACCCCGGGCCAACGGTTCGTGGGCCATGGTGTCGTGCAGCTTGAAGAACGCCGGCTGCTCGCCCATGTTCCGCGTGTTGGCGAACAGGTGGTAGTCGTCGACGACAAAGAAGATCTCCGGCCCCGTCCACCACGACCTCGCAGCGCGGGTCTCGGCGTCGACGTTGGGCGGCAGGTCGCGCTGGTCGATCCTGAAGCGCTCCCACAACCTCATCACCGATTCCCGCAGCTCGTCGTCGTTAGTGACGTAGGCGAACAGGTTGTTGTCGCTGATCTTGCCCAGGTGCCGGCGTCGGGGGTCGATGAAAATGACAGCGGCCTCCTCGACGCCACCGGGGAACCGCCGGGTGATGCTGTCGTAGACCGCCCCGATGGCCTCGCTTTTGCCCGACTTGGCGTTGCCTGCGATGAGCAGGTGCGGTTCGCGCCACATCTCGGCGTAGGCCGGGGTGAGACGCTCCTCTTGGATGCCGAAGGCGATGCGCAGGCGCCGCCGCGGGTCCCAGCGTCCTTCGCGCTCGACCGACTTGTGGTCGGCCTCGGCGACCATGACCGCGAGTTGTTCGTAGGTTAGCGATGTCGGCAGGGTCCGCAGCCGTTCGGCCGAGCTGGCAGCAAACTGCTCGGCGATCTGGCCCACCAGCGCGGTCATGCCGACGTTGGTTGTACTCGGGTCGTCGATGCCGTCGATACGCGGCAGGGCGACCAGGCCTTGCAGCTCCGATCCCGACGCCAGCACGTGTCCGGGCGCCGTGCGTCGCTTCTTGGCCAGCGCGTTGCTGATCCGGGAGTACTCCGTATCGGAATGCAGCTCGATGATGCTCTTCATGTGCGGTTCGATACCACGCATCTCCACCACCCGCGCGGTGGACAGCACCAGGTGCACCCCGTAGTTGAGCGCGCCGACGATCAGTGATTCGACCTCGGGACCGCGGAACTGCAGCACCTGCCCTTCGGCCACGGCGGCGTCCCAGCCGTCGATCATGATGTAGACGTCGCCGTAACGGTCCTCGTTGAGAAGCGGATACTCGGGGTTGGTCCGCAGCTGGCGGTAGTCGGCCATCGTGCCGATCTTGTGCTCGCGGAACAGCCGCTCACGATCGCTGATCAGCGTGCGCACCTGGGACAGCATCCGGTTGATGGCGTCGGGCTCAGAACGGCTGGCCACCCCGCCGACGTGGGGAAGGTCGGCCAGCGGGCCCAATCCGCCACCGGCGTAATCCACCAAGTACATCTGCACTTGCTCAGGGGTGTTGTGCAGCGCCAGCGAGCACGCCAGGGTCTTGATCGCCGTCGACTTGCCCGTCTGGGCGCCGCCGATGATCAACACGTTCTGATCGGTGGTGTCAACGGTCCACAGCGGCTGAGAGTGCTTGACCGGGTTGTCGAACAAGCCCATGGGCACCTTGAGCTTGGGTAGCGCAGTGTTGGCCGGCACCGTCCAGTGCTGCAGCGTGGCATCGGCCTGATCGAGGGTCTTGACCTCCAGCGGCGGCAGCCACATCCGGTACGGCGGAGGGAAGTCCGCCGAGCGCAGGCGGTCGACCACGGTGGTGAAGATGGTCGGTGCGTTCTCGAGTTCCTCTTCGGTGTGTTCGAGTTCGCTGACCACTTCGACCGAGTCATCCTCGCTTGTGGGAAGCGGCGCCTCGATCGCCGTGAACGCCTGTGGCCCGACGAATCCGCCTTCTTCCGAACGGGTTTGGGTGCGCTCGACGATGGCTTCGGAGGCCGGCGGGAAGTACGCCGCACCGGTGAAGCCGGCGTAGAACTGCGTCAGTTCCCCGGCCCGGTCACCGCCCTTGCCCAGCAAGATGCCGTGTCCCGGAGTGCCAGGAAGGCGGTAGGCCGCATCCGAGCTGTCCAGCAGCGCACGCGATTCCTGCGGAGTTCCGGTCTTCAAACCGATCTTGTACCACAAGTTTGACTCCAGGCCGCTAGTCCGACCCGACAGGTCGAGGTTCTGCGACGCGAACAACAGGTAGATCCCCAATGAGCGCCCGACGCGGCCAATTCGCTGGAATAACGGTCCGAAATCGGGGTGGGCCGCGAGCAACTCGGTGAACTCGTCGATGATCACGAACAGCGACGGCAGCGGCGGCAGGTCGACACCGCGCTCGCGCAGCTGCTCGTAATCGCGAATGTCTTTGACGTCGTTGCGGGTACTGAGCTCGTCGGCGCCGCGCAGGACGTCGAACCGGCGGGCGATCTCACCGTCGATCATCTCGGCCATGCGGGCCACCAGGTGAGCTTCTTGCTCCATGTTGGTGATGACCGCGGTCACGTGCGGCAGATCGCCCATACCCAGGAACGTCGGGCCGCCCTTGAAGTCGACCAGCAGCATGTTGAGCATGCTCGGCGAATGCGACACGCACGCATTGATCACCAGATTACGCAGGAATTCCGACTTACCCGAGCCGGTAGCCCCCAGCAGCTGCCCGTGCGGACCGGTACCGCCCTCGGCGACCTGCTTGAGGTCCAGATCGAGCCGGTCGCCGTTGGACAGGAACCCGATCGGGATGCGCAGACGGCGTTTGTCGCCGTAGCGGCTGATTGCGCTCCAGGTCTCAATCGGGTCCAATGCTCCCGGGTCCCGCACCCGCATGAGCGTCGCCCAGTCACGGCCGCGTTCGGATTGCTTGGCCTGCCGCCCAAGGCTGGTCAACGACGCCACCTCGTACTTGGCCAACTGCCGCGCGATCGTGCGTGCGTCGGTCAGCGAAACCTGGTCGGCCACCGCGACTTTGGTCGGCTCGGCCAGTGGTTTGTCGGCCTCGGTGCGCCACACCGTGCGGTCGGCGTCGCAGCGCAGCACGATGCCCTCACTCGAGGTCAGGGCATTGTCTGGCGGATTGACCATCAACCAGGTCACCGCGGCGCGCGGCGCGATGACCGAGTCGATCAGCTTGTCGGTCACCGTCGAGTCCACGACCACCAGGACGTGCCGGTACTTGTCGTTGGTGAACTCGACGTGGGGGTCGAAGTTCAGCGTGAAGTCGATGATCTTGGCCGGGTCGTCCTCGTCCTTGCCACCGACATTGGCTGTCAACGTCGACCAGTCCGAGTACATCATCCGCGCACTACCGAGACGGTCGATCTTCAGCGGATGTTGGGTATGGGGAAGCCATTTCATCCATGACCACTGCGGGCCGTCGGGGTCGTCGGTGAGCAGGACCATCGCCAGGTTGTCCGGGCCGTGAGTGACCGCAGCGTGCAGCAGCATCGCCCGCAGCATGCCCAAGGCCACCTCCCGGTCCCCGGTGAACCCGATGATCGGGAACCGGGCGGTCGCCAACGCCAAAGGCATCGATGACACCGTGGAATGGTGCCGAAGGAAACGAACGGTCTGCACCCAGCCGACCGGCTCCAGGAATTCCCCGGGCGGCGCTTCTGGTGCCACGATCCGCGCCGCCAATTCCACCTCGCCGAGCCCGTATCGCAGCGCGGTGTATCCGTCGTTGGTGGGCGTCACTTCCCACATCCGTTCCGTGCCAATAAGACTGGGCAGCATGACCGGATCGGGGAAGGCGTGCTGGAGGCCTTCGTGCATGCTCAGACCGCGGTCGAACACCTTCTCGCGGGTGACTCCCAGGCCGCGGGTCTGCGCCTTGCGGTCGGCCAGCAGCTGGGCGCGCGAGGTGCCCCCACCGCTATGGCCGGTCATCAAGCCGCCCATACCGGCCAACATCAGGATCGGGAACATGACCATCATGGGGTTGAAGCGCCCCGAGCGCAGCATCAGCGCGACCATGCCGGCCAGCACGACCAGCATCATCAGCGGCATTCCGATGGTGCGGATCTTCGATGCCGGCTCGCCTTCCTCAATCTCCTTGGGCGCCGGCACCTCAACCTCGTCACGGGAGATTCGTGGCGGTTTGACCGGTGTGAACGGCCTGTTGAAGCTGATACGCACCTAGCTCACCTCGTCCTAACCGAGACCACGTGCTGATCCCTCATCGAAAGCCCCCGGCCAGGGCGCGGGCTGCGCGACATCTATTTGACTTCCTTCTTGTCCAGCCCAGCCACGGTTGAGTTGGGTGGTACACCGTCATGGCGGATCAGCGCATCCTTCTGGGACAGCGTCGGGCCCGGCGCGAACAGCGACACCACTACCCAGGGGGCCGGCACGGGGTAGCGCAGCTTCAGTGATGTCAGCGTGACGTCGCCGGATTCCCTGTCGGAGGTGTCCAGACCGAACCGCACACCGGTGTCGGCGATCCAGAAGTAGGACTCCCGCAGGCGCGAATCCGTTGCCGCGCCGGTCACTTGGACGAAGCGGCCCGTCGTCGCGGGCATGTACACCTGGTCGGCGGTCATCCCCTGCGACGACGCGGCTGAGACCATCGGCACCAGCGCCTTGACTTGTGCGGGGGTCAGCGGCAACGTCCGACCAGTGATCACCTCGGTGCGCGAGGTGGGGTCCGCACCGAAATGCGACCACGACCAGCAGGTGACGGGCTCGTTGTCGGCGTCGACGAGATGCACCGCGTCTATGGGGTAGAACGAGACCGCCAGCTGGGTGGACTTCGGAAACGCCGCCAACGCGTCGGGGCCGACCTCGACCGGAGCGGTACTGACCTGCGGGTTGGCCGCCCGGATCATCGTCGCGGCGGTCAGGCTGACCTCCTGCACCCCGTCGGCCAAGGTGGCGTAGTAGGTCTTGTGACCGGCCAGGTCCCGCGCGGTCAAGATGGTGCCCACCGTCAGCGGCTTGTCCGGCGCGAACCCCGGATGCTCGCCGACGCCGGCGATGGCCGGGGCCACAAGCGGCGGCTCAGCGGGAATGGCGTTGAACAACCCCTGCGAGATCGGCAGCACCAGGTCGCTGCCCTTGAGGCCGAGGGCATCGGCGACGATGGGGTCGGTGATGTTGACCGTCGAGCGCACCACCACCCCGTCGGGCCGCGAGTAGATCAGCCATGTGCGGTTGTCGTAGCCGACCAGCCGCGCTTGGTTGCCGCCCATCGTCTTGGTGTCCGGGCCCTTGGTCAGCGCCCCCCCGATGGCGGTGGTAGTGACCGGCGATCGGGCCGTGGTCGGCAGACCAGAAACCGGGTCCAGCGGCACCGCCGCACCAGTCATGGTGGTGTCGCATACCGTCCAGATCGACGACGAGTCCTGTGCATCCCGAATGTCGTTGGGAGCCCCGGGAATACCCACCAGGGATCCACGCGGATACTTGTCGATCTCGGCTGCGCTGGCTTTGACCGGGTTGTCTGGCTGTCCGATGATTAGCCGCGCCGACGTCAGGTTGGTCACTGGGTCCAGGCGATCACCGACGCGGATGTAGAGCGCCCCGGTGTCCTTGTTGGCGACAATCTTGGCGTCCTTGACCTGCCCGGCCGGGGAGAACAATCCCCACACCACCGCGCCGATGCACACCACTACGCCGAGCCCAAGTCCGAGCGCCAGCGGCGAGGCTTGCGCGCGCTGCGGGTCGTCGATCATGCGGGTGTCGCGGCGCACCAGCGCATGCTGGAGCCGGCGGTAGAGGAACCGCCACCCGCTGACTTGGTATTTCGCCGTGAGCCGGAAGCCGCGGCGGCGCCGCTGCTCGGGGCCTTCCAGTTCAGCCACGGCTGATCTCCCGACTATTCATAGAACGGAACTCCTTGGGTGGAGCAGACTTCGCGGAACGCCTCGGCGACGTCGCTGTCCTCGATGGTGACCAGAGCTTGCTTCGACAGGTCGATTCCGGCGGCCGATGTCAGCCGGTAGTCCCGGATTTCGGTGGCCTTCTCGGTCACATTGCGCACAAAGCGCGCGTTGCCGGCCTTGTCGATGCCCGACACCACGCGCGGGTTGCCGCTGGAATCGACGTCGTCGACCATCATGGCCGCCAACCGCTGAAGGTTGCACAACAACAGCTCCTGCGCAGCCGAGGAGTACAGCGCCGACTCGGAGCTGGCCATCAGGTCGGCGATCTTCACTAGGTCCTCCGGTGTGTAGGACTCGAAGTGAATCCGGGAGGTGAATCGTGATGCCAGACCCTCGTTCATGGTGAGGAACCGGTCGATGTCGGCGTCGTAGCCGGCGATCACCGTCACCAGCTTTTTGTTGGGATCCTCGGTCTTACGTTCGTTCTCCAGCCGGGCCAGCAGCGTGTCCACGGCTTCTTGACCGTAGGCGTCGCCATCGGAATACCCCTTCTGATACAGCGAGTACGCCTCGTCGATGAACAGCAAGCCCCCCAACGCCTTATCGATGACGGCGTTGGTCTTCTGAGCGGTCTTGCCGAGGTACTGATCGACCAGCTGAGGGCGTGAGGCCTCCACCACCTCAGGGCGGGCGATCACCCCGAGCCCGAATAGCAGCTGCGCCAGGATGCGCGCCATCGTGGTCTTACCGGTGCCCGGCGGACCGGTGAAGATGTAAGCCGCGCCGACGTCCTTTTTGGCGATGCCCATCTCGGCGCGCTTCTGATCCATCATCGCCTTGGCTTCCAGCCGGCGGATCTGTTCCTTGACCGCGTTCATGCCGATTTGCTTGTCCAGCAACGTCATCGCGTCGGCGCGCACGCTTTCACGTCTCTTCTCGCGGGCTTCCACCTCCAGCGTCGCCGCCGAGCTCCCCGACTCCGGATCCCACGGGTCCGACCGCGTCGCCAGTGAGGACGCGGTGACGATCTCGACCGTCTTCTCCGGATCGTCGATGGCCTCCTGGACCTCGGGCAGGTTCATCCAGGCCTGCAGCTCCTTGAACGCCTGCATGGCCTCATCGCGCTGCCCTTGGGCGCGCAGCGCGTAGCCGCGACCCAACCGCAGCTTGGCGTGGACCTCGTTAGGCAATCCGCCGGTGTTCAAACCACTTTCGGCGTACCGCTGGGCTTCGGCGGGATTGCCTGTGCCGACCAGCGCCCACACCTTCCACACCAGCATGCCGGCGTTGAGCAGCTTGACGAATTCAACGTTGTCTTGGGAGCGCCATTGCTGCTTGCCCTCAAAGCTCAGCACGTCGGGCCAGCGCCGCGCCAGACCCAGAAGACCCAACCGCACGTAGTCCAGCAGGTCCAAGTCCAGCGTGGAGACGTTCGGTAGGCGCGCTTCTCGAGTGATGACCTCGTCGGCTCTGGCCAGCTGCGGGGGCTGCGCCTCGGCCAGGGCCGCGGCGTAGGCGATCGCCACGTGGATACGGGTGTGGGTCGGCATGCCCAGGGCGAACGATCCGAGGGTCATCGACGTGACGACGTTCAAGTCCGCGACGGTCATCTGCGCGGTCTTGAGCGCGGCCCCCAGGTTGGACACCGACTGGTAGGCGCCGGCGGCGACGTCGAGGGCCTTTTCACCCGTGGCCACCCTGCCCAGCCAGGCGTCGCACATCGAGGGATCGGCCTGCACGGCTTGGCGAAACGCCTCGCGGGCCTCAGCGGTCTGACTGTTACGCAGGTACCTCAACCCCAGCACGAACACGTCGAGTGGTTTCAGTCCGACCCCTGCTGTCACGCTACCCAGCCCCTCTACGCCCCAACTGATAACTGCACGCCGTAGACGTGCAGTTATGCGACGATCCTAGTTGGGCTCGACGGGGTCAACCGGTGCCGACCGTTGACGAAAATGCGGCCGCCGGCGATCCCGGTGTAGTGGCTTGCCTTGGCTTCTTGAGCGCAGGACTCCATCAACGGGCAGCCCTTGCACAGCATCTCGGCTTCCGCGCAGGCAACCCGGCACTGGGTCTTGTTGCCGCCGGCGGCGAAGACCTCCTCAGCGCGGTTCTCCCACGCGGAGATGACGCCGATGTTGGTTCGGCAATTCGGCACGTTGGCCGCTGCCGGTGCGGCACCGGGCCGGCGGGGCGCACCGGCGCCGCGTCGGTTGGCCAGGGCCCGCGCTAGCCTGGCGGCCGCACCGGCGTGGACCGGGACCGCAGCGGCGCGGCGCGCCCGCTGCGGCGCGGCCGCCGTCGAGGCTGCCGCGGCGGTGGCCTGTGCACGCTGATGCTGTTGTGCCCGTTCGGATGTGGCTTGCTGGATCAGCGCCGCGGCGTCACTGCCCCTGGGCCCGGTGCCTGGCAACGGAACATCGCCGAGGATCGCCGGATCGATGTCTAGTGCCGCCAGGAACGGCGCCAGCATGCTGGGCGGGGCGGCCAAGACAGCGTTGGCGGTCTTCGTCAGGCCGATGCCGTTGAGGTGGTCGACGACCTTGCGCCGGGCGAGGCGGCCCTGTCGGCGGTTGCCGTTGGCGCGGGCGGCGGCCGGATAGCTGGTGCAACTCGGGCAGCGGCGACGAGTTCCGTCCTTGAGGGATCGGCACATCAGAAGGCCTCCGCAATCGGTAAGGCCGGAGTACGACGAAGCATGGTTTCCCTTCCAGTGAAGGTGTCTTTGGCACGGCCAGATTAACCCACATTCGGAAACTTCACCACCCTTGGTAAGTTTTTTAATGCCGTGCCGCATCGCTGCTTCGAGTTATATCGGCACGTCACCGCCCCTAAATAGACCGTCGCTACAAGTTTTCGGCAGTCATGACAGCGATGGGGGAAAGTGCATTCAGCCTCGGCGCGGCACATCCTTTTCGGCCGCCGCGCCGGGCAAGATTTCAACGAACCGACCGCCACCGGAGGTGAGAAAGCCGATGACAGACCCACACGAGGACACACACCTGAACAGCGTGGCCGCTGACGAGCGCACCGGCCTGCTCGAGCGGCTGGCGGTCGCCTCACTGGTGGCCGAAGCCGAAGACCTCACCCGCGGAGTCCGCTACCTGTCGGTTGCAACCGGCGATCCTGAAACCGACGACGACCTGGCCCGCGTCAATACGCTGACCGCCGCGGCGTGGACCCCGCGCCCCGGCGCCGCCACCACGTCCATTCGTGGTGGCAACGACTACCTGACTATCCGCGTCGAGGGCTTCCGACGCGGAGGCGTTCGTCGACGACCTCGCCGAGCTGGCACAGACGATCAACCCTGGCTTCTGGCGCATCACTCGCTCACCGCACCCCTTCTGAGCAGGGCCGATGACACGTCCCCACGTCCGTCGCGAGCACAGCTAATCGTCGACCGCGCGGACGGGCTCCCCGTTGACCAAGTCATAGGCAGTGGACCTGATTGTCACGATGTCCAGTTCGTCGAGGTCGGCCAATCTGCCGAGGGAGTCGGCGATCGCCTCCGGGGTCATGCCTTCGTCCAGCCGCTGCTGAATCTCGTCAATCTGCGCTCTGGTCAACGCCATGTCAGCCCCTTCCTGCACCCATCCGCCGCCGGCCAACGCCGCGTGGGGACATGCTATTCCCGCTGCTCAGCGCCGAGACGTGCCGCCGGTTCATCAGCCGGCCTTCTTCCAGCCACCGACGCCGCTGTCTTCAGCCTCGGCGACCAGATCCTCGCCCACTAGGTAGACCGTCGGCTTACCGGCGATCCCGTTGTGCTCGACGTGCACGCACCGCAGCTGCGAGCCCATCGGCAGAATCACCTCGTCCTCCCCGGAGAAGTTGGAGATGCTCTTGACCGGCAACCCCTCTCGGGTGCGCACCACCATGTAGTAGGGCGGATGCCCGGCGAACGCTGAGGCCGTGGACTGCCTGGTGGTCGTGCTAGTCACCTTCCCCACCTCCATGCGCGCACCGACGCTGAACACCGCGTCGATGTACTCAGCCGGCGTTCCCTTCCACCCGCTGGGCACCTTGGTCCCCCGCACCACCGTCATCGGCGACATGTTCGGGTTGTGCTCGCGGAACTTGTCGAACGCCGACTCGATCCCCGAGACCACCGTCTTAATCGACCCCGACGGCGTCGCACCGTCACGCCCGCAGATCGCCGCGTTAATCGCGGTATAACTGCCACCGGTGTAGGTCGTCAACGCCGACCGCTCCTTGCTGTCGAGCGACTTCTGCACGAACGCCGCGTTCGCCGCCGTCAGCTCGCTGATGCTCGACGTCTTGACCCCCGGCCCGCTCATGGAGAATCCCCACGCCTTGAGGTTGCCCACCCGCTGGGCGATCACCGCATAGTCGTCGACCGTCTCCTTGCCCCACGCCCGAATCCCGCTGCGCCACAACGCCTTGTGCTTTTCCACGCCGAGGCTGTCCGGCGGGATCTTGTGGTCGAAGTGCGGGATGACCCCGCCGCCGCGCGTCAGCGTGCCCAGCGCCCGGCGATGCGCAGCGACGTAGGCCTCCTGCGCGGCCGCGGCCCCCTTGCCGGCAGCCAGCGCCTCAGCACGGGCCGCCTCCCCGGCAGCCACGGCCGCCTTCTCGCGCACAACCTTCTTGTGCCGCTTGGTCGCGTCGTAGATGTCGGCGCGCACCGGCCCAGCGCCCACGGCCTCGACCAGCTTGTCGCGGGCCTCGCCCATCCGGTCGTCAATGAAGCTTTGATGCTGCTCGCCGCTCCAATGATGTTCTGCGGCCTGCCCTGCCAGCTGCATCAACACCTGAGACTTGATGTGGTGGGCTTGAACCTCGGTGTCGCTGGCACCTTCGGGAAGCGCCGGCAGCTCAGCCAGCATTGGAATGCGGCTGGCCTTATTCAGCGCGGCGGACTTCCCCCCGGCAGCGGCCACACCGTGATACACCCCGTCGCGCTTCTGCAAGATCAGGAAGTCACCAGATCCTCGGCGGTGGATCGCCGTGCCGCCGTCGAGCAGACGTCCCTCGACCTCGACCGCGCCGGATCCGGTCTCCATCAGGAACTTGCCCGGAATGTAAATCGAGGTGTCGCGCACCGCCCCGGCCAACAGCGCCGGCTGCGGCCCCGCATCCAGCGCCCCGGCCGCCTCGGCCACCACCGACCGGTTCAACGACCGCGCCAACGCCTCGACGTCCTCGCCGCTGAGATTGGCGCAGTACTCGTCGCGCTCCTCCGCCGGCAGAGTGGTGGCCACCCCGTACTTCGCGGCCACCACGTCATCGGCTGCCAACGGGACTGCGAGCTTGGCCTGCTCATAGGCCGCCTTGGCCGCGTCGATCTCCTCACCGGCTTGCGCGAGCTGCGCGAGCTGCTCGCTCGTCAGCGAGTCCCCTTCTGCCGAGCCCAACTCCTTGACCAGCTTGCGGCGGCGCGCCTGGGCCCGCTGCACGGCCTTGCGGCCGTCGTCGACGGCCTTCTCCGCCGCGGCGAGCGCCTCCTGCGCTTGCTCCAGGGCGTGCTCCTCCGGGGAGATCTGCGGGCCGGCCAGTGCGTCCTGCTCGGCCTTGGCAGCAGCGATCAGCAGCCCCGCCGAGGGTGGGTTGGAGTGGGTGCTGGGCATCGGGGTGTCACCGAGCACCGATTCCTCGATGCCCATCGCCTTCATGAATTCCGGTAGGACGCTCGGGGGTGCGGCCAGGATCGCCTTGGCGGTGGCGACCAAGCCTTGCTCGGTGAGGTGATCGACCACTTTCTTGCGGGCCAGCCTGCCCAGCCGTCGATTGCCGTTCGCTTTGGCCGCGGCGCCATAGCTTCCGCAGCCGGGGCAACGCCGGCCACCATGTTGGGTCGATCGGCACACCGTTGCGCCTCCTTCAGGTGTCTCTGGCAGGTACACCTATGAAGTACCGACGCACAGCGCGTTTTCCGTCACCTCATCTCAGAATTGGCCCACAACGCGCCTCCTAGCAGCGGCGATGCCACGTCCCCTGGCCCGCTGTGCCACTCTCGGCGCGAGGGGCCTACCGCCGCTCAGCGAGCTGCGTCTGCCGCTTCAGCAATTTGCGCGGCGGCGTCGATGTCGCTCTTGTGGGCACGGCGCGCCTGGCTATGCCTCCACGCGCTTTTGGCTCGTGCACCGGGCTTGAGTCCTGCGGCCTTGACGTCGACCCACTGCTCGGTGACAAGCCACAGGGCCTGGTCGTGGGCGTCTTCAATATCTCGAAACAGGCGGTCGCCATCTCCGTCGAGCACCTCGACGATGTCTTCCCAGTTGGGACGTCGACCTTCTTTGGCGGCAGTGAAACGACGCACCGGCCACGGCCGGGGCGCCGGCGCCGCAGTGCCCAATCGGCAACCTCGGGCTTTCAGCGCCACCCGGGCCGCCGCTGCCACGGGCGAACCAGTTGCCATCCATGCGACTCCCCTTGGTGCTCTTAGTGCCAGATTTTCAACGCGTCGAGGACGGCCCAGCTGCCGCTGGCACCGGCGCCGCTGGCTGCTGCCAATACTGCCGCAGTCCAGATCATCCGCCGGACGCGTCGAACGAATCGCAACAGCGCGAGGGCGACGACCATCCCAATGGCACCCAGCGCCACCAGCACAATGGGGTCGCCGTGCCCAGCGAGCACCGAGTCGATTGACATGTTTGATCTCTCCCGTATCCGTTGACCCGCATTAACTCCCCCCAAGCGGTGACCGTCGGCGCGACCCACCCCGGGGACGTGTCATTCATGCCGGTCAGAACAGCGTGACGACGTGCCAGCGAGTCCCCGCGGTCGCCGCGACCACCTCTCGGGAGAACTGCTTCGGTCCCCGCGGCGCCGACAACTGACGACACCCGCGCCCACGGCCACTGCGCTCGCACAGGAATCCGCCGGCGACCTCGACGTCATGGGCGCGGGTGAAGAAGTCGACCGCGAAACCGGTGAGCCGCGCCAACGCCTGCAGTTGCTCCCAGCTCGGATACAGCTGTGCGGCTTCCCACTGATCGACCGCAGGCTCCTCCACCCCGCAGGCGCGGTCGACCTCAGGACCGTAGAGCGCCCGCATGTCCAGGGCCGCGGTGATCGCCCGCGGCGACACCAGCCCATCGCGCCACGCCTCGAACGCCACGCGCAGCTGCTGCCGTGCAGGTCGGCGACGCTCACACCAGGGTCTCCTGCACACCGGTCTCCAACTCGGCGCGGTAGCGGCGTCGATGATGGCCACGGCGTCGCGCCAGCCCACCTCGACCGCACCGAGCGCGACCGCCTGGCGGCGCTTGCCCTCAGTCACGTCGTAGTGCCAGTTCTGCGCGGCCCGGCTTCCTGACCGCGCCCTGGGTTTACCAGTCTTGACCGGGTCTTGAAACCAGCTGCGCCGCAACCCAAGCCGCGCCGCGAAGGCGTGCAACTCCTCCTGGGTGTCGGCGAACAGGTGCGACCACGTGGTGTCGTGTCGCCCGACCCGCGCCGGGATCCGGGCGTCGTCGATGTAGACGGTCATGACGCCACCCCGGCCAGCACCGGCACCGCGGCCCGCCGGTCGACGCCGCAACTGGAGGTATCGATGGCGATCGCCCTCCGGATGGCCTGATGCACGACCTGTGGCGCCTCCAGCGGAAGCATGTGGCCCGCCGCCGGAATCTCGACGTGCTCGGCACCCGGGATCGCCGCCGCGAGGTCCCGGCCGTGCGCCGCCGGAGTCAACGGATCGGCCCCACCGCTGAGCACGACCGTGCGGGCCCGGATGGTGGCCAGCATCGGGTACTGGTCGTAGTCACGAAGCGCCGGCAGGAACCCCACGGCGGTGGCCACCGACACCGCCGCCAACGCATCCGCAGCCACCGCGGCCACCGTCACCGCCGACGCCGGGCGCCGACAGCGGCCCAGAGCCGAACACAGCGGACCGACCATCGCCGTGAGCGCGATCTGCGGAGCCCGGTCGACGACACCGAACAGCGCTGCGGTCGCCGGTGTCCTCAACATCCGTCCCAGCCCGCGGTGACACAGCTTGCCGGCCGCGGTGGCAACAAGCACCAACCCCGCCGGTTCGACCGGCCGGCGGTCCAGCCCGAGATAGCCCAGCGCGGCCATCCCGCCCATGGAATGACCCACCAAGGTCACCGACCCTGAGACCTGCAACCCGGCCAGCACGGCGGCCAGATCCTCGGCCAACCGCTCGATCCGATAACTGCGCATCGGCGCTTGCCCGGAGCGGCCATGCCCGCGGTGGTCGTAGCTGATGATCCGCACCGCGGGCCCGTAACGATCCACCAGGTAGTCGATTTGGCGCGCCCAGCACACCTGCGACAGGCACAACCCATGCAGGAACACCACGGTGTGCACCGCGTCGGGCCCGCCAAGGTCGCGCACCGCCAGGACCACACCGTCGTCCATCGTGAGGTTGACATCGCGACACCGCGGTCCCTGAGCAATCTCGACCACGACCGCCACCCCTTCCCCTCTACGCTGACGCCTCGACATGCGCTGTGGCACAACCTTGTTCGCGCAGCGCGGCTGCGGCGGCGGTCACACCGTCGAGCGCGGCCGACAGGTCGGCGACCGCCTTGTGCGCGGCCGCGGCAGGATTCGCATAACCCTCGGTGATGCGGTGAGCCACTCGAGCGAGATCCCCGTGGGCAGCGACCAGCCCGGCGATCTCCCGTAGGGCCTGCAGCCCGATCGCTCCCGGCCGCGGCGGCTTGTTCGCCGACGTCCAGTCGATCGGCGCACCCAGCGCCTCACGGACGAGTGCCAGCTGCTGCTGCAACTCGGTCACATCAGGCAGCGCGGCGATGCGCCGCGCCAACGCCGCGGCGGCTTCGTCATTGGCCTTCTGCTGGGCCGCGGCACGCGCCGCCACCTTCTCGGCGTCCAAGGCCTCCGCACGCAGGGTGTCGTAGCGCGCAAACACTGACCGCACCGCATCCCAGGACGGCTGGTGATCGGCCTTAGGGGCGGCGGCCTGGTGCACGGTCATGCGGGTCACTGAGCGCCCCGGCGACATCAGTCCCCAACCTTCGGGCAATTCACCGTCGCGCACGATGCCCGGGTCCGACACGACCAGCCACCACTGATCGCACTGGTCGGCCCAGGCGTCGGCCTTACCGTTCTTGCGACCCAGCTCAGCAACCCAGTCCGACCGCGACACCTTGATCTCATGACCGATCAACTGCCGCCCACTGGTGGTGGTGAATCCGACGTACACCGCGTCGCAGCGGCGCCCGGCGCCATAGCCACCGTTCATCCCGACCTCGGGCACGAAGATCCCACCCGGCAGCCGCCGCGAAGGTTCGATGTAGTGCCGGCGCAGCCGACAGAGCAGCTCGCTTGCCCTCATCGCCGAGGAGTCACGGGTAACCGTCATCGCCGTCCTACCTCACTTCGGTGACGTCGATCGGGAGCCAGTTACGCACTGTCACAGACCATTTCCCTGCACGCACCAGGTCGGCCAATTGCTGACACTGTTCGTCGGTGTCGACGTCCCAACCTTGTCCGATCACGTTGACCGGCCCGCGCACCCCTGCCCGCCAATCGAGCACCGTGTACTCCAAAGCGCCGCGGCGCCGAAACGGCGCTTGGCGCGTGAGCACCGCGACGTCCTCACCGGCCACGCCCCGCACCGTCCACAACTGCCGTTCGTGGTCGAGCTTGACCCGCTGCCCGACCGTCATGGTCACCGGCGTCATCGGCTCGGGCTGGTAGTACAGCCCGCGTTGTGAGCGTTCGGCGTTGCTGAGCGCCTCGGTGATCATGACTGCGCCTCCAGAAGAGTGGTGGATGCCTCTACCTGGCTAGTACCGGCGGTGAGCGCGGTTTCCGTCACGCTCTGCGGGTACTGATCCCAGATCCGCCCGTCGAGGGTCCGCCCGGCACGACGCTTCCCGACCCGCACCGCGATGGTGTTGCGGTCGAGCAGCACCGTATTGCGGGTCCGCTCGCCGGGTTCGAGCAGCCGCGTGGTGGCTCCGCGCATCGTCGCCGCGCCCGCGGCCTTGACACGCACCGTCGGCGACATGCGCCCGCCTAAGGGATGGTCGTAGGCGCGGCCGAACGCGAAGTCCTCGTCATCGGTGACTGCTACGGGCAGGTACTCGCCGAACTGCTTGAAGTGAAACGCGATGCCCGCCGCGACGCAGTCGTCGCGCACGGCCCGCACCCAGTCCGGGTGCAAGGGACGGGCTCGCGGCCCGGATTCGCCGCCGGCGATGACCCAGTGCAGCACCTCCCGCACCCGCAGACGTTGCCCGTCCCAGGCCGGATGATCCTGCGGCGGAACCCATTTGCGCAGAGCGCGACGCAGCTCGACTGGTTCGAGCAATGGCTCCAGCGACAGGTAGCGCACCGCGGCCGGAGTGTCCAGCAGCGCAGGGATCCGGATGTCGGCCCAGTGCTGGTTCTCCACGCTCACACCGAGCCACACATTCGGCAGAAACCCGTGCTGCTGGCCATGATTGGGCAAGTACTGCTCGCGCGAGGGCCGCTGCGCCATGACGTGCTCGCCGAAGTCGGTCACAGCCGACCAGAACGCGGCGCTGTTGAGTAGGGCACGCATCCGGCCGTGCCGCTTGGTCAGAACTTGGAACGTATGCGTGGCGCAGCTCTGCATCACTGCGAACACGTGCGCGATGTACTCATCGGGGACCTTGTCGTGGAAAAGGTCTGCGGTGGAGCAGACGAACACCTTGCGCGGCGCCCGCCACCGCATCGGCTGATCGAGCCGCTCCGGCCACAGCGTGACGTCAAAGCCGTTGGGCCAGGCCTTGGTTCCGGCGAAGCGGCGCGCATGGTTGGCGGCGTAGCAGTTGTCGCACCCGGCCGACAGGGCGGTGCATCCGGTGACCACCGGCCACGTCGAATCGGTCCATTCGATCTTGCTCCGCGATCCCATCACACGGTCCTTAAGTTCGTAGGTGCAGTTACTTCGTGTTGTTACGTTGTGCTGTGACCCCGGGTGGGGCGGGTGAGGCTGCATCGCTCTTGCCGGCCTGATGGTGCGGCTTGAAAGGACTGGCCGCCCG